>DAIDKV010000001.1 GCA_027449865.1 Planctomycetales bacterium
GAAGAAATCGAGTGCCGTTCCGGGGACAGACTGTGAACTCATGGGAGACCTCGGCGCGAACGTGTAAGTTCTCATGGCACAAGAGCTTAGACGCCGAACGAGGTCTACTTATTCGATCCGGGCTGAATAATCCGGGCTAGCCGGGTGGATCGGGTGGGGGCGGCGGGGAAACCGGTCTCCGCCGCGCTGGACCGATTTCCGGGCGATCTGGGATAATGGGCGTGTTCTCCTGGAGATCCTCGTTCCTGGGGGTCGCGGTCCTGTCCTGGACTCCTCGACATGGAAAGTGAAGCGGATCATGATACGACCAGCATGGCGGCCGATGGCGATGGCCGGCGCCGCGATGGCCGCGACTCTCGCCGCGGCGATGGCCCTCGAGCCTCCCGGGCGTCCGGCGCCCGACCCGCAAGTCGGGCGATCGTTTCGGGTTCCCTATCGCCTCACGGACACCAATCACTTCCTTGTCCGGGTTCGGATCGATGGCAAGGGGCCGTTCAACTTCCTGGTGGACTCGGGGGCGCCCGCGCTTTTCGTCGCGACCGAGACCGCCCGGAAGGTGGGCCTGAAGGCGGTCGAGGATCACGTATTCTGGACGCCGCTGAAGAGCCTGGAGATCGAGGGCGGGGCGCGGCTGGAAGGCGTGCAGGCGCGGGTCGAGGACCCGTTCCAGCTTGTCGGGATGAACGCGCTGGGGCTTCCAGGCGCGACGATCGACGGCATCCTTGGGTTCACGATCCTCGGGCGGTATCGCCTCACGATCGACCCGACCGACGACCGGATGACCTGGACGCGGCTGGATTACACACCGCCGGAGCCGCCGGCGCCGAGGGTTCAGGCGGGTGAGAAGGTCGAGCCGCCGCCGGGCGTCCGGGCGCTCAACGCGCTGGGGCCGATGGCCAAGGCGATGGGCTTTCTCATGGGCAAGCAGCCGGAGGAAAAGCGGCTGCTCCGTGGGTCGCTGGGTGTCCAATGGACCGGGACGAAGCCGGGCGGGCTGAGGGTCGTCCGGGTGCTCGACGGCTCTCCGGCCGCCCGGGCCGGCCTTCGCGCCGACGATCAGGTGATCGCGATCAACGACCGGGTTGTCAGCGACCCGAAATCGGCGAGGGTGGCGCTGGCGGACGTACGCCCGGGCGAGCGAGCCCGGCTGCGCGTCCGACGCGCGAACGCGGGCGAACAGACCATCGACATCCGAGCCGGGGAGGGTTTCTAGGCCATGATCCGACCGATCTTCCGACTGATGCCCGCCCTCGCCGCGGCGGTGCTCGTTTCGTCGCTGGTGTTCGCAACCGGCCCAGGCGCGGCCCAGGATGCCCCGAGGCCGAAGGCCAAGGCCGCCGCGAAGAAGGCGGTCGTTCGGTTCGAGATGCTGCCGACGAACCACATGCTGGTGACGGCCCGGATCAACGGGAAGGGACCGTACCGCCTGATCTTCGACCTGGGCGCGCCGATCACGCTTCTGAGCAACCGGGCGGCCGAGGGCTCGGGGACGGTCCGCGACGACGCCCCACGCGCCTTCCTGTTCGGGATGCGAGGCGAGGCTCAAATCGAGGCGCTCGAGGCGGGCGGGCTGAAGGTGGAGAAGCTGCCGGTCGTCGTGTTTGACCACCCGGTTTTGAAGGCGCTGGGGGACATGCTCGGGCGCAAGATCGACGGGATCATGGGCTTCACCCTGTTCGCCCGGTATCGGACCACGATCGACTACCAGACCCGTCAAATGACCTTCGAGCCGGTGGACTACGAGGTTCGCGACCTGTTGAAGGACCTTCCCGAGCGGATGATGGGTCCGAAGGTGGCGCGCGAGCGGGTGATTTCGCCGATGGGCCTGTGGGGCCTGACCCTGGGCGAGCCGACGGGCGGGCTCGACGATCCGGGGATACCGATCGTCTCGGTCGCGCCCGGATCGCCGGCCGAACAGGGCGGACTGAAGCCGGGCGACATCCTGACGACGCTGGACGGCCGATGGACGACCTCGATCGCCGACGCCTACGCCGCCGCCGACGCCGAGCCCGGAGAGCCCGCCGAGGCGGTCATCCTCCGTGGAGGCCAGGAAGTGAAGCTCATCGTCAGGCCGGCCGACGGGGCCTGAGAGAAACGGCGGAGCGCCGAGCCGAGTCGAGTCGGGTCGAGCCGAGGACGGATCGATGGACCGTGTCGTCGTGTCGTGTCGTGTAGGAGCCGGCTCCAGCCGGCGATCGGCGCGACACCCTCGGCTTCGGCCGGGTCGCCAGCAGGAGCTGGCTCCTACATGGGCTTTTGGAACGGTCCTTCGCCAGCGGACAATCGTTTGAGAGAACGGCGGCGCTGAGGGCCGATCGATGTCGGGGATGGAGCCAGCCAGCGGCGGAACCGGGGCGCCCTCGCATCCGTGGGACGATTATTTGACCGGCCCCGAGAACGAGCTGGCGATGGCCGCCGCGCGGGCAATGGCCAGGGGCGAGCATCGGGGGCTCTCGCCGATGGTGGTGCATGGTCCGTCGGGAGTGGGGAAGTCTCGGCTGCTGGCGGGACTGGTCGCCGACCGGCTGAGACGGGCGCCCGGCGCCTCGGTGGCGCACCTCGACGCCGAGTCGTTCGCCGCCTCGCAGGCCGAGGCAAGTGCCGAGGGCGGATGGTCGGAGTGGCGGGATCGGCTCCGGTCGGTCGAGCTGCTGGTGATCGAGGATCTGGAAGGGTTGCTCCGGGCACCCCCGGCGCGGGATGAGCTGGCGCACACGCTCGACGCGCTGGAGGCGGGAGGCGCCGCGGTGGCGGTCTCGGCGCGATCGGCGCCGGGAACGTGGCCGCGGCGTGACTGGCCGGGTCGACTGCTGAGCCGGCTCCAGGCGGGGCTCACGGTGCGGATCGATCCGCCCGGGCTCTCGGCCCGGCGTCGGTTCGTCTTGCTCCGAGCAAGTGGCCACGGGCTGACGCTCCAGGCGGAGGCGGTCGAGCGGCTCGCGGCGACCGCCGACGGCTACCGGACGCTCGAAGGATGGCTAGCCCGGCTGGCGCTGCTGGCTCGCGCGGGCCCGGTCCGGGCGCGTGGTCTCGACGCCGAGACCGTCGCCGCGATGCTGGCCGAGGAGGCCGAGCTGGCGGGGGCCTCGACCTCGGTCGACGCAATCGCCAGGGCGGTTGCCTCGCGGTTTGGGGTCCGGTTGTCGCATTTGCGCGGGCCGAGTCGACGGGCGGCGATCGTCGGGGCGAGGCACCTGGCGATCTACCTGGCGCGCGAGCGGACGGGGGCGAGCTTCGCGGCGATCGGCGCGTATTTCGGCGGTCGCGACCCGGCGACGATCCGCCACGCCTGCAAGGCCGCCGCCGACCGGATCGCCGGAGATCCGGCGCTGGCCGCGGCGGCCTCGGCGATCGGTGCCGACGGTGGCCCCGCGCCTCCCTGAGAGCGTATCATCGAAGGTGCTTCCCGATCCCGATCGATCGCCACGGAGCCGGAGATCGTCCGCGATGACCACGACCGCGAAATCGAGCCGCCCGAAGCCCACACGTCCGGCCCCGCCGCCATCACCCTCAGCGCCCGAGGGTCCGCCGGTCACGGTCGGCGACCTGCTCGACCGGCTCGGCGGCATCCCCGCCCGACGCGTTTTGCTGCATCCGACCCCCGGCACCGCCACCGAGGCCGACCTGCTCAAAGTCCTCGACGGCAACGAGCGGCTCTGCGAACTGGTCGAGGGAAGCCTCGTGGAGAAACCCATGGGCCTGGAAGAGTCGATGATCGCCATGCTGATCGGCGCAGAGATCCTGATGTTCGCCCAGCGCCGGAGGCTCGGCCGAATCAGCGGCGGCGACGGACCTTACCGGCTCTTCGGCGGCCTCGTGCGACTCCCCGATGTCGCCTACATCTCGTACGACCGATTGCCAGGCCGAAAGCTGCCGAAGGACCCCATCCCTAACCTCGTCCCCGACCTCGCCGTCGAGGTCCTGAGCAAGAGCAACACGCCGAAGGAGATGAAGCGCAAGCTCGAAGAATACTTCGCGGCGGGCGTCCGACTTGTCTGGATCATCGACCCGAGGAAGAAGACGGTGCGTGTTCACACGGCGATCGATCGTTCGACGCTCCTCCGCGAAGGCGAGACCCTCGACGGCGGCGACGTTCTGCCCGGGTTCCAGTTGCCGCTCGCCCGGATCTTCGAACCGGAAGAGGAAGCCCGATGAAGACCGACCCCTCGCGTCGGGCGTTCCTCGCCGCGGTTCCGCCCGTGCTCTTCCTGCGGCCGGACGAACCGGGGAACAAGCCGGCGGGCCTTCCCGCCCTGCGTGCCGAGATCGAGGGGAAGATCCAGGAGTCAGGAGCCTCGGACGCGGCCGTCGCCTATTGCGACCTGAAGGACGGCGCCGAGCTGTTCGTCCAGGGCGATCTCCGGTTTCACGCCGCGAGCACGATGAAGGTCCCGGTGATGATGGAGGTCTTCCGACAGGATCACGAAAAGACGCTTTCGCTCGACGATCGGATCGTCGTTCGAAACGCGTTTCAAAGCATCGTCGACGGCAGTCCGTACGCATTGAAGCCCGCGGATGACTCGGAGACGACCCTTTACCCGAAGGTCGGCCAGCCCGAGACGATCCGGGAACTGGTCCGGCGGATGATCACCGAGAGCAGCAACCTCGCCACCAACCTGCTGATCGATCGGGTCTCGGCGGCCAAGGTCTCGGCGTTCATGGCCCGGCTCGGCGCGCCTCAAATCCGGGTGCTCCGCGGCGTCGAGGATGGACCGGCCTTTGCGCGGGGCCTGAATAACACGCTCAACGCCCGAGGATTGGCGACCATTCTGCATCGCCTGGCGCGTCGCGAGGTCGTCTCGCCCAGCGCCTCCGACGCGATGCTCGCCATCCTCCGCGGCCAGAAGTTCCGCGAGGGCATCCCCGCCGGACTCCCGGCCGATACACCCGTCGCGCACAAGACCGGATCGATCACCGCCCTCTATCACGACGCCGGTCTCATCGAGCCACCCGGCACGCCCCCCTATGTCCTGGTCGTCCTGACCCGCGGCCTCAAGGACGAGCGCGACGCCCACACCCTCGTCGCCGCGATCGCCCGCGCCGTCCATCGTCGCGCCCTCAACGCCCGACGCGGCTAAAAACCCCCGAAGGCCGTGGGATCAAGAATTCGAAACGCCACGCTTGACCCGCCGACGTCTGTCCCATACAGTGTATTAGTTACGTCATACACTAGGGGGCCAGGCGCATGATCCTACTCGACCTGAACGCGGGGGACGAGCGACCGATCTACGAGCAGATCGCGGACCGGGTGAAGTTTGCGGTGGCTGGTGGAGCGCTTCGGCCTGGGGATCTGGTGCCGCCGGTGCGCGACCTGGCGAAGCAACTGGTGGTGAACCCGAACACGGTGGCGCGTGCGTATCGCAACCTTCAGGGGGAGGGCCTGCTGGAGCCGGTGCGTGGGATTGGGTTGGAGGTGGCGGAGGGGGCTGTCGAGCGGTGCCGATCGGCGCGTGGAGAGATGGTCCGGCGATGGCTCCGTCGCGGGGTCGAGGAGGCTCGCCAGAGCAAGATGGACCCGGCCGAGGTCGAGGCGATCTTCCGCGAGGAGATGGCCCGGCCCGTCACCGAGGGGAATGGCGAGGTGCGGAGGGGCTGACGAGAATCCGGAATGCGGAGTGGTTGGCGATCGAGGCCGAGGGCACGTCGGAAACGAGGGGGTGACAGGATGGCGGAGCGATCAGGCGGGGTGATCCGGGTCGACGGCCTGGTGAAGCGATACCGGGGCCAGACGGCCGTTGACGGCCTCTCGCTTTCGGTGCCGGAGGGTGCGGTCTTCGGCCTGCTCGGCGAGAACGGGGCCGGCAAGACGACCACGATCCTCTCGCTACTGGGGATGGTCAAGCCCGACGCGGGACGGATCGAGGTCCTCGGCCTCGACCCATCGCGCGAGGGGTTCGAGGTCCGGCGGCGGGTCGGCTACGTGCCGGAGGTCCCCGCGCTTTACGACTGGATGACCGTCTCGGAAATCGGCTGGTTCGCCTCGGCGTTTCACCTGGACCCGGATGGATCGACCGCCTCGTATCAGTCGCGATACGCCGAGCTGGTGCGCGGCTTCGAGCTGCCGCCCGGGCGGAAGATCAAGGCGCTCTCGAAGGGGATGCGGGCGAAGGTCTCGCTCTCGGTGGCGCTCGCCTCCGACCCGGCGCTTTTGATCCTCGACGAGCCGACCTCGGGTCTCGACGCGATGGTCCGTCGCGAGTTTCTGGAGAGCATGGTCGACCTTGCCGGCGCGGGGCAGTCGGTGCTGCTCTCCAGCCACCAGATCGCGGAGGTCGAGCGGGTGGCGAGTCACGTGGCGCTGATCCACCGCGGCAAGCGGATCCTGGCCGAGCCGCTGGAAGAACTGAAAGCGCGGACGTTCCTCGTCACGGCGATGTTCGCCAGCCGAGACCACCCCGAGGCACCGCCGGCCGGGCGCGGGATCGAGCTGATCGACGCCTCCGACGCCCCGAGACAGGCGCGCTGGCTCGTTCACGCCCCCGATCGCGCCACCTGCGAGGCCCTGCGCGAGACGCCGGGCGTCGAGGCGCTGGAGGTCGAGACGCCCACTCTGGAAGAGATTTACCTCGGATACATGCGAGGTCGCCGGCCCGCCCCTTCGGCGGCGGGCCATGCGTTGCCGGTCGGCTGAGCGGAGAGGACGACCTCGAGAGCCGGCCCGGCTCCTACGCGAAATCCCCGTCGGAACAAGGTCCCAGATCCTCGGGAGTCGTTATCCCATGTACAAGCGATTGTGGTGGAAGGACGCGCGGCAGTTCTGGCCGATCTGGGTGTTCCTGGCGGCGACCGGGCTGGTCATCCAGCTCGGAATGGACGGATTCGCCAGCCCCGCGACTCGGGGCGCCACGCTGGTCCCCATGGCGATGGGGCTGGCGTGTCTGTACGCCTATGCGACCGGCGCCGCGGCGTTTGCCGGCGAGCGCGAGACCGGAACACTCCGCCTGCTCGACATCCTGCCGGCGCCGCGAGCGGTCGTCTGGGCGGGAAAGACGTCGTTCGCCCTCACGACAACCGCCGCTCTGGCCCTCGTCCTGCTGGCGATGGCCGGGCTCGACGCCACGCCTCACCCCGGCCAGTTCATGCTCGCGCCCGACCACGTTGCGGCTGTCCAGTTGGTGACGCTCATCGTCGAGGCCCTGGCGCTCGGCCTGCTCTGCTCGGCGCTCTTCTCGAGCGCACTGAGCGCGGCGGTCATCGCGATCGCGCTGACGGGGGCCTTTCGGTTCCTGACGCTCCGGATCACCCTCGGCACAATCTACGGTCCGCAGAGCAACCCGACGCCCTGGGACCTCGGCCTGACGCTCGCGGCCTTCGCCGGGTCGTGGCTGATCTTCCTCGCCGGGTCGACCGACCTCCGGCCGAGATCGCCACGTCTGCCATTCGCGCTTCGGTTCCGATCGCCGGTAGAGGTCGCCTGGGCGGGCGGCTCGACACAAGAGACGGAACGACCGCGCGTCCCGGTCGCGGCGGCGTCGAGGGGGATTGCCGCGGGGGCGGTCGCGCCGATCGATCGACGTCGGCCGCGATCGAGGATGGTCGAGCTGCGACACCTCACCTGGCAGGCGATCCGGGAAGGACGCCCCACCTGGCTGTTCCTGATACCGATGGCGCTGATCGCCTCCATCCCGATGTACTCCGGGGTGCCTGTCGATCCGATCATTCTCGTCTCGTGGAACGTGCTGATCGCGCTGGCGGCGGGCGTGAGCGTCTTCGGCCTGGAGAACCGCCACCGGACCCATCGGTTCCCCGCGCACCACGGAGCGAAGCCGGGCCTGGTCTGGGCGTCGAAGCTCGCGGCCTGGAGCCTCGGCCTGGCGATCCTCTGGGGGCCACAGATGTTCGCCTTTTATGCGCCGACACATTTCTCACAACTCGCATCGAACATGCAGCAGATGGCCTGGCGGGGCATCCTGATCGTCCCGATGTTCTTCGCCGCGGCGGTGCTCTGTGGGATGGCGATCCCGCGCGGGATCACGGCGGGGGTGGTGGCGCTGGTGATCGGGCTGGTGCTGGGCGTGGCCGAGGGAGTCGCCAACGCGGCCGGGCTGCTGCCGACGTGGGGGATGATCGTGCTGCCGGGGATCTTCGTGGCGGCCTCGTGGTTCTGGAGCGGCGACTGGCTCCTCGATCGCACCGGCCCAGCGCGGTGGGGCCGGCTCGCGGGGACGCTCGCCGGGCTGCTCGGGATCGCGTTCGTCGGCTACACGGCCGATCGGGCCTGGGGCATCCCGGACGTCGGGCTGATCGTGCCGTTGGGGCTCTCGGCCTCGGCCGCGCCGATCCCTGACGAACTCAACGCCGCCCCGTTGTATCGCGCGGCGGCGGACAGGGCCTTCAACAGCTTCAAGGAGATCGAGGTGCCGGCGATCGCCCACGACGACAACTGGGCCGGCAAGCAATACACGTTCGACCTCGGGAAGCCCGTCGGCCGCGAGATCGAGAAACTGGTCCAGCGCGCCCTTCAGCGGCCCGAATGCCAGTTCGTTCTGGCGAACTGGCTCGCGATGCATAACCCGAGCGCGATCCCGGTCGGTCTGCGTGATCTGGGCAACGCCTTCGCGACGCGGGCCGCGCTCCGGCTCGAAAAGGGCGACCTGGCCGGCTCCTGGGACGACCTGATGACCGACCTCCGGATGGCCCGCCAGATCGGCCGGGGCTCGATCGTGATGCAGCAAATCAACGCCGACTCCATCGAGCGGCAGGCGCTCGGCGTGGCCGGGCACTGGGCCAATGCCCCGGGCCAGTCGGCCGATCGCCTCCACGCCGCGATGGCCGATCTGCGAGGGCTGACGGAGGCGGCCTCGCCGCTCGATATCGTCCGCAGCGAGGGCCTCGCAATCGAGCGGGCGCTCGACCTCCCGGTGGACGACTTGCGAAGCCTTCTCCTTGAAGAAATGAGCGACCGCCGGCGCGGCGCCACGATGGCCGAGGCGCTCGTCGTCAACGCCCTGACGACCCCCTGGGAGATCGCCCGGGCCCGACGGCTCAATCGGTCGATCACCGCCGAGGTGGCGCGTCTGGCGGCGATCGAGTCATGGCAACGCCCGGCCGACTGGCGGCAGGGCTGGTTGCTTTATCGCAGGAGAGGGGTTTCGCTCCTCGAACTGTTCGGCCCGGCCTACGAGGCGTACCTCTGGAACCTCGACGCTCAGGAGGCCGAGCGGCGGGGATTGCTCACCGCGATGGCGGTGCGCGAGTGGGCGTTCCGCCACGATGGCCGGTTCCCCGAGCGGTTGCTGGAGCTAACGGACGAGATCCTCCCCGCGCTGCCGATCGACCCATACAACGGCCATCCGTTCGGCTACCTGCCCCTCTCGACCGCGAAGTTGATGCACCCGCAGGAGAAGTGGCCCGAGCGTTCCTGGCCGGAGGGATCACGGCTCGTCTACAGCATCGGCCGCGACGGCCAGGACGACCACGGCAAGCCCCAGAAGAACGGCTATGTGGCAGGCGACCGCGTCTTCCCGATCGCTCCGGTGCCAGCCGGGAAGAAATAGCCGACGGATGCGAGTGGTCAGGGCCGATTCCTTCTCGGGTCGGCTGGGAAACGGGGACTGGCTCCGGAGCGCAGCGCAGGTGCCTGTCCCCATTTCGTGATCGCGCCGGTGCCGGTCCGTCACGCCGAGGCATCAGGGTCGAGTGAGCGGGGTGAAAAGGAAGCGGCCCTGCGAGGGTGGTCGGACGACCTTGAATGATGCCTGCGAGTGGCCCGATAATAGCGACGAGTCCCGGGGACCGCTCGGGCGGTTTCCCGGGCGCGTCTCGTCGCCCACGAGGAGGGGTCATCGATGTCGACGGCATCCGAAGCGCTCCAGGCGGCTTTCCATCTGACGGCGCGGGTCCAATCGGGGAGCCGGATCGAGATCACGGCCCCCGACCTGAGCGAGGGGCAGGAGGTCGAGGTCTTCCTGATCCCGCGCGTCCCGGCGGCAACACCGACGCCCCGACCCACCGCGATTGAATTCCTGGACGCCCTGCCGCCGGGCCCGCGCTCGGCCGAGACCTGGAACGAGATCGATCGGCAACTTCAGGAAGGGCGCGATTCATGGGATCGCTGACGCTCCCCCCCGCTGGCCCGGTCTACGCTGATTCGCAGGTCTTCATTTATAGCGTCGAGAAACATCCGGTCTACGCGGCAATCGTTCGTCCGCTCTGGGAAGCCGTTTCCAGGGGGGAGATTGATGTGGTTACCAGCGAGTTGACCCTGATGGAGACGCGGGTCGGCCCCCTGAAGCGAGGCGATGCGGCCCTCGCCGAGGATTATGAAAGGTTCCTCGCGAGCCCCGGGATTCGCCTCGCTCCTCTCACGGCTCCGATCCTTCGGGCCGCGGCCGGTCTTCGCGCCACGATGACGTCGCTTCGGACACCCGATGCCCTCCACGCGGCCACGGCCAACGCGGCCGGATGCTCGCTCCTGATCACGAACGACAACGGCTTCCGCCGTCTTTCCAGCCCCGCCATTGTCTTCCTGGACGATCTTCGAGACGCCTGAGACGCTCATCCGGCCATCCGGGACACCTGCGCGGCTCGGCTTGTGCGATCCGGCCATTTGGGATAAGGTCCCGGGCGAGTCCGTCTCCATCGACGATCCAGGCGACCTGCTGGCGCGCTTCCTCGCACATCACCGATCGACCTCCGGGCCATCCTCTCGCCACGATTTCCCGCCAGATTTGCGGGAAGTGGATTCTCTCTCGATCGCCGACGGGGCCGGGCCGCCCCGGCATCGGTGCGCGCCGGGGCGTACCTTTCGGCGAGCGGAGAGGAGAATCTCGAGATGTGGCGAGTTCGGAGCATCGCGGCGGTTGTCGCTGGGACGATCCTCGGCCTGATTCTGGCGACCGCCGAGGTCCACGGCGGCGAGGTGCCTGAGCCGGTCAAGAAGGTCGTCGTGCCGCGTCGGCCGGATCTGACGATGAGCGACCAGCCCGGCGGAGGCGGTATCGAGCGCCCCGCGGCGCCGGATCTCTATCTTGTCGAGAAGGCCGAGGGCGGCTGGCTCCGCGTGAAGACCAGGCGCGGGCCGGGGTGGGTCGCGGCCGAGAAGGTGATCGCGGCCGATGAGGCTGTCGCGTTCTTCAGCGAGGCGATCGCGAAGAACCGACGCGACGCCTACGCCTTCGCGATGCGGGGCAAGGTCCTGCTCCTCATGCGAAACGACCCGACTCACGCGATGGACGACGCCAACGACGCGATCCGGGCCGACCCGAGCGACCCGATCGGCTACGCGGTCCGGGGCACCATCGCGTTCGTCGGCGGCGACCTCGACCGGGCGATCGCCGATGCCTCGGAGGTGGTCCGGCTCCGGCCCGGCGACGCCTCGGCGCTGACGAGCCGGGCCGGGCTCTACCTGTTCCGCCAGGAGCCGGACCGGGCGATCGCCGACTGCAAGGCCGCGCTCCGGCTCGACCCGAACGACGCCGGCGCCTACTCGATCCGGGCGTCGGCCCGGCTGGCTCGAAAGGACATCTCGGGCGCGATCGCCGATTTCAGCGAGGCGATCCGGATCCATCCCGACGACCACGAAGCCTACACCGGCCGCGCGACGGCACTCGCGCTGGCAGAGGCCCAGGAAGACGCCACCGCCAGCGCCTTGCGAGACCTTCCGGCCCAGGGCGCTGATGGGCGGGAAAAGAACGGGCACGACCCGGCCATCTCCGACTTCAACGCGGCGGTTCGGCTGGAGCCGAAAAACCCGGCGGTCTACCTCGCGCGAGCGCTTTTCCTCCGCGATCGCGGCGACCTCGCCGGGGCGGTCAAGGACTGCGACTCGGCGATCGCGCTGGCGCCGGCAAGCCCCGACGGCTACGCGATCCGCGCTGGACTTCACGCCGAGCGCCGCGAGCACGATCAGGCGATCGACGATTTCTCACGCGTGATCCAGCTCGATCCCTCAAATTCCTGGGCGTACACCAATCGAGGGCTCGCCTGGTTCGAGAAGAAGGATTTCGACCGGGCCCTCGCCGACCTGAACCGGGCGGTCCGGCTCGACCCGGGGAACCCGTCGGCGTACACGAGCCGGGGGATGGTCTGGCACGAGAAGCACGAGCCCGAAAAAGCTCTCGCCGACCTGAGCCTCGCCAGTCAGCTCGACCCCGATAGCCCCGACATTTTGAACGCCGAGGCCTGGGTGCGCGCCACCAGCCTCAGCGAGAAGCACCGCGACGGCAAGCTCGCGGTCTCTCTCGCCCGACGCGCCGGCGAACTCACCGAGTGGAAGGAGCCCGGCATCCTCGACACCCTCGCCGCCGCCTGCGCCGAGGCCGCCGACTTCGACGACGCCGTCAAGTGGCAAACCCAGGCCAACGCCCTCTTCCCCAACGGTCCCGAGAAAACCGAGGGCGAACAGCGGCTGAAGCTCTACCAGGCGAGGACCGCCTATCATCAAGCTTCTAGCAAGTAATCAGTGGTCAGTGGTCAGTGGTCAGATGAGGGTTTTCCTCGCTGGCCGCTGACTTCCATCCGAACAGGGAGGTCTTTTCTCATGCCACGATGGCCGTTGTCTCGATGGTTCGTTCGGCTCGGGGCGGTGGTGCTGTCGATCGTGGCGACGACCGCCGGGGCCGGCGAGCCGCCACTTCCCGACGCCCCGGGTGTGGATCTCGCCTACCTCGTGCGCAAGGCCCGCGCCTGGTCCGAGATCTTCTGCGGACGCTTGGCTCTCGAGCACAAGGATAACGACGCCGCGATCGCCCACTTCGGCGAGGCGATCCGGCTCGATCCTCGGATCGCGCAGGCGTGGGCCGGTCGGGCGCGGGCCCTGGCGCGGAAGGAGGATTTCGTCCCCGCACTGGCCGACTGCGAGGCCGCCCTTCGGATCGATCCCCACTACGCACTCGCTCTCTCCACTCGAGGCGCGATCCGGACCGAGCGGGGCGACCTCGACGGGGCTCTCGCCGACCTCAATGAAGCCCTCCGGCGCGACCCGCACAACGCCCGCTCCTTGGACATTCGCGCAGCCATTCGGTGGAAACGAAATCAGCTCGATATGGCCCTCGCCGACCTTGACGAGGCCGTGCGGCTCCGTCCGACCGACCCGATATCTCTCGCCAATCGTGGCTTCGTACGAGTGCAAAAAGGCAAGCTTCGAGAAGGGCTCGCCGACCTTGATGAGGCGATCCGTCTCGACCCGCATCTTGCCCCCGCGTTTCTGAACCGCGCGGAAGCCTGGCTCGCGTTGAAAGAATATGATAAGGCGATGGCCAATACCGACGAGGCCGTCCGCCTGTCTCCAGATCTGAACATCTATCACACCCGCGGTGCCATCTGGTTAAAGAAGCGCGACCATCGTAAGGCCCTCGCCGACCTTGATGAGGCGGTCCGCCGCAATCCGCACGATACGAGAAGCCTGGCGAATCGGGCGTACGTCCTGGCGATGCTCGGCGAGAGGGATCGTACGCTCCCCGACCTCGACGAGCTGATCCGCCTGGATCCGAACGATGCCTGGGCCTACAAGGAGCGGGCCAACGTTCGGCTGTCGCAGAAGGACTGGAACCGGGCGATGAACGACCTCGATGAGGCCGTGCGGCTCGATCCCCGCGACGCGACGCTCCGGATGACGCGCGGTCGGACCGAATGCCGGAGGGGCCGGATCGATCGAGCGATCGCCGATTTCGACGAGGCCATCCGGCTCGACCCGAAACTTGTTCAGGCCCTCGGCTGTCGGGCCGAACTCCTCTACCAGAAGGGCGAATACGACAGGGCTCTCGCCGATGTGGAAGCCATACTGCGGCTCGCCCCGAATACCGCGAAGATTTATCTCCTTCGCGGACTCATCCGCGAGGCGAAGGACGAGAATCGGCTGGCTCTGGCCGACTACGACGAGGCGATCCGTCGGCAGCCTCGCGAGGCCCAGGCGTACTTCCAGCGCGGGAACCTGCGATCGCATCTCGGGGACTCCTCCGGTGCCCTCGCCGACTTCAGCAAGGCGATCCGACTCGGTCCCGAGGGGAAGCACCTCTGGTTGCCGCCCTCATCGCACCCGGTCACGGTCCATCTTCCCGGCACGTCGCCTGAGAACCTCGACGGCCCGGTCCGCGAGGAGCCCCAGAACGCCAGTGCCCATTTGCGACGCACCCCCGCCCGGCCCGGGTCGGGCCAGACCGACGGCGAGCAGGCCGACCTCGATGGTGTCATCGAGATCGATTCGCAGATCGTCGATGTGCTCCTCCAGCGCAGCATCGTCCTTCGAGCCAGGGGCCAAATCGCCGCGGCTGACGCCGATCTCGACGAGGCCCGACGGATCATCGACGAGGCCCGACGGATCATCGACGGGGCTGACGCCGATCTCGACGAGCCCCGACCCATCAATCTCCAGGTGAGCTGCCTTTTCATCGCCCCCACCGCCGAAGCCGATGAGGCCCCCAAACCGCCGTCCTTCCCCAGCCCGGTGGTTTTCAGGGAGCCGATCGCAGGGGCTCGCGACACGCTGGAACAGATCGCGAAGACGAAGCTCGCTCCATTGCCGATGGACCCCACATTGCCCGCGGCCGATCGGGCAGTCGTGCCCACCTCGATCGAGCAAACCACGGCCACATGCGAGGCGACGCACTGGTCCGACCCCGACCGGATCGACGCCCTGGCGACGGCCCGGGAACAGGCCGACGACCCGGACGCCGCGGCCCGGCTCCGCGAGGTCGCCCGTCTGGCTCGCGTCTGCGCCCTGACCGCCTGGCAGGGCCCCGCCGAACTGTCTGACCTCGCCGCCGCCTGCGCCGAGGCCGGGCGGTTCGATCTCGCGGTCAAGTGGCAGATGGAAGCCATCGCGCACACCACCGACGCGGAGAAAAAGGCCGAGGCCGAGCGTCGGCTGAAGGAGTATCGGGAACGAGTCGACGCCCGGCTGTCGGGCGATCCGCACCCGAACGCGAACGCCGAAGGAGGGCGATCCGATGCGTCGAACGACCATTGATCGAAGGTGGATGGTTCGGCTCGGCGCGGTCGCGATGATCACGATCGTATCGGCGACCGCGGCGTGGGGCGACGAACCGCCGCCGATCGAACCCCTCCACCCCGACCCACGCCTCCTCAAGCCTCACGAGCCTACCGAGCCGTTCCTTGCCGATGCCCGACTCCGCGAGGCTCACGAGGCCATCCATGCCAGGGAATTTGATCGAGCCATCGTCTTCTGCACTGAGATCCTTGTGACGGATCCCGAGAACGTGTGCGCGTGCGTTCTGCGTGCGATCGCCCTCAGCCATCAGGGCGAGCTGGACCGAGCGCTCCGCGACTTCGATTCGGCCATCCACATCGATCCAAAAAATCCCGGGATCTACTCCATTCGCGCCACGGTCTGGTTGGAGCATCACAAGAAGGATAAGGCCCTCGCCGACCTCGACCAGGCCATCCGACTCGACCCCCAGAATCCGCGATACCTCCGGAAACGAGCCAGATGCCGGGCCAACGGCAACGACCTCGACGGGGCCGTCGCCGACCTCGACGCGCTCCTCCAGCTCCGGCCCGACGACGCGAGAGCCCACATCAGCCGCGGACTCATCCGGCTCCAGCGTGAGGAGAAGACAAAGGCCCTCGCCGACTTCGATGAGGCCATCCGCCCCAATCCCCGCGATGCCGACACCTATTGCGACCGCGGGATTCTGCGGATGATGCGAGGTCAGCTCGACGCCGCGCAGGCCGACCTTGACGAGGCCATTCGACTCGACCCAAACAACGCCACGGCCTACACCAATCGCGCGGCCCTCTGGGGGAAGCGCAAAGAATGGGACCGGTTGATCGCCGACTCCACCGAGGCCATCCGGCTCGACCCAGGCATCGCCCTGGCGTGGGGCAACCGTGCCGCCGGCTGGATGTACAAAAAGGATTATGAAAAAGCCCTCGCCGACCTCGACGCCGCCCTCCGACTCGACCCGAAGAATGCGGACTGGCACCGTGAGCGAGGCGAGATCCTGATGGATCGCAACGAGATGGATCGCGCCCTCGCCGACCTCGACACCGCTCTCCGGCTCAACCCGAACGACGCCGCGGCTCACGGTGCGCGCGGCGAGGGCCTGGCCGAGCGCAGCGAGTTTGATCGCGCCCTCGCCGATTTCGACGAGGCCATCCGACTCGACCCGACGCTGAGCCGGGTCCTGGCCGATCGCGGCGCCGTTCGATACCGGCGGGGCCAATTTCGCGAGGCGATGGCCGACTTCGGCGAGGCCATTCGACTCGATCCCAACAACCCCCTCGCGTATACAGACCGCGGGGGCGCCCGGGCCGAGCTCGGCCAGTACGACGAAGCGACGGCCGACCTTGATCAGGCCATCCGACTCGATCCCGAAAACGCGTCGGCGTGGAGCAATCGGGGCGGGGTGTGGGCTCAACGGAACGAACTCGACCGGGCCATGGCCGACCTCGACGAGGCGATCCGGATCAATCCGAAGCACGCGATGAGCTATTCGAATCGTGCTGCGGTTTTCATCCGCAAAAAGGAATATCAGCAGGCACTCGGCGATGCCGAGCGGGCCATCTCACTTGATCCCCGTCTGGCCCTCGCCCATTCCAACCGCGCCGAGATCCTGGCGAAACTCGGGCGATTCGGCGAGGCAACGGTCGAGTACGATGAAGCGATCCGCCTCGCTCCCCGCGAGGCCGAGGCGCACAACGCCCTGGCCTGGTTCCTCGCGACCTGTCCCGACGCGAAGGCACGCAACGGCCGGCGCGCCGTCGAATCGGCCCGGAAAGCCTGCGAACTCTCCGTCTGGAAGAAGCCAAATCCGATCGACACCCTCGCCGCCGCCTGCGCCGAGGCGGGTGACTTCGACGGAGCCGTCAAGTGGCAGACCCAGGCCATCGATCTGATG
>DAIDKV010000002.1 GCA_027449865.1 Planctomycetales bacterium
ACCGGGGCATTCCCCAGGAATCCCTGCCGCTCTATCTCGCGTTCTTCCAGTTCGTCCACAATGTCCGAGCCCGCGGTCGGGCTCTCCTGGGTGCTCTCATCGCCCAACTGCTCGCACCACCCTGGAATCCGTCTTGAGCCATCATATTTTAGCATCCAGGCGACCGTGGCCCGAGCCACTCCCGGTTCGATTCCCGAGGCGGCGAACATCGCGTCGAGATCGGCGACGGAGCAGGGGGCGTCTGCGATCGCCTGCCGGATCAGGGTGGCATGGGAGCGTCGGCCGGGGGCGTGATGGATCAGCGGCATCGCGAGCAGGCGGTCAACCCGGTCGATGGCCCCCGGTGCTGGCTCGATTCGGTCGGGCGAGTCGAGAGTTTGGGTTGGATAGGCGGCAAATGTCCGCTCGGGCGAAGGATACGCCGAGGGGCCGCCGGCGCCCTGCCATCGCGGAGGGGATCGATCGGCGAGAGCACGGGCTCGCCGAGAGGCGTCGAGGTCGCGCCAGAGATCCTCATACGCCGCGACAATCCGGGGCCAGGCGAACCGCTCAACGGCTCGTGCGCGACCGGCCTCGCCCATCCGCCGGCGCAGGGCGGGATCTTCGACCAGCCGGGCGACCACCCCAGCCATCGCGGGAACATCCACGACGGTGGCCTGGCTACATTCAGCGAGGAAATGATCGTACGAGAGTTCCCCGATCAGTAATCGGGACGTCGCGCCGACGGTGGCGCCGGCGACCATCGACGTCGGGACGAGGAAGCCGGTCGAGCCGTCGTCGACGAGGTCGCGGTAGCCGTCCCAGTCGGAGGCGATAACCGGGAGGCCGGTCGCCATCGCCTCGACAACCGCGAGGCCGAAGGTCTCCTGGATGCTGTCCGAGGGCGAGACGAAGAGATCGGCGGCGTGCCAGGCGGCCTGCCGGGCGGCCGGGTCACGGCCGTCGATGAAGTGGGTGATGACGCCTGGGGCCAGCTCGCGCGCGCCGTCCACGAACGCCTGATGCATGGCGGGGTGCGGCGCCCAGCCGACGAGCAGGAGCCGGACTCTCTTCCCAGATCGCGCGGCCGACTCGGCTGCGGCCCGGAAGATAGGGAACGGGTGTGCCTTGGCGTGGTGCGCCAGCCGCCCGACGAACAGAAGGACCGTTTCGTTCTCGCCAATGCCGAGGGCTCGCCGGGCCTCAGCTCGCTCGGTCGGAGTGGGCGGGCGGAAGCGGTCGACATCGACGCCCAGGGGGATGATCGTTCGTCGGGCGGTCGGGACCTGGGCCAACCCGCCGCCGAGCCGCGATCTGAGGTATTCGGCGTAGGTGCCCGTGATTTCCTCGATCATCGCCGCGACCGCGCTCGAGGTGCAGATGATTGCGTCGTCGGGTCCGAACGGAGCGGTCACCAGTTCGCGCAGCAGTCGGACGGCCTCGGCCGAGCAGAGCGTGTGCGTGACACCAGTGAGCGAATAGGCGTGCGGCCCGGCGGCCTGGCGAGCCCATGCCAGTTCCGGTTCGGGCGGCTGGGGCGAGTGGATCACGCCCGCGGGTGAGTCGGGGAAGAACGACCGGTGGAACCCCGACCGATCGAGCAGGTGGAGCGTCCGTGTCCCGCCGCGATCGGCCGACCGCCCGCGCCAGGCGGCGACCAGCGATTCGGCCGATCGAGGGCCACGCACCATCGCCGCGAGCCGGGCGAACGTGCCGTGATCGAGGTAGGCCTCAAGGAACGCCCGCCCAGCGACCCGGCGCCCCATTGGGTCGGCTCCCTCGGAGTAGGCGTCGTCGTCGTAAACCAGAGCGATCGTCGGGGCGGAATCCAAGGTCAGGGTTTCCAGGATGGGAGCGAAGAGGATCTCTGGAAGAGGCCGAGTTTCACGCAGAGACGCAGCAGGGACACCGAGGCGCGGAGAATGCCGAGGAAACAGAAGTATTTTTCAATCAAAATGCCAGCTTATCAAAACTGTGAGAGTGACAAGAGGGTTTGTCTGTCCTGGCATAAAAATCCGCAATTCCTCTCTTCGCTGCGGCTCTGCGTCTCGGCGTGAAACCTCCTCATTGGAGCCTACGCGCGCGATGGGCTTTTGCGGGATGTCGAGGTCGCCCGAAGGCCGGCGCCGAAGCCGGCGAAGCCGATCACCACCAGGACCTCGGCGAACCCGATCGCCCGGCGTGCCCCTTGTCGAGCCATCGGGCCGGACGGGATCGAGACCGAGGGCGTTGCCGATTCCGGAGCGGTCGGGCTATCGATGGGCGGAGGCGGGATCTCCGGTCGGATCGAACGGGCCGGGGACGTTTCCTCGGCGATCTCGGCCACGATCGCGTCGAACCAGTCGGCCGGCGCGGCGCGTTCGATCGATGTTGATGATGGCGTGGGCGTTGGAGATTCGGGATGAGTAGCGGAAGGCCGCTCGGTCGTCGCGACGATCGACCAGACGGCCGGTTCCGGTTCCTGGCCGGGATCGTGCGGGACCGGTGTGGTGAAGTCGTGTGACGAGGCGACGAACTGCGAGGGAGACGAGCCGGCGTACCCGTTTCCTCCCTGGGCGATTGGCCTCGTCGAGGTTGGGACGTCGCCGTTCGATCGCGCCGGGCCAGTGGCCTTGGAGCTTGCCGCATCCTGGAGTGTGTGGACGGTGTTGAGCGGGGTGATGGCGTCCTGGGTCGAGGCCCAATCGTTGGAGGTCGAGACGCCGGAATGGTGGTCTCCCTGGTCTTCGGGGTGGTTTTGAGGGAGCGGGTTTGTGTTGCCGCCGGTGGCCGTTTGGGTGAGCGAGGCACTGCCGAAGAGGGCAAGCTGGTCGGCCACGATCGAGCCCGAAACCTGAGCGCCGCCGCTCATCGCGACCAGGGCGCTTGGGGCATAAACGAGGCCCGACAGGTCGGCCGAGGTCCCGCCACTGAACGAGAGGGTCGAGGTATTGTCGCGTGACTGGAAGAACAGAATACCGGCATATGTTCCGTTTGCTGGTGCGGTGAGGTTGACGCTTCCGCCGCCGCTGATTGCGATACTGCCGAACGTGCCCCCGGGCGCTGGAGCGTTGCTGCCGGCGTTGTCGATGAAGACACCCGAACCGGTCACCGAGCCGCCGTCCGAGACGAGGAAGCCGCCTCCCTCAATGATGTAAATGCCCGGTTCCATCGTCAGCGAGGCGCCGCCGCCGACGTCGATCTGCAAGTAGATCCCTGGGCGGATCGTCTCCTGCTTGCTGCCGCCCAGTTTGACCGCGCCGAGGTCGCTCAGCCCCGACGTTGATGGCGAGGGGAGCGAGGCGAGCGGGTCGCCGCCGGTGGCGACGCCCGTCGAGGGCGCTGGGGTGAAGGTCGGCCCGCCGAAGGAGGCGATCCCGCCGTGGACGTCGATCGCGCTGGCCGACACCGTGGGACCGCCGAGGGCGATCACCGCCCAGGGGCTGGACGAATCGACGACGACGTTGCCGGGGACGCTGAGGGTCGGCCCGCCGACCAGGACGAGCGCGCCCCAGGTATTCGGGTCGGTCACCACGGCGGAGTTCACGATCGTGAGTGGGCTGGCGGTCGCGCTGCTGCCGAGCAGGCTGGAGTTGCCCAGGTAGGTTGCGACAATCGTGTGAGAGCCTGGGGTGAGGAAAGGCAGCACGAGGGTCGCCGTTCCGCCGGAGAGCGTGGCCGAGCCGAGGGGGTTGCCGGTCGTCTTGTCGAGGAAGCTCACGCTACCGGTCGGTGTGATGTACCCGGAGACGGTCACGCTGGCGATCACCCGTTGACCGTAGGGCGCCGTGGAGGATGAGAGGGTGAGGCTTGTCGTGGTTGCCGGGTTCACGACCGAGGCCGAGCCGGTCGCGGTGGCGGCGGGGGCCTGTTCGTGGTCAATCGTCACCGAGATCGCCTCGGGGCCGGCGGTGAGGTATTTGTGCGAGCTGAGGACCGAGAAACCGCCCGTCGAGGCGTTGAAGGCGATCGTTCCGGCCGAGGTCGTGCCGTCGCCCCAGGCGATGTTCGCGGCGTAGTCGGCGACGGGCTCGGGGGCGCCGGGATCGGTGAAAGTGGCGACTGTGATCGTCCCGGTTGATGTTCCGGCGGTCGCCGCGAGGTTCGAGACGCCCTGCGCCTGGATGGCCGGATCGGCCGCCGCGACGCCGAAGGAGATCGGCGGCGAGGTTGAGCCGAACGAATCGACGACCGACTCGGTGATCGTGTAGGTCCCTTCCTCGGCGTAAGTGTGGGCGTAGGAGATGGAGCCGGTACTCGTCACCGGGAATGTCGAGGTCGTGCCGTCGCCCCACTGGACGCTTACCTTCCAGGGCCCGATGCCGACGGACGTGAAGCTGCCGAGCGCCAGGGTGCTGGACTGGCCCTCGACCAGGCCCGAGTTCTGCGAGGCCGATGGCGAGGTGATCGACGGGGTGACCGCTTGGGCGGTGATGACCGCCTGGGCCGAGCCCGAGCCGCCGTCGGCCGCCGAGGCGGTGAACGTGACCGTATCGGTTCCACCGCTGTCCGGCGTGAAGGTGAAGGTGGGGCCGGTTCCGTCGGCGATCACCTGGCCGTTCGAGGCGGCGACGTGCCAGTCGTAGGTGTGGGTCGTATCGCCGTTCGGGTCGATGAACGAGCCGACGAGTGTCACCGGTCTTTCGGCCAGCACGGTCTGCGATGTGCCGGCCGAGGCGTTCAGGTAAGGCGCCGCGGTGAGAACCGTGAGCGAGCCCGAGCCGCGGATGATCTGGTCGTTCGGGTTGGGGGTGCTGACGACGTCGGCGGCGGGTCCGCCAACGATCGTGTCGAGCCCCTGGCCGCCGTACATCGTGTCGCCGGCTGTCGGGTCGGGGGTTGCCGAGAAGGTGTAGAAGAACAGCTCGTAGGGGCCGGTGTCGGCGCTCAGCGGGAGGTTGTACTGGGTCAGGTACTTGGTCGAGGCGCTGACCTCGATGTAGTAGGTGCCGGAGTAGGGGAGGGTCTGGTCGATGATCGCCGAGTCGGTGGTCTGGAACGTGTCGTCGTTGTAGGCGATCTGCTGGAGACCGCCCTTGCCGTCGGGTCCGTAGAGCGTGACCGTGGTATCGAAGTAGCCCTGCGGGCTGTTGAGAAGCTGCGAGAGAACCTCGATGTTCAGCAGGGTGCCGGCCTGGGCGGTGAACGAGTAGTAGTCGGTGTTCAGGCCGGTTCCGGCGGCGTTGACGGTCATCTGGCCGATGACGTCGGCCGCGGTCACGTTGAAGGTTCGGTCGGCCATCGGCCCGGACCGCGAGGTGTCGGGGACGACCAGCGGCTGCAAGGCGACCGGCTGGGCCGTGGCGATCGACTCGGGCGGCGGCGACTGTTCGTAGACCGGCGTTCCGTCGGCGCCAAAGGCGAGGTGAATGGCCTCTCGGGCGCCGAAGTAGGGACCGGCGATCGCCTGGAAGAGCGTTTGACCGACCGAGGCGCCCGAGGCCATCACGTGGTTCGGCGTGGTGCTCGCGGCGGTCGGTCCGGAGTAGGCGGGGAGGAACTGGTCGGGCGAGACCAGCGAATAGATCCCCGAACCGATCGGGCCGAAGGCGTCGGCGTGGGTAAGACCCGAGAGGTGACCCAGCTCGTGTGCGGCGATCGTCGCCGAGAGTCCGACGTAGTCGGCGCTGGTGGCGGCGGGTTCGCCAGGGTGGCCGAGCAGTCCGGCGACGTTCACCGAGGCGACGTCGGCCGGCTCGACCAGCAGGCCGTTGGGTCCGAGGGTCGCTGTCGCGGCGATGTGCTGGTCGCGCCAGTCGATCGACGAGGAGATCCCGCCTTCCAGGCCGGTGAGGCTTGGGTCGTTGAAAGAGATGGTCGTGTAGTTACCGGAGGTCGGCCGAACCTGGGTAAAGGTGTACGAGAAGGCGGAGTAGTCGGCCTCGAGGATCGCCTGAATCGTGTTCCGCTCGGTGGTCGTGTATTGATGATCGGCCGGGGTCGTCATCGTGGTGAAGTCGAGATAGACGACGCGGGTGACGTCTCCTTGCAGGTAGTCGGTGCCGCCCATCCCGGCGATCAGGTCCTGGCCGCCGGCTCCGATCAGGGTGTTGTCGCGGGCGTTGCCGAGGATTGTGTCGTTGAACGGGCTTCCCAGGACGTTCGAGATCCCCATCGGGTCGGAGAGCGTGAGGGTGAGCTGGCCGGGGATCACGGTTTGCGGGCCGGTCTGGCCGAGGTTGATCGCGATTCCCTGGGGTGCTGCCGAGAAGTCGAGGGTGGCGATGTTTGACCCCTGGGGCTCGACGACCGTCTGGCTGCCGCTCGACCCTGCGCCGAAGGCGAAGGTGTCGTTCCCCCGGGCGCCAACGAGCGAGTCGTTCCCTGCGCCACCGACGAGTGTGTCGCCCCCCTGCGATCCGATCAGGGTGTCGTTCCCGGTTCCGCCGAGGAGCAGGCTGCTGCCGGTGAACGCCGAGGCGTCGAGTTGGAGATTGCCCGTGCCGGCCGAGAGCAGGGCGTGCTGGAAGCCGGAGATCGCCTCGATCGTTCCGTTGGAGGTGGACAGCGAGGTGTTGGTGAGGGTGATGTTCTCGGAGCCGTAGAGCATCACCCAGGAGCTGGGCCCGCCGCCGATCAGGAGGTCGTTGGCCGATCCGCCGACGATCGACGAGTCGCCTGTTCCGGCCGAGAGTGTGGAGAGGCCGGAGCCGCCGTAGATGACGTCGTTGCCAGTACCGCCGGTGATCGAGCTGGTGACGGCCCCGCCGTAGATGATGTCGTTGCCCGATCCGCCGACGATCGTCTCGGGCCCGGTCGCGCCGGTGAGCGTGGTACCGACGATCACGTCGTTGCCGGTGCCGCCGGTGATCGAGCTGGTGGTGATCCCGCCGTAGATGATGTCGTTCCCTGATCCGCCGACGATCGTCTCGGGCCCGGTCGCGCCGGTGAGCGTCGTCCCGTAGATGATATCGTTGCCCGATCCACCGACGATCGACTCGGTGCCGTTTCCGGCGGTGATCGTGTCGTTGCCGATTCCGCCGTAGATGACATCGTTGCCGGTGCCGCCGAGGATCGTGTCGGGGCCGCTGGTGCTGGTCAGAGTCTGGTTGCCGATCCCGCCGTAGATCACGTCATTTCCGGTTCCGCCGATGATGGTCTCGGGCCCGTTTCCGGCGGTGATCGTCGAGGTGGTGATTCCGCCGTAGATGACATCGTTGCCCGTTCCGCCGATCAGTGTGACGGGCCCGGCGGTCCCCGAGAGGGTTGCGTTGGCGATTCCGCCGTAGATGACGTCGTTGCCAGTCCCTCCGACGATTGTGTCGGTGCCCGATCCGGCGGTGATCGTGGTGTTCCGCGTCCCTCCGTAGATGATGTCGTTGCCGAGACCGCCGAGGAGCGTGGTGGGACCGTTACCTCCGCTGATGGTCGAGTTGAGCACGCCGCCGTAGATGACGTCGTTGCCCGATCCGCCGACGATCGTCTCGGGCCCATTTCCGGCGGTGATGGTCGTGTTCTGCGAGCCGCCATAAATGATGTCATTACCCGATCCGCCGAGGATCGTGTCGGGGCCGCTGGTGCTGGTGAGAGTCTGGGCGACGATTCCGCCAT
>DAIDKV010000003.1 GCA_027449865.1 Planctomycetales bacterium
AGAGCCTTGACGACGACGATTCCCAATCCGGCCAGTGCGATGATCACAATGTAGAGGATCGCGATGGCCGCGGCCGTCCCAGCGGGGCGGCCGATTTGCTCGCGTGCGAGGCCGGCTAGACTTAATCCATCGCGTCGAGTCGAGGCTGCCAGCACCATCATGTCTTGCACCGCGCCGGCAAGGCAGACGCCCACGACCAGCCAGACCAGTCCCGGCATGTAACCGAACTGAACCGCAAGAACCGGCCCGATCAGCGGCCCCGCCCCCGAGATCGCCGCGAAGTGATGGCCGAAGAGCACCCACCGGTTGGTCGGGTCGAAGTTCTGCCCGTCCTGAAACCGGTGGGCCGGCGTCTGCCGAGAATCATCGAGCGATGCGACGCGGGCGGCCAGGAAGGCGCTGTAGTATCGGTAGGCGATTGCCAGGATCGCCAGAACCCCGAGCATCACCGGCATTGCGTGCATGGACTTCGGCCTCGCGGGGGCACGGGCGACAGGCCACCCGGAACCGACAGGGCAGGGCGGGGGCGCATCCGTTCGGTCCAGTCTACGTGCTTGAGCCAGGTGGTCAAGCGCGGGGCTCATGTCGTGGTCACCCCGAAGACTCGCCGCAGAAGATGAGGACGAGGACCGGAGGGGGCCTGGTCGAGACCGAGCAACGCATGGCTCAGCTTGTCGAGGTCGCGGAGGATGGGCGTCTTCGGTGCTGCTCGGCGAAGTGGGCACCCCTGGTTGATCGCCTGATTCACAGCAGCGAAGTCGTTCGCGATGGTCACGATGTTGGGCGTGCCGAGCATCGCCTTGACCTCGGCCACGGAGAAGCCTTTCAATTGTGGGTTAAATCGATTGATCGCCACCCAGATTCCATGATGGAGCCGCTCGTCGGATAGGTGCCGGCAATACGCCTGTAGAGACCGGATCGAGGGGATATTCTGGAGGGCCACCAGGACGACGCGATCGGCCATTTCCAGTATGTTCGAGGCGGGACCGTGGAACATCTCGGGGATGTCGATCACCGAAACCTCCGCGATCTTCCGTAAGCAGCCGAGTAGTCGGACGAAGTGGGAGGGTTCGACCGAATGGGAGGTCCCCATCTCGTGGCTGCCAGCCAGTACGCGGAGCCCGTCACCGACGGTTACCAGGCTGTTCTCGACCATCAAGTCGTCGACTCGCTGGATCTCGCGGAGCAGCTGGCCGATCGTCACGCGAGGCTGGATATCCAGAAGTGACGTCAGCGCACCGAACTGAAGGGTGAACTCGGAGAGAATCGTCTTGCGGCGGAACTGCCGGGAGATCTCGTCGGCGAGATTGATCGCGATCATCGAGGTTCCGCTGCCGCCGACCGCCCCGGCGACGGCGAAGACCTGGCGGTCGTGGAGAGTCCGGCCAAACTGGTCGCCGAGCCGATGGACGGCGCGTCGGAATTCTTCCGGGACGAACGGGAAGGGCACGATTTGCGAGGCACCGGCCCGGTTGATCGCGAGAACCCGACCCACCGTTTCTTGAGGCGGCACTAGCGCCAGGATCGGCCAGGTCGCGAGGTCGTCGCCCATCCGGCGCAGGGTTTCGATATCGCATCCCGGGCCAACCTTTACGATCAGTAGGCGAGGTTCCTTGCGAGTCCGTCGCAGGCACTCGGACGCCGCGACGAGGCTTGGCAATTCGCAATCGATTTCGGCGGCGGTGTGAGTCAACTCGCGACGGATCGCCGGGAGGTCTATCGGCTCAACCCCCACGATGACGACGGGAAACGGATACATTCCTACTCCTCCAGCCGGATCTTCTCCCACAATGGATCGACAGGGCTCCTGGGTCGGCGGCGGGCGAGGACCGGCGCCCGTTGCACGAACTATAGCTCAGCGATCGAGCGGCGTGGGGAACAAATCGGTCGGGGGGTTCGCGGGCTATTCATTGATCCTTTGGATGGCCTTCGTTCCTGCGCCAGATCGCCAGTCGAGGGGCATGGTACTCGACGAACCAGATCTCCTCCTCGACGCCAAGTTCGTGGGCGAACCGCTGGGCAACGAGGTGGTTAACGACCTCCAGCGAGATGGCGAGGAAATCGGTTCGGGGATCAGGTGGACCCGATTCATCGGTTTCGCCCCGGTTGTGGAAGATGAAGCGAATCACGAGCACTCGTTCGTCGATCGGCCCCTGCGGCGAGAGGTAGCGACCGTCCATCTCATAGATCGAATAGCCGCGCGAGGCCATCGTGAGCGATCGGACGAAGTGCTCCTCGTCAAACTCCGGGTTCTGATGCTTCCGCTTCGCCATTGCCTGTCGGACGAACGGGATCTTGCGGATCGCCTGTTCGTCGAAAAGGTCTTCGAGGACCTCCTGAATTTTACCGAAGTAGCCGAGCTTCTTCGGAAGGATAACCTCGTAGATCCGGGCCGGCTTCGGGCCTTCGAGATGATAATCGGCCATGGAGTACCGTCCCGGGTTCGGGGCATGGGGCTTCCTGAGGAGGGATCACCGCAGAACCGTTGACTCGATAGCATGAGAACCGGCTGGACCGCAAGCCGATCCGTTAAGGGGCGAAAAGGAAAGGTCTCGGGGGCCCGATGAATCGGGTTCCGAGACCTTGAGAGCGAAAATTGGGCCAGAACGCATGGGCTCAGTCGCTGCTGGCGACCTGCCGACGTCCGCCGGGGGGGGCGGCTTCCACCTTGCGTGGAAGCTTCTCGTCCATCGTCGCGGCCCTGTAGACGAAGGTCGCCATGATGACCGACGCCTGCTTCATGTCGTCGGCCTGGATGCGGTCGTAGACATCCTGGTTTGAGTGATGTGTCCGGGTGTCGTACTCGATCTCGTCCTGGATGAACTGGAATCCGGGGAGGCCGATCGCGTCGAACGAAAGGTGGTCGGTCCCTCCGGTGTTGCTCAGACTGAGCGTGGCGGCGCCCATCTCGCGGAACGGCTGGAGCCACCGGCGGAAGGTCGGTGCGACGGCCTCGTTGCCTTGCAGGTAGACTCCCCGGATTTTGCCTGTCCCGTTGTCCAGATTAAAGTAGGCCTGGAACTTCTCGTACTCGGAGGTCTTCGCCCTGGCGGGCTCGTCGGCAGTGTTGCGGCTGCCCATACCCGGAGGGGCGACGCCGAAGTGCTTCGTCACGAAGGCCCGGGAGCCGAGGAGGCCCTGCTCCTCTCCGGTCCAGAGGGCGATCCGGATGGTTCGCCTCGGCTTCAGGCCGGTTGCCTGGAGAATGCGCACGGCCTCCATGGCGACCGAGACGCCCGCCGCGTTGTCGGTGGCGCCGGTCCCGCCATGCCAGGAATCCATGTGGCCGCCGAGCATCACGACCTCGTCCTTGAGCTTCGGATCGGTGCCGGGGATCTCGGCGACGGTGTTGTAGGCCATCGGGTCATCGTCGTGGAACTGCACGGCGAGGTCGACGACCATCTTCGGCCGCTCGCCCTGTTCGATCATCCGGACGAGGCGGTTGTAATGCTCGTTCGCCATCACCAATTGCGGCGGGATCTTCGGGGCGTCCTTGTCATACACCTGGGCTCGACGCTGTGTGGGCTGGCCCTGGCCGCCGAAGTTCGGCATGAGGCCGGGGATGCTGGCCGACTGGACGAAGAGGGTTCCGCCGTCGCCGCGGAAGCTGGGATCGATGAGCATCCCCGCGTTTTCGTCGGCGAGGAACTTCAGCTTTTTTGCGGCGAACTCGATCTGGGCCTGACGCTGGCCTTCCATCCGCCAGCGACGTTCGCCCCGGGCGGCCGGCTCGGGGGCGTCGGCCAGTTCGAGCAGATCCGAGTTGGTCCTCCGAGTTCCCAGTGGCTCGAAGTGGGCGGCGACCTCGCGCGGTGCGGCCGTGAGGACGATCTTGCCCTTCAAATGTCCCTTGAACCGGGCGAAATCCGCCTCGGTCTTCGCGTCGAAGTAGATGACCTCGCCGGTGAGGACGCCGTCGGTCCCGGGCGACCAGGCCTTCGGGTACGCGATGATGGGAATGCACTGCGGCTCGGTCACCTGCGCCGAGAACCGCTTGAGGCTCCAGCCCCGGCCGAACGGGCCCCAGGCCTCCAGGTGCGCGTTCGCCAGGCCCCAGGCTGAGAGGCGGTCGCGGGTCCACTCGTTGGCTCGCTTGAGGTTGGGTGATCCCGTGAGCCGCGGGCCAATGACGTCGGTGAGGAAGCTGAGCGTCTGCATCACCTGCGAGCGTTTCAGGCCCTCGTCCTTGATTTTTTCGACAATCGAGTCGGCCGGTGCTGCGGGGCGGCTTCTGGTGGCGGCGGTCTCGGGACCCCCGCGCGGCTGGGTACCGGCGGGCGCCTGCGCCCTGAGGGCGATGGCCGGCACCAGGCCAGCGGCCAGCAGGGCAAGGGCGAAACGGGCGTGACATTTCATGATGGCAAATCTCCATGGGGTTCGCGGACGGGGAAAGGCCGAAGCAAGGTGGAACGAGGCGCCGGTCAGCGCCCGTCGATCGCACCCCGAGATAGGAGAGTGGCTCGGGCTGGGTTTCGACATTTTAAGATGTTGCCCTGGCTGTTACATCATCCTGGAGTGCGATCGACGTGGATTTCGGGAGTCTTGGGTTCCGAACGGGACACCGATGGCAACGGGACACGCTGTCCGGGCCGGCCCTCCCTGCAACGAGCGTCGAATCGACGGCGATCGGCCCGTCTGGGCTCACTGGAAAAACCGGCGTGGGACTTGACTTGGCCCGTCGCATCGTCGATGAAATCAGTTCGAGCGCGAGGCGAAACAAGCGATTCGATCGAGGGGTCTTTGTGATGCATGGCATGAGGGCGAGCCTGGTTCTGGCTTCGGCGTCCGTTGTGGGGCTCTCGCTTTGGGCGGGAGCGTATGTCGATCAGACGGGGAGCCGGATGGCGGTTTCGGCCGATCGGCTGCTGAAGTCGCTCGACGCCGATCAAGCGAACAAGATCCGATTCGCGTATGACTCCGAGGAGCGGCTCAACTGGCACTTTATCCCGCGCGAGCGAAAGGGGCTGCCGATCAAGGAACTGAAGGGCGAGCAGCGAGCGCTGGCCTTCGGGCTGATCGAGTCGGGAGTGGCCAGCTCGGGCTTCCTCAAGGCGACCACGATCATGAGCCTGGAGGCGGTGCTTCGGGAGATGGAGCAGGGCCGCGGCCCGCTCCGCGACCCGGAGCGTTACTTCCTCACGATCTTCGGGACGCCGAGCGACCGCGGCCGATGGGGGTGGAGGGTCGAGGGGCACCACCTCTCGCTGAACTTTGTCCTCAACGACGGCAAGATTCTGGCAGCGACCCCCGCGTTCTTCGGCTCGAACCCGGCGGAAGTTCGGCAGGGCCCGCGTCAGGGGCTCCGGACGCTCGCCGAGCGAGAGGACCGCGCGATCCGGCTCCTTCAGGCCCTCGACGCCGATCAGCGCAAGGCAGCCACCTTCGCCGAGAAGGCGCCCGCCGAGATCCGCGCGGCCCACACGCCCCAGCCCCCGACCGAGGCGACCGTTGGGATCGCGTATTCCCGGCTCAACCGTGACCAGCAGGCGATGCTCCGGGCGCTCGTCGAGACCTACGCCCTCGACATGCCCGAGGAGGTTTCGCGCGCCTGGCTCGGCGAGGTCAAGAACGCCGGCTTCGACTCGATCCACTTCGGATGGGCCGGTACCCCCGACCGGAGTGGCGGCCATGCCTACCGCGTTCAGGGACCGACCTTCGTTATCGAGTTCAACAATACCCAGAATGAAGCGAACCATATCCATTCGATCTGGCGGAACATGCTCGGCGACTTCGGCATTCCGCTGGCCTCGCGTTGATCTTTGATCGAAGGATAACCCCATGCGAGACGGGAACCGTCGAGAATTCCTGGCCGCCTCGGCGATGGCCGCCGCCTCCGCGCAGGAGGCGGCGCGGCCGAAGACCGGTCCGATCGGTGCCAATGATCGGCTCACCCTCGGATTCATCGGCACGGGCGGCCAGGGCCGGGGGCTGATCGAGACGTTCCGCAGGTTTCCCGAGGTTCAGATCGCCGCGGTCTGCGACGTCTACGAGCCGCACGCCGGCAAGGGCCGGGCGGCATCGGGCGGCTCGCCCGACCTCTACACCGACTTCCGCCGCGTGCTGGACCGCAAGGATATTGACGCGGTCGTGATCGCGACGCCCGACCACTGGCACGCGATCATGGCGATCCTCGCCTGCCAGGCGGGCAAGGACATCTACTGCGAGAAGCCGCTCGGCCACCGCATCCGCGAGACCCGCGCCATGGTGACGGCGGCCGAGAAGGCCGGCCGCGTCACCCAGATGGGCAACCTGATCCACGCGACCGAGAACTATCATCGGGTCGTCGAGATCGTCCGGTCCGGGGTGCTCGGCAAGATCAGCAAGACGCGGGTCTGGATGGCCGCCGACCGACACGGGCTCGGCCGTCCCGCCGATTCCTCACCGCCGCCCGGCTGCGATTACGACCTCTGGCTCGGCCCCGCGCCAAAGCGGCCGTTCAATCCGAACCGGTTCACGTTCAACTGGCGATACTTCTGGGACTACGGCGGCGGCATCCTGATGGATTTCTGCTGTCACATCGTCGACCTCGTCCACTGGGCGATGGAAGTCGATGCGCCTCACAAGATCGCCGCCGTCGGCGGCCGATATGCCCTCGACGACAACGCCGAGGTCCCCGACACGCTCGAGGTCGCCTACGAGTATCGAAAGGGCGACGAGACCTTCCTGATGGCCTGGAGTCAGACCGACGCCAGCTCCCACGGGATCGAGGACCAGGGGCTCGGCATCATGTTCCAGGGGACCGAGGCCACGCTCGTCGCCAATTACGGACACTACCGAATCATCCCCGAGAAGGGAAAGAAGATCGACGAGCCGCCCCGGACATTACCCCGATCGGTCGGCCACCACCGCGAATGGCTCGACGCGATCAAGAGCCGCGCCCGCTGCTCGTGCCACTTTGGATACGGGCATCGCCTGACGAGCGTCGGTCAACTCGGCAACATCGCCTTACGGACGGGCGAGACGCTTCGGTGGGACCCGGTCGCCGAGCGGATCACGAACCACGAATCGGCCAACGACTATCTGACCAAGGAATACCGCGCCCCCTGGACGCTTCCAGCAGTCTGAGGGAGGCGCCCCTCTCAACTACCGGAGTCTCGCCACCATGCCCACCCGCCCCCTCGTCACCTGCCTCGCGATGGTCGCCCTGCTCTCGACCGCGACCGTCCGCGCAGGCGATCCGAAATGGAAGCAGCACACGATCAACGGCAAGAGTGAGTACGAGGCCGCTGGCGTCTTCGACGTGGACGGAGACGGTCACCTGGACATCGTCTCGGGCGACACCTGGTATCAGGGTCCCTCGTGGAAGCCGCATCATGTCCGCGAGGTCAAGCGGCAGGGAACGTACTACAACGACTTCGCGGTTTTCCCGCTGGATGTCAACGGCGATGGTCACGAGGACTTCCTCACCTGCTCGTATTTCGGCCGGGATGTCGGCTGGGTCGAGAACCCGGGGAAGTCGGAGGCGAAATGGACTTACCATGAAATCGACCGGCCGGGCCCGAGCGAGGCGGCCTGGATGGTAGACCTCTCGGGCGACGGCGTGCCCGATCTCCTGCCAAACGCGGTGAACACGGTTGTCTGGTACGAGGTCGTGCGCAAGGCTGGTGGCAAGGGCCACGACCTGAAGAAGCACGACTTCGGCAAGGCGGCCGCGGGGCACGGCGTCGGCTCGGGAGACGTTAATGGCGACGGCCGGAGCGACCTGCTCACGCCGAAGGGATGGTTTGAGGCGCCCGCCGAGCCGGCGAGCGAGACCTGGGCCTGGCATCCCGAGTGGAATCTGGGTGCGACCGGTATTCAGATCCTCACGAAGGACGTCAACGGCGACGGCCTGGTCGATCTCGTCTACGGGATGGGCCATGACTACGGCCTGTTCTGGGTGGAGCAAGGGAAGGGGACCGGCGGCCAGCGCACCTGGATGCCTCACCCGATCGACAAGACAGTCGCCTCGGTCCACGCCCTGATGTGGGCCGACCTCGACGGCGACGGCAAGGACGAACTGGTGACCGGGAAGCGGGTCTACGCCCACGAGATCGAGCCTGGCGCAACGGACGGATCGGTGATCGCCCGGTATCTCTTCGATCCGGCTCGGAAGGAGTGGACCCGGCACGTCATCTTCCAGGGCGAGCCAGCGAAGAATGCACCGCGCGATCGGGAGAAGAGGCTGGCGCTGAAGGACTTCCCCGCCGGAACGGCCGGGACCGGCCTGCAGCTCACCGCGATCGACATCGACAAGGATGGCGACCTCGACCTGGTTTGCCCCGGCAAGAGCGGGCTATACCTCTTCGAGAACCTGCGTGTCTCGAAATGATGGAGCGGGCCTCCACGCGTTCGCGGGGAGGTCGTGACGTTGTTGAACGCTGCCAGGGAAGTCGGTCAGGTGGTGGAAAAGCCTGACCGACTTCGGACGACTTGCCGTCGCTTTCAGAAACCCATCTCATCGAGACGACGCTCGAGCATTGCCCCGATCATCTGGGCCGTCCGTCGATAGGTCTCGTGATCGAGCCCGACTGGGTCTGCGACGTCGCCGCCGTCGGGGTCCAGCAAGTAGGCGCGGGGCTCGACCTCGGGGAAGACGTCGAGCAGGGCGTCGAGGTGGTCCGCGGTCATCGCGAAGATGCAATCGGCCTGGCGCATCAGGCCGGCTCCGATCCGACGGCTCCGGTGATTCTCCAGCGAGCCGCCCACCGCCCGGACGACGTCGATGGCGTGGGCAGCGGCCGGGGCGCCGTTGCTGGCGGCCACTCCGGCCGAGCGGATCACCACGCCTTTCCCCTCCAGCTCCTCGAGCTGGCAGCCCAGCCGGCGAGCCAGCAGGGCCTTGCAAATCGCCTCGGCCATCGGACTGCGGCAGGTATTGCCCGTGCAGACGAAAAGAACGATGAGGCTGGCACTCTGGATCAACATCGAGGTGTCGATCACACCTGGGCGCTCGATCGACCAGGTTCGATCCTGGACTCTCACCACTGTGGCAAATTGCCGGTATTGCGTTGGGCCGGCGTCGACCACCAGATCCACACCCTCGAGCGAACCGAGCGGCTCGGCAGTGGTCGCGGGCTTCTCGGTCGGAGACGCCTGGGCGATCACCAGGGGCGCGGGGAGCAGGCGGAGGACCTCGCGGACGATCGGGTGCGAGGGCGTGCGCAGGGCCAGGTCGTCCGATGGCGAGATCAGGGGCCGGACCTCGGCGGGCAGGCGACGCGAGAGCCCCTCGGCCATCGCGCCGGGGAAGAGAAGAGTCAGCGGACCCGGCCAAAGCCGCCAGGCCAGCCGGCGTGCAACCAGCGAGACTCCGGGGACCCAGTCGGTGACCTCTTCGGGGCCCTTCAATAGCAAGGTCAGCGGACGCCAGGACTCCGACGTTCTAAGCGTCCGGACGCGAGCAACACTCCTTGGATTCAGCGCGCAGGCCACCAAACCATATACGGTTTCGGTCGCCAGGCCGACGACGCCGCCCTGCGCCAGACAGGCGACGGTCCGATGGATCACGTCGCGGAGGTCGTCGGCCTGCGAGACGTTGATCCAATGCGGCGAAGCCGGCTGCTCACTCATCGTTGCCGTCGTGCCTCGATCGATTTGGTCCCGATCCAACCCGGCCTGGATCATCGGGGTGCATGAAGATCGTACCGCAATGTCGTCGCACGCTCAACCCTCGGGACGATCGCAACGACTGTCCGTCTAATTCCGTGGCCTAGAAGAGGAGAGTTAACCCCTTGAGCTCGCGAATTTCGGCATAAATGCTTCGGACCTGCTCGGCCGTCTGAACGGTAATGTCGAGCGTCACAGCGACGTGTCGGCCGCCCGGCGTGCTTCGGACGGAATAATCGAGGTCGGAGTGCGCTGCGAGGTGTGAGTAGACGGCCGCGACCACCCGCGACTCGAAGGCGTCCTCGGTCTTGCCGATCGCCTTGATCCGGTAGACCCCGGGGAAAGCATGGATCGATTCGAGCAAATCGACCGAAGGACGATGATCCATGAACCCCTCCAGGGCACCTGGGAACACGGGCCTGATCGTTTTATCATACGGACCGAGAAGCCGTTCGCCAATCCTCTGCGTTGAGGTCGATAGTCGCGGTGCCGGGAATGAGGATTTCTGGGGGAGCTTCTGAACGTAAGAGGAGTCGTTGACGTAGAAGCTGCGACGACCTCGCGATGCGACCGAGTCTGTCTGGTAGCCTCGACCCGGTTCGGCATGAGCTTCGCTCTTCATCAGGAATGCCTGGGATCATCGGGCGGAACGCGCATCCACTTTGAGGTTTCCGATCAAGGCGACGACAACGAGCGCAGAATCATCGGAGGCGGCCATGGCAACCGTGAGGGAGAGCGTCGGGATCATTCTGGCGATCACCGCGGGGCTCTCGCTGCCGGCCGTTCCGGCTTACGCTCATGGTGGGGGACATGGAGGTGGGGGACATGGAGGCGGCGGCCACATGGGCGGCGCCCCGGTGATGCGAGGCGGTGGGATGCACATGGGTGGCATGCCCGCGGCGAGGGGTGGATATGGAGGCGGATTCCGCGGTCCGTCGATCTCGGCGACGCCGCGCGGGATGAACGTACCACGCGGATATGCCCAGCCGGGTGGTATGCGTGGGTATGCTGGAGGGATTCGACCGGGCGGTCTGGCCGGAGCGTCCGGCGGACGGGCTCCCATGGCCGGGATGCCTCATTCGGGAGTCGGCGGCGCGGTGATGGGCGGCCGGCCTGGGGCAATCGGCAGCGCCGGGCACAATCCGTACGGGGTCGGGGCCCGACCGGGAATGATGACGGGCGCCGGGCACAATCCGTACGGGGTCGGGGGCCGCGCCCCGATGGGATCAATGGGCCATCTCGCCACGCACAACCCTTACAGTATGGGCGCGGGTCATCCCGGCGCGGGACTGGCGGGCGGCCGCGCCCCGGTGGGCCCGGCCGGCGGAATGGCTGTCCACCATCCCGGAGGAGTGGCCGCAAGTCACCCGGGTGGGATTGGCGGACGTGCTCCGATCGCTGGTGGACGGGTTGGAAACGGACTTGTCCCGACCTCTTTCCATCGACCCGGGCTCGCCGGCAATGGAGTCGCCGGCATTAACCGAACCGGTAACACCGTGCTCAACTTCGGCGGCAATCGTCAGTTCATGGTGGGACATAATGGGATTGGCGGCGCCTACGGAGCGATGCACCAGGGATGGCTCCACGGACGCTGGAACCCTGGGCCTGGCGGCTTCGGACGCGGCTGGGGCTACGGCCCCTATGGGAATCGAGGCTTCGGCTACGGCCGATACGGCTATGGTGGCTACGGCCGATACGGCTATGGTGGCTATGGCCGATACGGCTATGGTGGTTTCTTTCCTGGATTCGGCTTCGGGCTTGGGGCGGGACTCGGTTTCGGATTGGGCTACGGACTGCTGGGCTACGGCGGTTACGGCCTCGGCGGGTTCGGACTGGGTGGCTATGGTCTGGGCTTCGGCTATCCGTATTTCGGCGGTTATGGTCTGGGCTTCGGCGGTTGCGGGCTCGGACTGGGCTTCGGCGGGCTCGGCTACGGGCTTGGCAACATTGGGCTGGGATATGGCTACGGCGGCTATGGATATGGATACCCCTCTTACGGCGGCTACGGTCTCAGTTCGTGGATGTATGGGCCCTCACTCTACGATTGGGGCTATTCCAGTTACTCCAATCCTTACGGCTACGCTGTGAACGGGTCGAATGGCGGTACGACGGTGATCGTCGAGTCAGCGCCCTACGACTACAACCAGCCAATCAACACCCAGGCCGACGCACTCGATCCGGGAGTGACCAGTCCCGCGCTCAGTTCGTTCGATGCGGCCCGCGCGGCCTTCAAGGCTGGCGATTACAACCAGGCGCTCAACACGACCGACCAGGCCATCCGACAGATGCCTAACGACGCCGCACTCCACGAGTTCCGGGCCCTGGACCTTTTCGCGTTACAGCGGTACGACGAGGCGGCGGCCACGCTTTACGCCGTGCTTTCCGCCGGACCCGGCTGGGACTGGGCCACTCTCGTCGGTCTCTATCCGAACGTCTCGGTGTACACGCAGCAACTGCGGGCTCTGGAAGCCTATTGCACGCAGAACCCGACGTCGGCCGCGGCGCGGTTCGTCCTGGCCTATCACTACCTGACGACCGGCCACACACTCGCCGCTTTCGATCAGTTGAAGGAGGTTGGAGCGCTCCAGCCGAAGGACACTCTATCGTCGCAGCTCGCCCGGCGACTCGAGCCCTCAACCCCTTCCAGTCCGGTCGGTCCGCCCGCTCTCCAGCCGCCCATCTCGGCGACGGCCCCCGCTCCGAGCGGTCGCGAGGGACGGCTCGAAGGGACCTGGACCGCCCGGCCCGATGCGAACACAACGATTTCGGTGGCGATCCCCGACCCAGGGCATTTCACCTGGACCGTCACCCAGCAGAACCAGCCCCGACAGCTCCAGGGCCGGTTGACGTACGGCAATGGCATCCTGACCCTCGCCCAGGACCAGGGCCCGGCGATGGTCGGCAACGTGACGTGGACCGACGAGAATCACTTTACGTTCAGGGTTCCGGGCGCCGCCGCGGATGATCCTGGGCTGACGTTTTCTCGACAGCCCTGAGCGACCTCGACTTTCAATCGACGACCATCCGCGAAAGCGTCGGCGACGACGCCACTCGACGGCCGTCGACGTAGACGTCGAGCCCCTTGCGGTTGTCTCGGTGAAGGTCGAACGAGGCGGCCTCCGGCGAATCCCAGACAATCGCGATGTCGTGGCCGTGATAGCGAACGCCGTCCAGCACAAACCAGTCGAGCGCACCGATGGGAAGCATCGGGTCGATTTCGAGCCGATCGTCGTCGCGAGGGACGAGCCCGATCAACTCGGGGATGAGAATGTCTAGCCAGGTCGAATGGTTGTAGTCGCGTTCGCCGGTTTTCCAGCGGGCGGTCTCGCCGTCGTAAAACTCGCCCGTCCAGGGGCGGCCGAGATCCTGGTCGCGATACTGGGCCTTCGTGAACGAGAGAAAAAGCTTCCAGAGGTGTTCTTTTTTCAGGGGCGAGTCGGTAAGGCCATGGTCCCGGCTCGCGCGGAGGGTCCGGGCCATCGCGGTCATCACCAGGGAATCGGCGTGCGGCCAGGTCGGACCGTTCCACATGCAGGTCGACGCACGGCCATCTCCTGGCCAGTTCCGCTGAGAGTACGCAGGACACTCTTTGGAGACCGAGGCCACCGGCCAGGTTGTCCAGAACTGGTTCGGGTCGAGGATCGACGCCCAGGCCGATTCATACCCCTTCCCCCAGGGTACCATCCCGAAATAGAAGGGGTAGACGCCGATCACTTCCTTGACGTCGGCGACCGCGTCGTCGCTCGCCCGAAGCGAGTAGAAGAACGGCTTCTCCGGGCGCCACATCTTGGCGATGAGCGCATCGGCGATTTTGTCCGCCAGTTCGTCGAACTCCTTCGCCCGGTCGGGCTTACCCAGCATCCGATAGATCCGTGCGACCGCCACCGCGTTGCCGTAGTTGTACGCGGTCAGGTCCACTCGTTCGAGGGGAACCGGCTGAGCCGGACCGTGGAAGTCCCTCGATGTTGTGTAGCCGGAGAAGTAGAAGAACGAGGGCTGGTATTCCATCCCGGTCCACCAGTGCGAGTTGACTTCCAGAAGGCCGTCGCCATCCGGGTCGCAGGTCTTCTGCCAGCCACGGACATTCGCCGCCAGGGCTTCGACCACATTCGCGAGGAACGCCCGATCGGGATGAACGAGAGAGATGTCCCAGGCCGTCGAAGTAATCCAGTCTGTGTACTGGCCGTCGGCCGGGCCGTTTGGCCTCACGTGGCTCGGATAGACGCCGTCGGACTTCTCGTTGGTCACCCAGGTTCGCAGGTGGCCCTGAGTATATTTCGGGTCGCGGAGCCATCGGGCCTCGCGGATCTGATGCCCTGCGCCGTAACTGATGACGTTCGCGTACCAGGTGCTGCGCCACCTGCCCTCCGACTGCGTCGGCCACTGCATCCGGCCGAGTTTTGGTGCGACAGTATTTTTGCGCAAGAGGTACGCCCGGTGATCGTACATCTTGCGAACCCACGGATTCGAACAGTCGAAGAAAGGGACCTTGGCGTCGAACCAGCCCTGGTAGGCCGCGACCTGATTCGCAACGATATCGCGGGCGTCCTGGTCGTCGGGGCGTATGATCCAGTTGCGGTAGCTCGTGAGTTTCAGGATCGAATCGAGTCTCGAAGTCTCGCCGGGGAGTTGCAAGCCGAGCGCGGCCTTGAAGATTTTCGTCCGACCGGGGGCAATCGTTTGCCCGTGGAGTGAGAAAGCCTCGGCCGATTCCACGCCGAAAGTCGGCTCGAAGGCCTCGAACACCTGCCCCCGTGCTGATCGATCGTAAGCAACCTTCAGCGTGCGAGGAGGATCGTCGAGAACGGCATAGCGAAAGAGAAAGTCGACCGGATAGCCATGCAGCTCCTGCCTTCCAAATAACGAGAGCGCCCGAGGTTCGCGGACCTCCCGATCCTTCCCATCGACTTGCATGAGACCCGCGACGCTGCCGATGGCCTGATAATCAAAGGTCGACTTCGGTCGGATGATCGGCGTAACCTGGATCGTCTGGGGACGATCGGTCGGATTGTGGACTCGGACCACCGACACAAGAATATCCTCGGCCGTGATAAACTTGTCTGCCGTGATCTGAAGTGGACTCGACGGAATCCTTGAATTCCGACCATTCTCGTCGATCGGCCTCACACCATAGAGGCCGGTGTAGAATCGCTCGCCCGCGTGGTGGAACCTCAAGCGGAGTCTGGGCGATCGAACGGGATGAAATCGGACCTCATTCTTTCCCGATCGCGCGCTGTTTGGCCATGGACCCCGCGGAGTGAGAGCCATCCAGGCGCCTCCCTCGCCGAGGTATTCGATCTGGAATGACTGGGGCGGTCGGCATTCGCCGCGCGGCGTGTCGTCGAAGAAGTAGAGGTCGAGCCCTGAGACGGTCCGGGGCACGCCGAAGTCGATCTCGTACCAGTCGTCGCGATGCCCGCTCGACCAGCACGTCCAGCGTCTATCGGGAGTGAACGGTTCTGTGAGTGGATTCTCGACCCGATCGCCCGCATAGGTGAACGATGCCGAGGCCGACATCGGCTTGCGGATCGCACCCTCGTAGTGGATGTGGCTGGGGTAATCGGTGGCTCGATCGGGGGCCAGAAACCCGTGGACGTCGCGGATCTCCAGGTCAAAGGCGGAGAGATTCGTCAGGAAGAGCCAGTGGACATCGTCGCCGAACGCCCAGCCCCGCGGGCTGGACGCCCAGAGGCGATCGCCGACACTCCCCATCGGAACCTCCGGCCCATGAGGTCGGGCCAGCGACTCATCGATGGGGCGACGGCTGGCGACGAAGGTACGGCCAGGAATCGGCCCCGACGCCGGGCCTGGATCGGCCGAGTTCGATCGGGCCGCGAAGAAAAACGGCCCCAGCGCGACGGCGATCCGCAAGAGACCGCCGCGAAACAAGGAATGCGAGCGAGTCACCTGGGTCTCCGCTCCCCATCTCGAGGCCGAGGAAGCCCGGCATGACGAATGCCGTGGCCTCGATTTCCGCTTACTTCTTACGGTGGCGGATGCGGCTGCGCATGCGGCGCTTCTTGCGCCCAACCTTCCGACGTCCCTTACCTCGTCGACGACTGGCCATGCGTTCTCCTCGTACGGTGACGGAAAACTTCCATCCGAATCGGACCGGGGCGCTTCCGACGTTCCCGGCGGGGACCAAAGAATGGATTCTATCCCGAGGGCGCCCCAAACCTCAAGTCCGAGACGCGGATGGAAGTGGGGAGGACGTTCGAGGTCGTGGGGGCGTCCTCATTTCTTTCGGGCGTTCCAGTCGACGTTCGAGAAGCTCGCCAGGGCGAGCATGAGCGAGTGGGTTCCCTTGCGATCGTAGCCCTGCGCGGCGACGGCGCGATAAAGTTGCTCAGCCAGGGCAAGCCCCGGCAGGCTGAGGTTCATCCGCCGAGACTCCGCCAGCGCGATCCCCATGTCCTTCAAGAAGTGCTCGACGAAGAATCCCGGCTCGAAATTTCCCGCGATGATTCGGGGCCCTAGGTTGTTCAGGCTCCACGACCCCGCCGCCCCGCTGCCGACGCTCTGGAGGACAACATCCAGATCGAGCCCGGCCCTATAACCGTAGAGCAGCGCCTCGCAGACGCCGATCATGTTGGTGGCGATAAGGATCTGATTGACCATCTTTGTGTGTTGGCCGGCGCCGGCAGGCCCCTGATGGACGATCGTCTTGCCCATGGTCTCGAAGAGCGGGCGCAATCCGTCGACCACTTCCTTCTCACCGCCGATCATGATCGAGAGTCGAGCCTCGCGAGCGCCGATATCACCACCGGAGACCGGCGCGTCGACAGAGTGGACCCCCTTGGACTGAGCCGCCTCGGCAATCTCGACGGCCAGGGCCGGCTCGCTGGTGGTCATATCGACCAGGATCGAGCCGGTACGGGCACCGGCGAGGGTTCCCTTTTCGCCGAGCGTGACCTCTCGGACATCACGCGGGAAGCCGACGATCGTGAAGACGACGTCGGACGTCTCGGCGACCGCGCGGGGCGAGGTCGCGAGCTTCGCCCCCATCTCCAGGAGCCTTCTTGCCTTGTCGGCTGATCGGTTGAAGACGGTCGCCTCGTATCCGGCGGCGATCAGGTGGCCGCACATCGACGAGCCCATTACACCCGTCCCAATCCATCCGATCCGCGTCTTTCCCGGCGTCAGCTCGATCGCCATCGGAACCCTCCCGTCGCGGCGTCTCTTGAGCGGGGTCGGCCCCCGTCGTTACAATTCCGAGTCGTCATCGCGGGCCACATTATAACGAGGGATCGCCGTCCGAACAGCGATCGCTCGATCTCACCCGACTATCCGACGCGAGCCTCCCCCATGGCGTCTTCCCTGCTCGAACGCTATCTCCAGTCGAAAGACCTCTCGACCATCGCGCCCGGTTTCCTCGCCTACCTGGCCAACCTTGACATGGTTTCCCGGGTCGCGCCCGAGGTCGTTCGGTCGATCGTCCAGGAGCTGGCCGACCAGCGGTCGAACATCAAACTGATCGCCAGCGAAAACTACTCGTCGCTGGCGACGCAGTGTGCCATGGCCAACCTGCTGACCGATAAGTATGCCGAGGGAATTCCGCACCACCGCTTCTACGCTGGCTGCGACAACGTGGACTCGATCGAGGACCTCGCCGGTCAGCGAGCCTGTGAGCTTTTTGGCGCCTCACATGCTTACGCACAGCCCCATAGCGGCGCTGACGCCAATCTCGTCGCCTTCTGGGGGATTCTCAGGCAGAAGGTGGAGCTGCCTTCGATGGCGAAAATCCTGGGTGTTCACGATCCCGCATCGATCGCGGCCGGCGATTGGTACAAGCTCACTCCCGGCCAGTGGGACGAAGTCCGGAGAGCTCTGGGCAATCAGAGGCTGCTCGGCCTCGACCTGGCCTCCGGCGGCCACCTCACCCATGGATACCGGCTCAACTCGTCCGGCAAGATGTTTGAATCGTACGGCTACACCGTCGATCGTGAGACGTACCTGCTCGACTACGAGGTGATCGAGCGGCAGGCTCTGGAAGTTAAGCCGTTGGTGTTGATCGCTGGGTTCAGCGCCTATTCAAGAAACATCGATTACGCCCGGATGCGCGAGATCGCCGATAAAGTTGGTGCCGTCCTGATGGTCGACATGGCCCATTTCGCCGGGCTGGTTGCCGGTAAGGTGCTGACGGGGAATTTCAATCCCATCCCGTTCGCACATGTGGTGACCACGACGACGCACAAGACCCTCCGAGGCCCGCGCGGAGGACTGGTTTTGACGACGCCCGAGTTCAGTGACGCTGTCGACCGGGGCTGCCCGCTCGTATTGGGTGGCCCACTTCCGCATGTGATGGCGGCGAAAGCTGTTGCGTTCACCGAGGCGCTGAGACCAGAGTTCGCCGAATATGCCCGGAAGATCGTCGACAATGCGAGGGCGCTCGCCGAGGCGTTCATGAAGAATGGACTCTCGGTCGTCACCGGCGGAACGGACAACCACCTGATGGTCGTCGACGTTGCGAGCACACACGGGATAACCGGCCGTCAGGCTGAGGAAGCCGTCCGGCGCTGCGGGATCACGCTAAACCGCAACCCCATCCCGTTCGACCCGAACGGCCCCTGGTACACCAGTGGCCTTCGGTTCGGCACGCCTGCCGTCACGACTCTCGGCATGGGTCCGTCCGAGATGGAGGAGATTGCCTCCGTCGTTGCGCTGGTGCTGCGTCACATCAAGCCTGGGACAACGAAGTCGGGCCATCGCGACAAGTCGAAGTTCACCCTCGACGACGAGATTCGAGACCAGGCTCACCGCCGCGTGGACGCGATGCTCGCCTCGTTTCCGATCTATCCCGAGATCGACCTGTCGTTTCTCCGCGAGAGCCTCGGAGTGGCCTCCTGAACTGCATGTACGATGATGATTATGGGACATGCCGGCGGACGTTTGCCACGCTCCTGATCTATCCGGTCCGGACCGATCCCGAGGCAATCACCGTCCGCCTCGGCATCGAGCCAACGTTTCGTCACCGCAAGGGGGAGCCGATCCCTCCTCATAACTCACCGGCTGAGATCGACCTCTGGTGTCTGAGCACCAAGGGCTGGATCGAATCTCGGGACTCTCGACGCCACATCGACTGGCTTCTCGACGCCATCGAGGGGAAGGCGGCGATGGTCCGGTCGTTGCAGGAGGAGGGGGCACGAATCGCGATGAGTTGCTTCTGGCTCTCGCAGGCCGGCCAGGGCGGTCCGACGATCTCGCCCGGGCAGATGCGGCGACTCGGTGGACTCAACCTCGAGCTCTGGTTCGATGTTTATTTCGACGACGCGGATTCTCCGGTCAACTCCTGAATCCGGGAAAGGGAGCTATTTTCCTATCCACACGATGGTTATCCTGAAAATCTGCCGGACCGACCGAGTCGTCGTATCCTACCGCGGTCGCGCATCTTTCCGATGCCACCGGCGCAGTACGTACGACTCCCAAGAGACACCCCATGAATCGAAGAGGTAGCCTCCATGACGCGTCGGAAGAGTGTGCACCGCCCTGGGTTCGAGTCACTGGAATCGATGGAGCTGCTGTCGGGAATCGGGATGGCGCCTCCGCTGGAAGTGGCTCAGGTGAGGGCGGCAGAGCATCGGATCGAGCTGGTCCAGCGTCATGAGCTGGTCCACGAGAGAGCGGCCCAGCGGCACCAGGTGAAGGCTCATCATCCGGTCACTGGACCAGCACCCGGGTCGGCATTGAACCTTTCGGGGACCGTATCCGGGACCTATCATCTCGGTAGCTCGTCGGCAGCGTTCAACGGCCATGGTGCCGTCACGCCGATCGGCAATGCAAGGCTTAGCGGTAAGGTCTCGGCCGTCCCAGGCGGCGGGGGGCAACTCGTCCTGACATTCCCCGGTCGTGGCAAGGTCTTCGTTTCGGTGACTGGGCAGACGGGGCAGAATACTTTTACCTACCAGATCACCGGCGGAGTCAAGGACTTCGCGGGTGACACCGGCAAGGGCCTCGCCGTGCTGGAGAGTCCGATCACCAGCTTCCGCGGACACTTTGTCCTGGCGCTTCAGCCGATTGCCTGAGCGCCCGCCATCCCCCGCCAGAATGGACGCCCCGGGGTTCCCTTCTTCTACCCCGGGTGTTTCTTCGGATTGACTCAACTCCGATAATCGGTAACGTTCCGCCCTTACTTGAGCCCTTCGCATCTCCGATCCTGGTTTTTCTCAAAGTCCGCACATCCGATAAATGTCCTGGCCGCGGGCGAGGACTTCTCGATCGCGATCGGCCCTCGCTGATTTCTATACTGTCGCTGGTTTTAGGGAGAGACGAATTGACGGTACGCAAGAATGTTCATATCGGGAATTTTCTCCGCGTTGCCTTCGCCGGGATTTCGGTCCTGATGGGTGTCGAGGTGAGAGCCGCGGGAATCTTCCGTGACTTGACCCCACTCGATCGTTCGCAGCCGATCCTGCTCTCGCAGGCCGGTAACGCGATCGCGCTCCGATCGCCGGGCCACCCGGGCGCCGGGCTCGCGTCCACAATCCCGCCGGCCTACCTTGCCTTTCCGCTCCACGGTGGTGAGAACATCCCGACGAAGACGCCTACCCTCACCACCGGCTCGCCATCGGGCATCGGACCACTCGACCTAACTCCCTCGCTCCAATCGACCCTTAACGCCGACCTGCTCGCCGCCCGCGGCGTTCTCCTTCACACTCCTGACGGGTCATACGCGGTCGCCATCCTCCCGAGATACGCTCGTGCCTTGGCGACGCAGGGGACCGCCTCGGGATCGAGTTCATCACCCACGACCACGCTTGCCTCGATCTTCGGTCTCACTTCCCAGGCCAACTGGACCATCCAGGGAATCCCCTCAAACAAGCTCATTCAGTGGGTCAGGACCGGTACGTCCGAGATTAACCACCTCACCTCGCTCGGTTTGAATCGGATCAGCAAGACGATCGGGGTGAAGATCACACCCCTCCCAACAACCGCGAATAACTCGGCCACCCCGACAGTCGCCGCACAGACGCTGACCCCTCCAGGTCCCACACCGCCCGCACACTCGCCCGAGGCTTATGCGACTCCCGAGCCTGGCGCCTGGCTCGTTTTCGGGCTTATCGTCGCCGCGGGGGGCCTCCACCGACGGCACGTGACTTGCCGCCTGGACGCGTAACCTGGAATGGTCAGTAGAAACGCCTTTTCGTCTCCAGGTGAGGTGAGCGATCCAGAGCAGCCTGGGCCGGAAATCGCATCGACTTTGAGATTCGTCGGACAACATATTAAGTTCGGCCGCACGTTTCCAGGTGCGGCCTTTCGCGTATCATTCAAGACAGCTTAATCCACGTCCTCGCGGAGCAAGCAGGAAGCCTTTTACGTTGGATCTTTGCAACCCGTGACCCGGCGACCGGTTGGCTACGTAGAAAGATCAAGGGGCGGCGGCGACGGGGTCGAAAGAAAAGAAAAGACCTATCCTGGCTCCTCTGGCCGCTCCATTCCCTGGGCCTCGTACCAGGCCCCATACACCTCGAGGTCGTCATGCTGCCGATCGACCTGCGCGAGCCAATCAACGCGATGAGTCACGGGGCTGGGATGTTGATGTCGCTCCCCGTCACATGGCTGCTCTGGCATCACTGCAAGCGCCGGAATCCCTGCACCGTTTCTCAGGCTTGCAGGAGTCCTTCCCGTTGTGCCCCAAGGGTGCGACGGTGCGAGGCTACACGCCATCACCAGCTCAAGATGATCTCGTTGCTGGTGTTCGGAACGACTCTAACCTTCTGCTACGCCGCCAGCGCGTTGTTCCATGGATTACCGTACCAGGGAGCCGCGCTGAGCCCCTACCAAAAACTGGATCACATCGGGATCTACCTACTGATTGCCGGGACTTACACGCCGATCGTCTGGTCGATGCTTCGGGGACGTTGGCTCTGGGGAACGCTCTTGATCGTCTGGGCCGTTGCCCTCACGAGTGCATTTCGGATCTGGCACGACGGAGTTTTCCCCGTGTGGGTCGCCACGCCCATCTATCTGACGATGGGATGGGGCTCGGTGTTTTGCTATCGAGAACTGGCGCGGACCTACTCGCATCGAACCTTGCTCTCTCTACCGATGGGAGGCGTCTTCTATTCGGTCGGTGCCGCGATCAACCTGGCGAAGTGGCCGATTCTCCTCCCCGGTGTCCTCGGCTCGCATGAACTCTTCCACCTTTTCGTCATCGCCGGAAGCGCCAGCCATGTTCTCTTCATGACTCAGGTTGTGATCCCGGCTCCCTGGCCCGGCCTGGCACCGACCTCCGGTCGAACGCGGCCGATGCCCGCCCTTCTCCTGCGCTGGGGACGCGCCATGCTGAGTCGCCGACTCCGTCAATGGATGCTCTCGCTTCCGCATCCTCAATGGCTTGAGTCCGTACTTGTGGTTGAACCAATACCTTCCGATGCTCCTCGCAAGCTTGCCTAGTTTCGTCAGGTTGTATCTCCTGAAAAATGGTCGCCAGAGTGGCTCTCGAGGGCTACTCTGGCTTTTTTTGCGCAGAAACTGAGTCTTAAAGCGATGTTGTTCCTAGGCGGCTTGATCTGGCGTTGATAAGGGGGCTTGACCCGAGAGCGGAATTCAGACTGGAAGATGAGGCATTGACTGCCTATAACAATCTAGCTTTGTACAATGAATCCTCATGGTCAATAGGTGCGAATCTCTGGAGTGGGTTTACAATGATCTCTCAAACAGCCGAGTACGCGCTGCGAGCCGTGGTTCATCTTGGTAGCCAGATAGGCCGTCCCACCACGACGCAGCGGATCGCGGAGGCGACCCAGGTTCCTGTCGGATACCTCTCGAAGGTCCTGCAATCTCTGGGCAAGGCGGGTCTGGTTGAGGCACAGCGGGGATTGCGAGGCGGATACGTGCTGGCGCGGCCAGTGGACGAACTAACGGTGCTTGAGGTCATCCATTCTGTGGACCCGCTTCGGCGGATTTTGGAGTGTCCGTTAGGGCTTCAAGCTCATGGAGAATCGCTTTGTGCGTTGCATCGATGCCTGGATAGCAGCATTGCCCATATTGAGTCTCTGTATCGGGAGATGACAATCGAAAGGTTGATCAGAGAGAATGGCCCCGATCGGAAGCCTCTTTGCGAAAGGGAGATGAGTCTCTCGTCGGCGGGTGAGACGAATGGCGACTCCAACGGAGTATGGTGAGGCTGGCCGGCACAACGCGTTGCTCGTAGCTGGGTCGTTGCGATAATTTGAGAGTGTGCGTCGAGACGACCAGTGGACCGTGAACAGCGGGGGCGTCGCGTGGCTGTGACGGGGTTTGCGAATCGAGATCGGGGCATGGCTCTTGCCACGTGCCTGGGCCTGATACTGATGATAATGGGGACAGCGACATCGGGCTGGTGCCAGGAGGTCCGGCGTCCGACGTCTGCTCCATCGGCCGTTGTCTCCGACGGCCAGAGCGATTCGGGCTCAGCCGAGATCGAGTCGGCCTCGGGGGATTTGGCTGGCGAAGAGGGCCAGTCGGTGATCGGTTGGATCATCCGTGGCTCCGGTTACATCGGGCTTGCCATCCTTCTTATGTCGTTTTACCTGTTCGCCCTGGTCGTCTGGATGTTCCTGCATTACCGGGCTGCTGTCGCTGTGCCCCAGGTGATGGTGGAGGAGGTTGTGGAACTGCTCGACCGGGGCCGTTTCAAGGAGGCTTATGAACGGTTGGCCGAGGACGAATCTTTCCTCGCCCGGGTACTTGGTGCCGGGGTCCGCAAACTGCCGAACGGGCTCGAGCCAGCCCGGCGCGCGATGGAGTTGGCCAACGAGGACGTCACAATGCAAATGGAGCATCGGACGACCTACCTGGCCACGGTCGGGACTCTCGGGCCGATGATCGGCCTCGTGGGGACCGTCTACGGGATGATCAAGTCGTTCCAGGTGATCGCGCAGGCGGGGGCGTCGCCCCAGGCAAGCGATCTCGCGGCAGGGATCTCAACGGCGTTGTTCGCAACGCTGGAGGGGATCGCGATCTCGATTCCGGCGATTTATTTCTATGCCATGTTCCGTAATCGGATCGCGCGTCTGTCCTTGGTGGTGGGGATGATGGCGGACCCACTCCTGGAACGATTTGGACCTGGCGTTGAGACGAGCCGTGCTGCTCCGTCCGCGGGTACCGGCCCAACGTCCGCGGTCCCGCCGTCCCCCTCGCCACACGCTCATCCCTTCGCGGTGAACGCGGCGCTAGCCGCGGGCTCGGCCCAGCCCGGAAGCGGCGCGTTCCGGCCAGCCCTACCGTCCTCTGGCTCGTCAACCGCTGACGATTGACTTCGTCAGCCGAGGTCTCGCTCCTCCCTCACCAACCGACGCGATCGCAGGAGGATCCCATGCCGAGCCGCCATCGACGATCGTCGCTGTCTCTCAATCCAAACCTCACCCCGTTGCTTGATGTTGTCCTTCAGTTGATCACCTTCTTCATGATGCTGGTCCACTTCGGGACGAGGCTGGAAGGAGCGAGCAAGGCGGTTCGCTTGCCGGTAGCGCCGGCCGCGCTGCCGGGATCGGACCTGGCGTTTGACCGCTTGACTGTCGTCATGGACGCTCAAGGCCGGCTGCAGGCCGGCGACGAGTGGCTCGATGAAGAAGCGGCCTCGACCTGGTGGGTTCGGCAGGCGAAGGTTCGGCGCGAGGGGCTCAAGTCAATCCGCGAGAAAGGCCCATCGGCAGAGACCAATGAGTTATCTACAATCGTGATCCTTCGGGCCGATCGGACCGCCTCGTACGGCTCGGTCCGGCGGGCACTCGCGGCCGCGCAGGAGCAAGGGTTCGTCCATTTCAGCCTCGTCGTCCTCAGGAGACATGGCCGATGAGCTTCGGTGAAGGGATCGGCCGGGGCGGGGGCCCGGGCGCGGGGTGGACGCTCTCTGGACCTGAGCGAGACCCGACAACGGCGCGAAACGAGGCGGTCGCGCCCGATGTACCTCGATCGCGTCGCTATCGGCCGACCGTTCCCGACGAGGTTGCTTTCCCCGTCGCGCCGATGCTCGACATGGCCTTCCAGCTTCTTGCCTTTTTCATCCTGACCTTTAAGTCTCCGTCGGATGAGACGCACCTTGAGCTAGACCTGCCTGCAACGCCGGCCGCGCTCCCTGTTGCCGCCGAGGGGCGTGCTCGTCCCCAAGAGCTTCGTCGGGCCGATACCGATCTGGAGAACGACCTTCTCATCCGTGCCGAGGCCAACGATCTGGGCGATCTGAAGTTGCTTCGACTGGGCGAGGCGACGGTCCCTGACCTCCCAACTCTCAGCCGACGGCTCCACCAGTATGCCCGGCTCCTTGAAGGACGTTCCCTCCGTGTCCGGCTCGTAGCCGACGATCGCCTTCGCTATGAACCGGCAGCCCAGATTATCTCGACCTGTTCGGCGGCCGGTGTCTCCTCGATTCGGCTCTCGCCGACTGGTGCACCACCCCCAGTCCGTCCCGCTTTGAGCCGCCAGAGGTCCTCGAAATGATCGCCCGTGGCACCTCGATCCTGGTCCTGGCTCCCTTCATCCCGGGTTCCGCCGGGGCTCAGCAAGTCCAGGCTCCTCCTGTCACCAGCGATCGCCTCGGCCTTGGCGACCTTTCTACATATGCCAAGGCGCTCAGGGGTTGGCCAACCACCAGCGACAATCAACCCTCGAGCAGGCCGGTTGAGGTCTCCTTCCGCGACCTCTGGGATCACCCTTCCAAGTACATCGGCCGCCGAGTGATGATCCGGGGACGGATTGAACGGACCTTCCGCCAGGCAGCGGTTGGCGAATTTCCTCCACTGTCGGAGTCCTGGATCTTCTCCAGGAGCGGCGACCCCTACTGCGCAGTCTACCCCCGGCCCTCTGGTCATCTTCGACAGACCACCGGACAACCTGTCCGATTCACCGGGATATTTCTTCGGAAAATCCGATATTCGGCCAGCGATGGCGACCGATTGGCACCTTTACTCGTCGGCGATCGGCCCCCAGCACTCGACACTTCGAAGCGGGCCGATCCGCCCGCGAGTCATCCCCGAGAAGCCGGAAGGATCGCGCTGAGCAGCACGTCGCTCGCTCTCTGCTTGCTGGCAGTCTCCGCAATGCTCATCCTCACCCGCCAGGTTCAACGCTCATGGCGACCGATTCGCATCGTCTCGAGCCGCTCCCCCGATCCACCTCCATCACTACACTTCCTTGATTCTCCCGATCCCCCGTCGTGATTTGTCTTAATGAAGCAGCATCTCGCGTCAACCTTCGCCGTGGGCATGTTCTGAACGACCCAAATCGGATGGGTCCGTCTGGTAACTCCCCCTCATCACGCCATCAATATTTACCGGAGGAGCTGCCAACTCAGTTGGCAGCTCCTCCGGTAAATGGAGACTTCGTACTGGGCAGGTGGAATGTGATCGCCCCGTCTCCATCCACCAGGAACCAGGCCAGGCACGATCGACACGTACCCAGCAACCGCTCGGGTAGGCGTTCGTCCGGCTGATGAAGCGACAGGGGCCGAGCGCAATCCGGGCACAGAATTTGGGTAGAATCCTCGTCCTTGAATCCGCCCGGATTGTTCGAGAAATGAGACCGGAAGGGGATCATTTGCGCACCTCCAGGCGGTCGGAGCAGGTGGCATAGGCACGGCCCGCACCGACATCTTCCCTGATGAGATGGTTCGTGCACTAACTGATCGGTAGAATTATTGTATCCAATACCGGCTTGGTATGGCAATGCTTTTCCTTTGTGATGTCTAATATCGCGTTTTAGTGACGCACGTTTGTTCACAATTCTCGGCCATGGCTGGTACAGCGTGAGGAGAGTGGACGTCCATCCTTTGGAATTCTTGCATCAGGCTTGCGAAGAGCCGAGCGTTGCGCGATGATCGGACGAGGAAATCTCAACTCGGTGCTTTCCTGGCCTACAAGGCGCAAATGGCTGGTGTCCCCGTGGTTCAAGTGGACCCAAGGAACACTGGCCGGACTTGTGCCGAGTGCGGGCATTGCGAGAAAGCCAATCGTCAGAGAGGGCAGATTCCTCTGCAAGAACTGCGGGCATGCGGATCATGCCGACCGAAACGTCGCCCTGGATATCAGGGCTCTCGCCAACCGTGAGCTGGCGATAGAACTGGGAAGCCATCCGATTCGTCGGATGGTCGAACCGGAAAGTTCCCCGCTTTAGGGGGAAGTTGCTTACTCGGTTTCCGTCCCGATTGGTCCGCCTGAAGGAAGCATCGGAAGAAGGGGACAGCCCTCACATTGTGGGGCACTGGTCCTGCAGAAATGTGTGGCCAGCCAGGACATCCCGGCCACCGCCTCGCGGAGACGAAGCGAGTCATCTCCGATGCAGTGGATCATCTCGTCGCGCGCTTCCTCGTACGACGAGGAGGCATCAAGCCAGCCATGTCGGACAAGAATTCGATAAGTGCCTCGGTCAACGGGGTAGGTAGGGCGACCGGAGGCGGCAAGCAGAATGGCGTCAGCTCCGGTCGAACCAATACCTTGGATCGCAGCAAGTTCCTTCCGTAGCGACTCGATCGAGAGAGCGGTCTCGCATAAGATTTCGGCTCGACCCCCATGTCGTTCGACTAGCCAGTGCGCCAGATGTTTCGCCGACGCGAGCGACCGGTGTGAGATGGGGGAGGATTTGCCACCGAGGGTTTGCTGGATTTCGAGCATCCCGGCGAGGTTCATCACTTCAGGATCAAGTAGGCCAGCAGACTGGAGTGCCTCAACGATCGGCCGCCAGGTCGATGGGCGGAGTTGCCGATGGAGCAAGGCGGCGACGGCTGAGGCGAACGGGGCGAGGCCTTCGAACGGGTCGACCACGCCAGATGATCGAGAACCGGCCCCGATGATCCGTGGGAGAGCTTCGTCAAGACTCGGCATCGGGGCGGCTCCAATCTGGATCCTCCCGGATTCACCGTCGAGCAGATTTTACGGACTTCGATCAGGTAGGGGATGATTCGGACGGCTTCGTCTGTTGGGCCCGGATGATCGCCGCGTTGTACGTACGGGCCAGCCGGCTCTTGCGGCGGGCGGCGGTGTTCGGGTGCAAGACGCGGCGGGCTCCTGCCTTGTCAATCTTGGCCGCCGCCTGTTTGAAGGACTCGGCCGCCTTTTCGAGGTCGTTCGAGGCGACCTCTTCCAGCGTCCGCTTCATCAAAGTCTTGATGACTTTCTTCGTGATTCGATTGTGCATGCGGCGCTTCAGGCTCTGCCGCAGACGTTTTTCGGCCGAAGGAGAATTAGGCATGGTTTCCGGATCGTTCTCGATGAGTGATGCACACGACGCCTCCCGGCGTCACCGACAGAGCATTGGCACGAGGGCTCTCGCTCTCTTCCATCAGCAATCTTCGCGCGATGGCGACCGCCCCTGAGCTCTCAGAAAGATACCACGGACCGTGCGATCAGATCAAGCGACGCAGCCGATCGGCGGCATCCTGGTACTTGTAATCGACGGCGAGAACCTCGTTGTAATGTTCCTCAGCGGCCTCGCGATTGCTGAGTGACTCGTTGACCCGCCCGAGTCGATAGTGGAGAGCCAGAAAGTTTTCCTTGTCTTCCGGTTCGAGGAGCTTGATCGCTTCCTTGTAATTGCGCTCGGCCAGCTTGGGGACGCTGTTGGCCTCGAAGCTTTCGCCCATTCGGAGCAGCGCCTGGATCTTGATCGCGGGCGAGGACCCGAATCGGGCGGCGGCCTGGAACTCGGGAATCGCCTCGTCGTGCGCGCCGGTGCGGGCGAGGATCTGCCCGAATTCGTAGTGGACCTTCGCGTCCTCAGGGTGAAGCTGAGCTCGTCGGCGGTGAGCCTGGATCTCGTACTTGTCGAGCATTTTATTCAGCTCGTCAAGTTTGACTTGAGCGGCGGTCTCCTCGGGGCGCTCCTGGACCCGCTGATTCTGCACGCTGATGGCCTTTTTGAGCCGGGCGATCTGCGTATCCTCGAGAATCTGAGTCAGTCCGATATCCCCTGGGTTTTCCTTGAGGCCCTTGGTGAGAACTTTCTCGGCCTTGTCCAGTTCGTCGCGGAGAGTGTAATACTCGGCCAGCTGCACGTAGGCGTGGGTCGCCTTTGGATCGCCGATGATCTCCTTGATCAGCCGTTGCTCGGGTGTGAGTTGCTCGCGTTTGAGGCGATCGAGCTTCTCCTGGGCGGATTCGACGGCCTCCTCGGCCGGCTTGGCCTGGGACCGCTCCTCGAGAGCGTCGTCAAGGCCGGCGCGTTTAATGGTGGAGGCGGCCGACAGCGCGTTAATCTTCCGGTTAATGTCCTGGTCGTTAGGGTTGAACTTCTTGACCTGTTCCCAGCAGGCGATGGCCTTGGCCCAGCTCTCGTTCGCCTCGTAAACACCGGCCGCGAACCGGAAGAAATCCGCGTCCTTTGACTTGAGGGCGATCTCCTGGACCGAGTCGATGAGCCACTGCGATAGAGCCCCCAGATCGAGTTCCTCGGCGGCCTCGGCGGCGAGACGGGCGGCGTTGACGTCCCACGGGTTGTTGGCGAAGGCGTCCTCGCAGTGCTCGAGGGCGTCGTGATGCTTTCCCTTGGATTTCGCCGACTTGGCCGACATGAGGATCGTCTGGTTCTTCACGCCGACGAGCATCCCGACCTTCTTCGGATCGTTGCCGAATTTCCGCCGCTCGATCCCCCGAAGGGCCTGCCGGTAGATCAGGTTGTCGGGGGTTGTCTTGGTCGCCTGGCGATACATCGCGATGGCGTAATCCGTGTTCCCCTTCATGGCGGCGTCGTTGCCGTATTGAAAGAAGGTCTTGGCCTTGAGCAGCTCGGGCGATTCCGCTTCCGAAGGCATCGGCGGCGCTCCTACCGAATAACGAGGACCAGCGGTGCGTACAGGGATCGATCGGTCGTCGCGGGCAGGCGCGGCACGATCAGGGTGGCAGACTTCGATTCCCCCCACCAGGCCCGCGACATGGGGCATCGTTGCCAGTATTGTAATCGAGGAGCGGCGTGGAGAACACAGATCAGTGGGGCGACGACCGGGACCGTGTCCGGCGGCGCGGAATGGAGAAAGCCAGACAATGGCGACGATTCTCAGGGACGCCGGGTTGTCGGGACTGGTCGAGCCGGGAGAGCTGGAATGCCTGGCGCGGGGGTTTGTGTTCACCGAGGGGCCGCTGGCCTTCCGCGACGGCTCGATCCTCTTTCAGGATATCAAGGCTGAGAAGACCTATTGGATGGGCTCGGACCGCTCGGTACAGATGCTCCGTGACCGGACCGGGGCCGCCAACGGGCAGACCTTTGGACCTGATGGGTTGGTCATCTTCTGCGAGCAAAACGGCCGTCGGATCTCGCGGATGAGAATCGACGGGACGGGCGTCGAGACGATCGCCGAGACATGGTCGGGGGGCCGGCTGAACAGTCCAAACGACATCATCTGTCGGTCCGACGGCATCGCGTTCTTCACGGACCCGCCGTATGGTGTGAAGCCGAATGAGCGGTCGCTTCATTTTCAGGGAGTCTACGCCCTGGATCTCAATCAGGGATCGTCAGGTCCGGTCTCGCCACGGCTCGTTCTCGACGACTTCGAGAAGCCGAACGGCCTGGCCCTCTCGCCCGACGAGCGAACTCTCTACGTCTGCGACACCGGCCGATATCACGTCCGAGCGTTCGACCTCGATACCTCGGGGAATGTCCGCACAGGCTCGGGACGAGTCTTTGCCCGGATGAATCCAGGGACGCCCGGCGGGCCGGACGGGATGAAGGTGGACCGCGAGGGGCGGGTGTACGTGGCGGTCGCCGAGGGAGTCTGGGTCTATGAGTCTGATGGCCAATTCCTGGGGATTCTCGCCGTTCCAGCCCGACCGTCGAATCTTGCCTGGTGTGATTCCGACGGGTGTACTCTCTTTCTTACGGCGGTCGACGCCGTTTATCGGGTCCGGGTCCGAACGCCAGGCATCCAGCCTCCTTTCCAGGTTTGATTCCCGGGCGTGATCGCTGTTCAATCCCTTGAACTTCGATTATCTTGAGGTGAAATCGCGGTGGAAGACCCCGCGCCGAGGGTCCTCCATCCCCGCCCGGCTGATCCTCGCCGGATTCGATCGAACCGGGTCGGCGAGGCGTATCGGGACGTCAAGAACCCAGGCGTCATTCGCGTGAACCGTAACCGTTGACCGGGTCGTGGGCGGTCCCGGTCCCGCCAGGAGAACCTTGTGCCGAAAGAGGAACCGATTCGAACCGAGGGGCGCATCGTGGAGGCGCTCCCCAACACGCAGTTCATGGTGGAACTGGAGAACGGAAACCGCATTCTCGCCCACATCGCTGGCAAGATGCGGAAGAATTTCATTCGGATCGTACCGGGCGACCGGGTTACGGTCGAGATCACGCCCTACGATCTAACCAAGGGGCGGATTGTCTACCGTGAGCGTTGAACTCCGCTCGCGATCGACTTCCCTGCCCTTCAACGCTCCCGCCACCACTGGGAAGGACTGAGTCCTTCCATTTGCGCCACTGCCTCGATCGCCCGGCGGAACCGCCGGGCGTCGACCGGATAGCCGGCCGTCGGCCGCAAGCCGGTCACCCGTGCGCGCCAGTAGGCATTAAAGCCATCCATCCAGACCTCTCGCACGGCCTTACTCACGATCGAAGCCAGCGAGACCAGGCCGTTTCCCCGGTCGGCCCTGGGCAGAAACGTCACTTCGAGCCAGCGGCAAGGGTCGCGGATCGTGTAGTGGCTCGCGTCGGGCCCCTCGGCGCCGCGGTCGATCCAGGCCCCCGGAATCGCACGCCCGAGCGGTTCAAGATAATAATGCCGGCCGCCGTGCTTGTCGCTGGTAATCGAAGTCAGAACCCCGTCAGCGGCGTAGTCCCAAGCGGTTCGGAGTAGCTGGGAAAAGGCGTCAAAATGGACCTCGGCCTTCGAGCCGACGGTCTTGAGCTCGGCGTTGAATCTGGCGGGGCCGACCACGACCGACTTCACCGCGACGAGCCGCCACCGCCGATCGTGCGGTTCGAGGGGATGACCAGTGAGGAGCGATTGGATCGAGTCGGGCTGAATTTGCCAGGGCCAGGCCGTCTCCCGACCATCGAGCCAGGGGGATAGCTCGGCGTCATCGGCAGTCCCGGCGCCAATCGCCGAGATGAGATCGGGGAACGACCTGGGGAGGAGCTGACCCGGGGTGGAAATGGCCGCCAGGGCCGTCGATTCGAGCCGGTCTCGTCCCTTGCCTCCCCGGAGGATGGCCTTGGAGTCATCGATCCAGAGCCGGCCTGGGTCGCCGCCAGCTCGATCGACCGTCCGTTCGAGGTCGAGCCAGAGGTCAATGGCCGGCGCGTCGCCCTCGGCGATGACGGCCGTCATCACCATCGGGCCAAGATTCGGTCCGTAACCCGCCTCATCGATGCCAATCCATCGCACGAGCCGGGCTCCCTTTCCAGGTGGTCAAAATCAGGCGGCGTCGGCCGTCTTCTCATCGCCCTCTTGCCAGATCGAGGCCGCGGGAAGCCCTTGAATTTCGGCGGCGAGCGAGGCGTAATCCTCAGCGCCCCGACTGGTAGGGGCATACTGGAAAATCGACTGCCCGAAGCTGGGGCATTCCGCCAGGCGGATATTCCGTCGGATGCGGGTCTGGAAAAGCTTTGCCTCGGCCCAGGGGGCGTTCGCGCGTCGCCTCGTGTCGAAAAACGTGCTGAGATCCTCGATGACCTCACTGCCGTGCCGCGTTCCGGCGTCGTAGAGGCAGAGGACGATTCCACCAACCTTCAGGTCGCGATTCACCCGCTTCGAGACCAGATGGACGGTCTCCAGGAGCTTCGAGAGTCCGTGGAGGGCCAGGAAGTGCGCCTGCAGGGGGATGAGAACCTCGGTCGCCGCGCAGAGGGCATTCAGCGTCAAGACGCTGAGCGAGGGGGGGCAGTCCATCAGAATAAAGTCAAACTTTTCGGAGTCGGCGCTGATCTGGTCGCGGAGGATGACCTCTCGGCCAACGGTGCTGAGCAGTTCCAGTTCGGCGCCGGCAAGGTCGATATGGCTTCCGCAGATGGAGAGGTTCTCGCCGACGGTCCGACGGACGCGAGCGAGCGGGAGGTTCTCTGTGAGGGCTTCGTAGAGCGAAGGCCCGGAGCGGCCGGGGAGCAGGCCAAGGTGCAGGGTTGCGTGGGCCTGGGGATCGAGGTCGAGGACCTGTGTTTTATAACCAGCCATCGCCAGCGCGGCAGCAAGATTCACTGTCGTGGTGGTCTTGCCGACGCCACCCTTTTGATTCAAGACCGCGATCCGTCGCATCGGGGCTCCCTCCCTCCACCACACAGGCAAGATGCGCATCCGCTTGCGACGTCCCAGTCGCTCGCCGGACCGATCCAAGGTGGGACTATAGCCGCTCGACCCCGAGGCGCGAAGGGGAAGTGATCCTGTCTTTCGGTCGCTTCCTGCCCCTTCCGAATGGTGCGGGGGAGTGGGCGGCCCGGGGGCAGTCGGTTTGACTTCGACGCGGCTCCCGGGCCAGGATGCGAGTTACTGGAGCTGAAGCAGCTCGACCTCGAAAAAGAGCGTGGCGTTCGGTGGGATCACGTTGCCCGCACCTCGGGCACCGTAGCCGAGATCGGGCGGGATGATCAGCTCGCGTCTGCCCCCCACCTTCATCCCCGCGACACCCTCATCCCATCCCTTGATGACACGACGTCCGCCGATCGGGAAATCGAAAGGCTGCCCGCGATCCTTCGAGCTGTCAAACTTACTTCCCTTCTCGCCGTTCTCCCAAAGCCAGCCGGTGTAATGCACGATGGCCGTTTGGCCCTTCTTCGCCTCCTCGCCGGTTCCAACCTTGGGGTCCCGATACTGGAGGCCGCTCTCGGTCTTGATCCACTTCTTCTCGGTGTTCTCCTGGGCCGCGAGGGCGGCGGGCAGGAGCGCGGCAGCGGCAAGGGCCAGGAACGCCCTGCGCGAGGGCTTTGTTTCGACGTTCATCGAGATGAAACTCCGTGTTGGCGTGGGATTGGGCCCGGGCCGCCCTGGCCCTCGCACGGATCCCACGAGACCGTCTCGACCCTATCAGAATCCTCAGAGGACGGGTAGGGCTGGCGGATCAGGTCGAGGCTCGCGTCGTGGTCGTGTCGAGGTAAGCGTCGATCACGGCGTCGATGGGGCCATCGCCGACGAGTCGGCCGTGCTGGATCCACAACCCTCGCGTGCAGAACTCGCGGAGCGACTCCATGTCATGTGAGACGATCACCACCACCTTCGACCGATCCACCAACCCCCGGAGCCGTTCCTTGGCCTTCTCGATGAAGGCCGCATCGCCGACGCCGAGTGCCTCGTCGATGAGTAGGATGTCCGGGTGGACCTCGGTCGCGATCGCGAAGGCGAGCCTCATGTACATCCCGCTCGAGTAGTATTTTAGCGGAAGGTCGGCAAACTCCTGCAATCCGGTGAAATCATAGATCCCGCCCGCCTTCGCAAGCATCTCCTGCTTCGAAAAGCCGAGCATCGCGCCATTGAAGATGATGTTGTCCGTTCCGGAGAGCTCGGGGTTGAATCCGGCCCCCATTTCGATGAGCGGTGCGACATTCCCCCGGATCGCGACCTCTCCGCTTGTCGGGGGGTAGATCCGGGCTAAAAGGCGGAGCAGCGTGCTCTTGCCGGCGCCGTTGCCGCCGATGATCCCGATTCGCTCGCCCTGGTGGACGCGGAAGCTCAGTTCGCGGAGTGCCCAAAACTCCCCTTTCGACGCGTTCGAATCGCGCCTAAGGATCAGGTCGAGCATCGCACGCTTGATCGAATATTGCTTGTCGGCGTAGTTGACGAACCGGAGCGAAACGTCGGCCAGTTCGATCAGCGGTCTCGTGTCCGGGTCGAGGGTCGCCGACGCCGCCCGATCAGAGTCGGAAAACCATCTTGTCTTCTTGAGACTTGAACGTGACATAGCCGACTCCCAGGGAGAGCACTGCGATCACCGAGGCCAGGGCCCAGAGCTCCCACCGGGGCGATCGGCCCGCCCAGAGGATCTCGTGGAAAAGCTCGATAAACGAATACGCCGGATTTAGCTCGAGCATCCATCGGACCCGATCGAACATCGGCGCCTCGATCGGGAAGATGATCGGCGTCAGGAAGTACCAGGCTTGTAGGAAGACCGAAATCAGGTGGCCGCAATCGCGATAAAACGTGTTCGCTGTCGCGACGACCAGGCTCAGTCCCAGGGTGAAGACGGCAAAGAGTCCGATCGCGGCCGGGAGCGTCAGCATCGACCAGGACGGCCGCGCTCCCATCGGCCAGAGCAGCAGGAACATCGCCGCCATCGAGAAGACCAGGGTGACCAGTCCGATCAGTACTCGGGCCAACGGGAAGATGAGCTTCGGCAGATAGATTTTCCGGATCAGCCCCTCGTTCATGATGATCGACATCGCCGCGTCGCTCAGACTGGCGGTCAGGAACATCCAGGGCACCGACCCGGCAAATAGAAAGACGGGGTAGTGCTCGATGTTTGCCCGAAACAGGTGCGAGAACACAAAGCCCTGCGTTGCGAGCATCAGGAGCGGATTGAGCAGCGTCCAGACGAACCCAAGGATCGAACGCTGATAGCGAACCTTCAGCTCCTGGACAACCATGTTCTGAACGACCGGCCAGAATCGGGCCAGTTCCTGGCGATCGTCCTGGAGCCGACGCCGCCAAACGTTCGGCCCGTACGGCGCCGGTTGCGGCGGAAAGAACTCCGCGTGCGGGACCTTAACGCCGGCGGTTTGTCGAACATCCATGTCAGAAGGAATCCCTTCCAGCTCTCGGTCCGGGCCGGGCTGCACCCCGACCCCGGCCGCGACAAGGGGATCTTACGGAGAAGCCCCGAAGGGCGGAAGGTCAATCACTGTCCGCCTGCCCGCGTCCCATCGTACGGAGACCGATCCGCGTCGCCATCCGGACCTTCTGATCGCCTGGCAGCTTCTTGATGTAGTTCGACCGCAAGGCGTTGAGCCATCGGATCTCGCGTCCGTCATAGCTTACGATTACCTGCGTGAGCACCGGTCCCGGGGTCGCGACGGCACGCTGCAATCCCGGGATGACGTCTGCATTGCTCGCGATCTGATTGAACGTGAGCCCAACTCCCTGCGCGAACGCCGCGTAATCGATCCGTGCGATATCGGTCGCGGTGGTCCGTCGATAGATCGGCTCCTGGAGCATCTGCATGTAGTGGTACGTCCCGTCGTCGAGGACGAAGAACTTCACCGGGAGCCCGGAGCGAGCGGCCGTCGACATCTCGATGGCCGACATCAAAAAGCACCCGTCGCCGGTCACGCAAGCGATCACCCGGTCGGGCCTGACTCTTTGGGCTCCGATCGCGGCTGGGATCGCCCAGCCCATGCTCTGATTGTCGGCCGGGGTGAAGTACCGCCGGGGGCCTTGTGCCTCGATCGCCTCGGACGCCCAGTGCGTCGACGCAGTGACATCGACGAAGACCAGTTCCTCGGGCCCGATCACGTCACGCAACTGGGCCAGCAGAAACATCGGGTCGACGCAAGGCTCGACGCGGACCGAAAGCGCCTCGCAGCGATCGACCTGCCGCCACTTCCGGATGTCCTGCCAGAGCCGCGGGCAGGGGGGGCGTCGGATCGACTCGCCGTCGGCGACCAGCCGATCCAGGAAGGCCCGCGCATCGGCCTGGACGCAGACGTGCGCGGGGACGTTCCGTCCGAGGTTCTTCGGATTGATGTCCACGTGGATCAGCGTCCCGGGCTTCGGGATGGCGTAGTTCGCCGTCGAGACCTCGCTGTACCGGACGCCGACCGCCAGCACGAGGTCGACGTCCTTGAAGGCCGATTCAGCCGCGCGGGTCCCCTGCTTGCCGTATCCCCAGCCGACGGCGAGCGGGTGGGCGTCGGGAATGCAACCCTTGCCGCTCACCGAGGTGGCGACCGGGGCCTGAAGCAGCTCGGCGACGGCGGCGAGGGCCGGGCCGGCGTCGACGCACCCCAGGCCCGCGTAGATGCCGACCTTCTTCCGGCGGTCAGCCAGGTGGGCGAGGGCCCGGCCGTAGGCGGCCTCGTCGAACGGCGAGGGGAACGGCGGGGGCGCCGGCTGGTCGAAGTCCCAGACCTGCTGAAAGAGCGGATACGGGATCACGACGGCGGTCGGACCCGGCTCCCCGGCGGCGGCGACCCGGAACGCCTGGAAGATCGCCCCTGGGATCTCCGCCTGGTGCCGAACCGGATAGACCGCCTTCACCACCGGCTGGACGATCGCCGTGTTGGCGAGCCCGTGGACCTGTCCCACCGGCGCGTGGGGGGATCGGTCGATGTCGGTGATGATCCCCACGATCGGGACGCTGTCATAGAGAGCCTCGCCGAGGCCGGTCATCGCGTTGGTGAGCCCCGGCCCGGGGACAACCGAGAACGCCCCAACGACGCCCGTGGCCCGCGACGAGGCATCGGCCATGATACTCGCCGAGAACTCGTTGGCCACAAGCAGATACGGAACGCCTCGGGCCTTCAAAGCGTCCCAGAACTCGTTGTTCTGGGCGCCCGGGACGCCGAAGAGGCAGGGGACGCCCTCGCAGGCGAGCGCCGCGGCGGCGGCCTGGGCGCCGGTCATCTTGCCGCGGACGCCCTCGCGACGGACGAACCGCCCCAGTTCGACGTGGTCCGCACGGGCCCCTCCGGGAGCCGCGAGCCCGGCCGCCGCGCCGGCGGCGCCCACGACCCCGAGCATCTCCCGACGATTCAACGGCCATCTCACGGGGCGATCCCTCCCCAGTCGTTCCCGGCGCGACCTCCGGCGCCGTCGTCCTCCGTCGCTGCCAATTGGGTATCGGCCCGCGGAGGTTGCGGGCTTCGTCACCGCACGCGTACCTGGCGCCCCGTCACCCCGTCGGTTGGGACAATCGGCAGAATCGGGTCCCCAGGCGTGTTACAGGGACAGGTTGGTGGAAAACTCTTCCGAGAGCCAAGACATTTTATGCTAAATCCTTATTGAAAAAGGAGATGTGGTCTATATACTAAATCTGCGTGAATTGGTGTGAGATTAGTAGATCCCTGGTACGAGGCTACCCTTCCGATGAAAAAGCCTCAATTGCCGCCGCCCATCGCTGGTCTCTGGAAGGATTTCGGTCAAAGGGCTGTCGAAATACTCGTCAAGGTCGTTGAGCCGACGGTGCAGGGAGAATACTTGCATTGGGACAAGCTTCGGTTCCTGGAACCGCCCGAAGGTTTGAGCCGACAAGCGTGGTGGTTCGGGCTCAAACTCCACCGAGCGCAAAGTAAGCAAATTCCCCTGAGAGATAGCACCGGCATCCCATTTCGCTTCAACCTATCGGACCCTCTGCCTGAGTGCTTGCATCAAATCGACTCGATGGCCCGCGGAGGGCTCCAGCAGCCGGAGCCTGTAACCAATCCCGAGACGAGAGATCTTTACCGCGTGCGCTCGCTCGTCGAGGAATCGATCACATCGAGCCAGTTAGAGGGGGCCTCGACGACGAGAGATGTGGCCAAGGAGATGATCCGCGAGGGCCGACAACCGCGGGATCGCAGCGAGAGAATGATCCTGAACAACTTCCGGACGATGCAAAGAATCGTCGAGTTAAAGGATCAGGAATTGAGCGTAAACCGGATCTTCGAGATCCATAGAATTGTAACTGAAGGGACCCTCGATAATGAGTCGGCGGTTGGCCGTTTCCGCAAATCGGACGAGGACATCGTGGTCGGCGACCAGTTCGGCGAGATCTTCAACGTGCCCCCGCCGGCCGAGGAGCTGAAGTCTCGCGTCGCACTGATGTGCGACTTCGCCAACGGCAAGACCCCGGGCGGTTTCATCCATCCGATGGTCCGATCGATGATCCTGCATTTCTGGCTCGCCTACGACCACCCGTTCGCGGACGGGAACGGCCGGACGGCCCGAGCCTTGTTCTACTGGTCAATGCTGAAGCAAGGATACTGGCTGTTTGAATATATTTCTATTTCCAAGATTATCCTGGAGGCGCCCGCGAAATATGGCCTCGCCTTCCTGCACTCGGAGACCGATGAAAACGACATGACTTATTTCCTCCTGCATCATGCCGAGGTAATCCGCAGGGCCCTCGACGAATTGTATCGGTATATCGATGAGCGTAGCCGGAGGCTCGCGGAGGCCCAGAAAGAGCTACGGGGGCTCACGCACCTGAACCACCGACAGAGGGATCTCATCACCCACGCCTTGCGCCATTTGGGCCAACGTTACACGATCGAGTATCAGAAGAACACGCATCATGTCGTCTACGAGACGGCTCGCACCGACCTGATGGACCTCGCAAATCGGGGCCTGCTCGAAAAGCGGAAGGCGGGCAAGACCTGGAACTTCACCCCCCGTGCCGATCTCGAGCAGCGGCTCCGGGAGATGGTATAAGCTGTCGAACCGAGGCCCGTTCGAGGCGAGCCGATGGGCGATTTCTCCGATGACCTGACGGCCCGGCTCGGCTACCGGATCGCCTACGGCGAGGCGGCCCGGCTGGTCGAGATCTCGCGGTTCGACCACGGATGGGGCCGCGACTTCGCGACCAGGCTCAGCAACAGGCCCGACGCGATTGCCCGAGAGGTCCGCCGTCGAGTCAGCCCGTCGATCGCCGACGAGCTGATCCGCCTTGCCGTCGAGGATGCGACCTCCGAGCGCCGGCCTCGCTGGTGACCCCGGCTCAACCGATTCCGACGATCGCTCGCAGTACCTCCGGCCGATATCCCGAGAAGTCGCGGCGCAGGGCTCGGATGCACTCGAGGATGATTGGCCCCTCATAATCGATCGCGTCGAGCGCCTCGGTCCAGGCCGGCCAGTAAATTGTCCCGTGTCCGGGAGGGTCGTGCGAGTCGTGTCGGCCGTCGTTGTCGTGGACGTGCGTCGTCGCCAGCAGGCCTTCGGCCGCCCTCGTCTCGACGCCCACGCCCGAGGTCAGGTTGGCGTGGCCGGTGTCGAGCGCCAGGGCGAGGCGGGGATGGTCCAACCCGCGCAGGAGCCTGGCGAGGTCCGCCATCCGGCTCCCCGGATGGACGCCCGGCGGCATGTTCTCGACGCAGATCCGGACGGCCGACGATCCCGCCGCGTGGTCGCCCAGCTCGATCAGCCCGCGCGCCATCGCCTCGCGGCGCGCCCCCGCTACCGAGGCCTCCGAAAGCCCGCCGGGATGCACAACCAGGCAGGTCCCGCCCGCCTCGGCGAGCCAGTCCACGCATCGCCTGAGGTCGTCCACCGAGGCCCGGTGCGTCGCGGGGTCGGTCGAGCCGAGGTCCACTCGAGACGCCCGGATCGTCCGGCCTCCCCAGCACCCGTGGGCGCTGTGGATCCTCATCCCAACGTCCGAGGCCATCCGGCGGGCCTCGCCGGGATCGGGATATCGGCCCCAATCTGGCAGGATCTCCAGCACCGTCGCCCCGATCCGCCCGGCGAGCGTCAGCTCGGAGGCCAGATCGAGGTCGGGGTAGCCGTGGGTGATCATCGTCCCGAGCGGTCGTCCGGCCATCTCGCCTCCCGTGCCTGCCGACGTCCACCATCCGGGTCCGCGAATCCTCTTGTGGAACGGGCCCGGGGAAGTCATCATAGCAACGCGGCCTGGGAACGCCATCGCCCGCCGGAACGGCGAACACGCCGAATGCGGGGCCGAGCCCGTTCGGCCCGAGATCGTGGGAACCGTCGCCGTCGCGACGGCAACGCCCGCCGAGTCGATCTGCCGCGCCCCAGCCGTGCCGCCATCGAGAAAGGACCCGGCGCATGCCTCCAGCGCCTCTCGTCGACCCTGCCTCCATTGATACGACACGCATCCTGGCCGATCAGGAAGCGATCCGACTTTCGAACCCCCAACGGTTTGAGATGGAGCAGCTCACCGCGATTGTCCACCTTGACCTGGAAAACAAGATTATTATTGGCTTCAAGGACGTTTCGACGGCGGAGTTCTGGGTCCGTGGCCACATGCCCGATTACCCACTGATGCCCGGCGTGCTCATGTGCGAGGCCGCCGCTCAGCTTTCCAGCTACTATGTCAGTCAGGTCCGACTCAGTGCCGGCGGTTTCATGGCATTCGGCGGAATGGAGGATGTTCGGTTTCGCGGACAGGTCAAACCTGGCGACCGGCTCATCCTCGTGGGCAAGGCGACCCGATTGCACCGTCGCCAAACGACGTTCGACTGCCAGGGCTTCGTCGGCAACAACATGGTCTTCCACGGCCGAATGATCGGCGTCCCGATCATGGCGGGTGATGACTCATCCGCTCAGACCTGAATCATCCTCTCGATCCCTCCCACCCATGTCCCGCTCCAGACCCGACCTTGATATCTCTCGGCATCTGATCGAGCCAGCCTGGCCCACGACTCTTGCCATCGACGAGCCGGCCCCGCCGATCGACTGGCCCTCGTTCTTCGGCAACCCAAACCCGGTCGAGCTCGAGGTCGGCTCGGGCAAGGGTCTCTTTCTCGCAAACGCCGCGCGCGATCATCCCGACCGGAATTACCTCGGTGTCGAGATCACGAAGAAGTACGCGCGACTCACGGCCGAACGCCTCGTCAAGCAGAAGATCGAGAACGCCAAAATCTGGGCTGGAGACATCCGAACGGTGATGCCCCGGATCACCGATTTTAGCCTCCTCGCTGTCCACATCTACTTTCCCGATCCCTGGTGGAAGAAGCGTCACAAGAAGCGCAGAGTGTTCAACGAAGAACTGGTCGCCTCGGTTGCCCGGACACTCGAGCCCGGCGGGGAACTGCACCTCGCGAGCGATGTGGAAGAGTATTACAAGATGATCCGTGAGCTGATGGCCGACGACCGGCGCTTCGAGGAACGTCCCGCCCCCGTGCCTGGCTCACCCGAACACGATCTCGACTACCTGACCAACTTCGAGCGGAAGTACCGAATCGAAGGCCGCCCGATTTACCGTGCGAACTACGCCAGGACCCGCGCCGTCACCATCACAGAGATCGATGCCTCCACGTCTTCGATCGCCTGATCGCCAACCTGGACTGGATCGCGGCCTCAGCGTCGGTTTCCGGGCTTTAGCCGCTCCATCGCCCGGCGGCTGATCGCATCATGAGGGTCATCTCGCAGGACCATTCGATGCCAGGCCAGAGCCTCGTCCGGACGCCCCATCCGCTCGCGGAGGTCGGCCAGCCGGTGGTAGAGCCTGGGATTGGGTTGAACCCCCAGCGTCGGTATTGCCAATGCTTCCTGATACGCCGGTCGCATCGCCTTGAATGCCTCCTCAAAGGATGTGTACCAGCGGTTGACCTTCTCCAGTTCCTCACGGTTGCCGACTGCCCGAAGTACGGCTCTCAAGCGATACCAGAGGATGCCGTTGAAAGGCTCGAACTCTGTCGCCTGGCGGAATGCACGAATCGCCGCTGGCCAGTCCCTGGCCGCCAGCGAGACCATCCCTCGATGCTCGGCGAACCTTGGGTCATCGGCCATCGACTTCGGCAACCTCGCCAGCTCTCCCGCAAGCCGGTCTGCTCGAAATGCCCCCGAGAGGCCCGTCAGCCAGGCGTCCCAGGCCTCGGGCGAGTCGGGATGCCGATGCAGGACATCCTCGAGTACCTTCAACCCATCGCCTCCCCGACTGTCTCGCACCAACGCCTGACCGACTGTTAAACCAATTGGCAGGTTCTCCGGATGCTCCTTCCAGAGATGCTGAAACATCAAAACCTGAGAGGCCGGATTCACGACGTCGATGTCCAGCCGGCCGACGTTCAGCAGGATCCGCGCCCGGTCGAGCGGGTCGGGCTCGACTTCCACCAGCCTCATTCCGAGCGAGTGCGCCTCCTCGACACGCCCCTCCTTGTCGAGCAGGTCCATTAGTGCCCAGCCAGCCTCGGCGACGACGGGATCAAGCTTCAGCGCATCCTTCCATCGCTCTTCCGCTCGGTCGTATCGCTCGCGAAAGTACTCGGCTTTCCCTTCGAGGAACCGAATCCGTGCCGTCTCGTTCGCATCACTCGGATGCAGCCGCGCCAGGTATTCGAGAGCTAGCGAAGGGTGTGGAGCGTCGGCCTCGGTCGCAAGCTGGCCCATCAGCAGATGAGCGGCCGAATCATCCGGGTGATCGAGCAGGTAAAGTTTCAACTGCTCGATCGCCTGGTTGAACTGCCCGGCGCGGGCTAGCTCGCGGATGTCGGCCAGCGCCGACGATCGCGGTCCGAGCACCATCATCGCCGCCGTGACAACCAGTCCGATCATCAGCAGGGCGACGACGACCGGCAGGCCTGACCGGCTTCGTTTCGATGTGCCGGCGCTCATGATGTCTCCCCACTCGCGTCCGGCATCCGCTTACCTCCCAGTCCATTGCGGAGGTCGCTTCTGGAGGAACGCGGAGATCCCTTCTCTCGCGTCAGCGGCCATCGCGTTTGCCGTCATGATGGGGATCGCAAGTTCGTAGGCGGTCGCCTCGTCAAGTCCTGCCAATTCATAAAACGCTCGTTTGCCTGTACTGATAACGTGTGAACTTGTTGAGTTTAATCGATCGGTCAGCGACTGGACCGCCTCGTCGAGTTGCTCGACGGAGACCACTCGGTTAATCAGTCCCAACTCCATCGCCCGTTGCGCCGAGATTGGCTCGCCGGTTAGGAGCATCTCCATCGCGGCCCTGGGCGCGATCGTTCGAACGAGCGGGACCATTGGCGTCGTGCAGAACAGGCCGATCTTCACGCCGGGCGTCGCGAACGTCGCTGACTCGGCTGCGATGGCCAGGTCACAAGCGGCGACAAGCTGACACCCGGCCGCCGTGGCGGGACCCTGCACTCGAGCGATTACCGGCTGAGGCAATCGCCGGAATTTCAGCAACACCCGCGTGCAGGTCGCGAAGAGGGACCGATAGTCTTCCTCGTCGCGCCCGAGCATCTCCGAGAGATCGTGCCCCGAGCAGAAGACCGGCCCTTCGGCCGCGATGACCACCGCCCGAACTGACGCCTGGAACTCGAGCCCATCGATCAAGCTTTCCAGGTCCTCCAGCAGGTTGCGGGAAAGCGCGTTCCGACGTTCTGGCCGATTGAGCGTTAGCCGAAGGATGCCACGATCGGTTCTGGCAAGCAGCGACTCCCCCATGGCTACCTCATCGCGTGAGCGCTTTGTAGCGGATGCGGTGCGGCTGGTCGGCGTCGAGGCCAAGCCGCTCCTTCCGCTGGGCCTCGTAGGTCCCGTAATTCCCGTCGCACCAAACAACCTGGCTATCCCCCTCGAACGCGAGGATGTGGGTCGCGATCCGGTCGAGGAACCACCGGTCGTGCGTGATCACCACGGCGCACCCACCGAAATCCACCAGGGCCTCCTCGAGCGCCCGGAGCATCTCGACGTCGAGGTCGTTGGTCGGCTCGTCGAGTAGCAGCAGGTTGCCGCCGCTCTTCAGCAGCTTCGCCAGATGAACCCGGTTTCGCTCGCCGCCCGAGAGCTGGCCGACCTTCTTTTCCTGGTCGGGCCCCTTGAAGTTGAACGAGGCGACATACGCTCGGGCCGGCACTTTTCGCTTGCCGAGGACGATTGGATCTTGGCCGCCGGTAATCTCCTGGAAGATCGTGTTGTCGGGCTTGAGCTCGTCTCGGTTCTGATCCACATAGGAGTAGACGACCGAATCACCGAGTCTTAGTTCGCCACGGTCGGGCGTCTCCTGTCCGACGATCATCCGAAAGAGCGTGGTCTTGCCGGCGCCGTTGGGACCGATCACGCCGACG
>DAIDKV010000004.1 GCA_027449865.1 Planctomycetales bacterium
ACGGCCCACCAGCGAGCAGGACCGCCGCCGGCCCTCGCCCGGATCTGGGCGAAACGCGCCGAGATGCCTGCCACGCTCGCGCCCGAGCACTCCAGCCCAGCCTCGGCGCGGTGCTTTTTGCACGGCTGCCGAAAGGACACGGTGAAGAAACCACTCGACCGCGTTCAGGATGAACGCCTCGACGCTCTCCACGGCCAGCGCACTGGCACGCTCACCGGCCGCCGCGCCCCCCATTCCATCCGCGACGACCACCAGATAGCCCTCCTCCTCCGAGAGAACCGAGCGACCGTCGGAGGGCAGGCTGGACGCGGAAACCTGCATCGCCTTGACCAGCCGGGCCACGAGGAAATGGTCCTCGTTCCGACCCCGCACCTTCCCCGGATCGGTCCGTCCGGCAAAACTCACCAGAACCCTGGCGCGGAGAGGTGCGCCTGGGTCGGTTATCGTCGAGAGCTCCGCTCCACGGTTCGTCTCGGAATCCGACATCACCGCGGCCCTCCGCTGCGTGACCCACCCCCAGCCTGGCGCCTCGCCCGCATGGGCGAACACGATCAGTCAAGGAGGGCCCACCAGCAAATCTCGGGCCGCAATGCATCAGGGAAGATCGATTCGGAATTCATTCCAACCCGATTCGACATCGAGAACCAACCCCGATGTCCGCGGATCGCGATACTTCTCCGGAAAGGGCGGACCACCCTGGCCCGTATACATATGCACGGAATACTGCCCGGGCTCGGCGCCACCGTCATACCATCGCATGTTGCTCAGCAGGAACGAGCCGTCTTCTTGCAGCCAGCCGAAGGCGCAATGCTCATCGCCCCGGTCCAGGCAAAGGCACACATCACCAAGCGGGCGGCCGCTCAGCTTCAACTGGCCCGAGACCTTCGCCAGCTCGACCGATTCGCCAGACGTCGTCGAGGCGAAGCAGAGCGCCAGCGGCGAAAGGGCCACGGCGACCAGAAACCACGTCACCAGCTCGCGCGCCTGGTGCAGATGGATGAACATGACTCAACACTCCTCGGCTTCCAAAGCCGTCGTTTGGGTTCCATACGGCTCGGAGAGTGAGCCTCTTCACTCGAAAAACGTGGGCAGAGGAGGCCCAGCGACTCGAGTTTCAAGGGACCGGGAGAGTCGGCCCAACGGAAAGTCGTTTCTGAGAACCGCCGAACGGACACGCGTCCCCTACGACGTCCATCCATTCGACTCCTCGATTATAGTCGATCCTCGTGTATTGTCAGGGAAGATCTGACGCATTTTGACGAAAAAACCCGGATCGGTCGGAAATCAGGGGGTCCAGGCAAAAGGCAACAAGCCAGGAAGCCACGAATGGGGCTCTCGAGGCTACATGCTGAGGAAAGGGACGGGGACGAGGAAAGCGTGCTGATCGTAGAGGGCCGCGGCGCCGCCCCAGGATGTGTATTGTGCGAGGAAGACGATCAGAACGTAAAAGGCGGCCACCGGAATGATCGCGAGCCGGCCGAGCAGGCGGAAAAACCAGTGAGAGGGTCGATCCCGGCGTCCGGATCGGGCGAAGGCCCATCCGTTGAGAAGGCGAGCCGGCGCCAGGAAGGTGACAAAGACCAGGCTGGGAAGCCAGGCCGCCTCGCGGGGAATCATCTCAATCTTGAGAAGATACAGCGGGATCGCGGCCAGGAGCAGGACCATCAAGGAAAACGCGAATGACCAGGGAGCACGCCGGAATCGCTCACGGATCGCCCGACGCGAGAACATCGCCGAGATCCGACCCTCCAGCGCGTATCGGATCTGGAGAAAAGGCAGGAACGGGACGACAACCGCTAGCAGGAGCAGGCCAGCGATCCCCATAGGAGGGAATCGGCCGCCAGCAGCGATCAGTATGGCCGGCACGATCAGCCAGGCGATCGTCCCAACGAAGCCGACCAGCCCGAGCCGGAAGTAATACGGAAGCCGAAGCGAGCCGATCGCCGCCCAGAACGTCTCTCGCGATTCGGCGTAGAGCCCGCCGGCTCGGAGCTTCCTGGCGAGCCAGAAGGGGTGTCCGAACGGCCAGAGGAAATGGCGCAGTCGACCGCCTCGGGCACACGCGGAGGAGATGTGGTACGTGGTGAGTCCGATCAGGAAGACCACAGCCACCCGCCAGCCAAGGGCCGTGCGGCTCCCCGGCGCGATGAGCTCGGCCGAATGCGCCATCCCGGCGCCGAACCAGGCTGGCAAGGTCGACAGCCAGAGCCCGACCGCGATCCCACCGGCTCTCGACGCCTTCCTCACGCCGACAAACCCCTCTCGAATCCGACCGGTCCGGGCGACCCGGGCCGAGCATTCCAGAAAGTAGCCCAGGGTGAGTAGTTGTAGAATCGGGAGCGCGGCCAGCGTCGACAGGCCGACCAGCAGCGAGAGCATCCCGAAGAGCCAGTCGATCCCCGAACCCATCGCACGAAAAATTCTGGCGATCCACGCCCGGATCGCGACAAGCCACGACCGGCTCGCGTCGGGGGTTGCCTCGGCGACCGGCGATTCGTCCGCTTCCCAGACTTCTTCGAGCAGGAGTTGGTCGATCATGTCCGGTGCTACCCCGATTCGGAGGACTCAGTTTCATTCCGCGGGGCCGACCGCTCCAGTATATTCGGGTCTTTCTTCCACCGAGAGACGACGAGGCAAGCCATGCCAACCGGACGATCGATACGATGGGGCATCCTCGGATGTGCGCGGATCACCAGGAGGGGACTGATCCCCGGCATTCGCGGTTCGAGTTCGGGGACGCTGCAAGCGCTGGCAAGCCGAGACGCGGCCACCGCACGGGCCTGGGCCGACGAGTTCCACGTCCCCAGGGCGCACGGCGAATACCGGGCCCTGATCGACGACCCCGAGGTCGACGCCATCTACATTCCTCTGCCAAACGAGTTGCATCGGTCGTGGGTCGTCGCGGCGGCGGATGCCGGCAAGCATATCCTCTGCGAAAAGCCCCTGGCCCTCGACGCCCGAGAGGCCGCCGCGATGGTCGAGCATTGCCACTCTCGCGGCGTGATCCTGATGGAGGCGTTCATGTGGCGACATCAGCCGAGAACGCGGGAAATCCGGCGGATGGTCCGCGAAGGCGCGATCGGAGACCTCCGACTGATCCGCTCATCGTTCTCGTTCCCGATCACGCCGGGCGACTGGCGGCTCGATCCAGCCCGGGGCGGCGGAGCGCTCTGGGACGTCGGCTGTTACGGCGTCAGCACCACCCGACTCTTCGCCGGCGCCGAGCCAACCGGTGTGAAGGCGTCCGCCCACTTCGGCCCAACCGGCGTCGACCTGACCCTCACCGCGCTCCTCGAATTCCCCGGCGACGTCATCGGCGTGGTCGATTGCAGCTTCGAGCAGCCGTTCCGATGCCTCTACGAGCTGGTCGGCACCGGAGGCTCGATCGAGGTCCCCGATGCCTATCTTCCACCCGCCGACGGCCCTCCCGTCGCCCGGCTCCGTTCGGTCGGATCGGCGCCCGACTCGGGTCCCGATGCCGACGCCGTCCGGACGCTCACCTTCGAGTCGGTCAACCAGTACTCGGCGATGATTGATGCCTTCTCGCGATCGGTTGAAGCAGGCTCGCCGGTCGACCCGGCCGAGGACGGGCTCGCCCAGATGACCACGCTCGACCGTCTCCTCCAGGCGGCCCGCTCGGGTCGATGACCGGCCGCACCTCGCCGCCTGGATTAGAAGAACAACTGGCCGCGGCCGGAGGGCTCGAAGGCGTCGGGGAAGTGCTCAATTTCGGGCGCGCCCTTCGTGTCGGGCCAGACAACGGCGACGATATCGAACCGCCATCGGATCTCAAGCAGATGATGCTTGTGGAGGAAGTGGTTCGCGGCCCGCGTGATCCGGCGCTGCTTCTCGGGCGTGACGGCCTCGGCCGGCTCGCCCCGGCGCCGGGTTTTCACCTCGACGAAGACAAGGACGTCGCCATCGCGGGCGATCAGATCGATCTCGCCGGATCGAATGCGATAGCCCCGGGTGATGATCCGCAGGCCCTTGCGGCGGAGGAATCGGGCCGCCGCCCGCTCGCCGCGATCACCAAACCAACGGTTCCAGGGCATCCGAACCGCCATCAGTTCGCCCCAAGGTGGCTCTCGATCTCCTGAGCCTCGGAACTCCAGCCGCCGGCCCGCCGGTTCTTCTTGAAGAACGCCCGACCGTCGGCGTCCGAGGCATTCCCGCCGATAACCTTGTCCGGCTTATCCTGCTCCTCGATCGACGACAACTTCGCGGAATCGTCCTCGTCCTTGTGGCGCAGGAAGAACTTGTGGGTGTCGCAGCCGACCGGCACGAGGCCGAGAACGCCCGCGAGAACCATCAGCCAGGGGAATCGACGGAACATGTTCCACCACCTTGCCAGAAGGGACGACCCGCGTCCATGCCCGGCCGATCGAAGGGCGGACGACCCGGTCGAGCCCGGGGGTCGTCGCGACGGCGGGAGACGACGGCGACGTCGGAAAGAGATGCGGCGGCAAAACCTGCCAGAAACGCCCCGGCCTGTCCAGCCCGAGTTGTTCTCGTGAATCGAGTCGGATCCTCGACAGCCGCCCCAGCCTCGGGATCATCCCACCTCGAGTTCGGACTTCGGCTGGCGACTCGATCCCCATCCGACCGCCAGCGCCGCCAACCCCAGCAGCGGCGCCAGGCCGATGATGCCGAAGATGATCGCGTAGCTGCCGGTCTGGTCCTTCACCAATCCGGTGATCGGCTGGAACCCGGCCGCGGCGAGATTCCCGAGCGCCCCGAGATAACCGACGACCATTCCCGTATGCCGGTCGCTCACCTCCTGCGTGAAGGCGAAGTAGTTCGCCATGTACGCGGCGGTCCCGAACGCCATCGCCGCAAGCAGGACCAGCGACGTCGGAAGATCGCCGGCCCTCCCAATCCCCAGCCCGACCAGGATCATCGGCATCGCGAGGGACATCACGATCAGCCGGGCCCGACCGGCCGGACGACCGGCCGCGGCCAGCCTGCGCGAGAACCATCCGCCGCCCAGGTTGCCCAGGTCGGCCGCCAGAAACGGGATGATGCTGAAGTAATTCCCAGCCGCGAATTTCAGGCCCCGATCGTCGTGCAGATAGCTGGGAATCCAGTTCAACTGAACGTGCCAGCAGACGTTAATCGAGACCGAGACCACTACCAGAATCCAGAACCGCGGCGTCCGGACGATCCGGCCCAGTCCCTCGGCCCACGAGGCGCCGACAAGGTCCTTCCGCGGAATGATCGCCGCGATCGCGAGCGGCCCAACAATCGCCAGCGCAATCCCCGCCTGAATGGCCGGCTGCCCGTGGCGAAATCCCAGGGCCGCCACTCCCAACGCCGCCAGCCCGCTTCCGAGAAACGCCGCGATTACCCAGATCGGGAGCGGGCGCCCGGGAGCAACGGCCTTTTCGACCCTCGGCGCCATCGACAAACGCAATTCGCCCCGGACCAGTACCAGCCAGCAGAGAACCCAGACGAAACCCGCCGATCCAACCACGGCGTACGACGATCGCCAGCCGAACCGGGTCGCCAGGTAGGTAACAATGGCCGGCGTGATCAGGGCCCCGACCGCGGCTCCTGAGTTGAAGATGCCGTTGCCCAGTCCGCGATCGCCCGGCGGTAGAATGCGACTGGTGACCTTCAGGGCCACCGGCCAGTTGAACGACTCTCCGATCCCCAGCAGAATCCGGCAAGCGAACAGATACCCCAGCTCCGGAACGAACGCTGTCAACGTGGCCGCCATCGACCACCAGGCGACCGCCAGGGCGTAGGTCCGCCGGAGATCCCAGCGATCCACCAGGTAGCCCGCCGGAACCTGCAAAAGCGCGTAGGGCAGGTAGAACGCCGCGATCACCCAGCCAAATTCCGCGTTGGACCCGATGCCGAAATCTTCTCGGATCGGATCGCGAAGCAGCGCCACCGCCTGGCGATCGACGTAGGTCAGCACCGTCGCCGCAAACATCAACCAGCAAACGCCCCAGGCCCGGCCGTCGGCCCTCGGCAGGTTGGGATCCGCGGGCTTGTAGACACTCCGTACCGGCAACGATCGTTCTCCCGGAGGAACCCAGCGGCCAGGCGACGACCTACAATGCCAGAGGGGACAAGCGGTTGCAACACGCCAGCGGCCGACGGCCGAACCCACCCGGCCGCATTCCGCCACGTCCCGGTATCCGTCTTGCTACAATGATCAAAATCGAAGCGTGACTCCGGGAACCATGCAAGGGACGGCCGGAAACATGAAAACCAACGGTCGAACAGGCCGACGACGGTGGCCGGTTGCCCTCGTTGCCGCGATCGCGGTCCTCGGCCTGGTGGTCCTCCTGCCAACATTGCTTGGCCGGTCGCTGGCCCTTCGAATCTTCTCGACCCGCGCCGATCGGCTTCTGGCTCCCGGATCCCTGGAGGCCAGAGCCGTTCACCTCTCCTGGTTCGGCCCCACCCGGATCGTCGGCGTGGCCCTTCGCGACGGGCAGGGGAAACGCCTGATCGCCGCCGATCGCGCTGAGGTCGGCTGGGGTCTCTGGCAGATCCTCTTCGCCAATCCAGAAACCATCCCGCTGCGCCTCCCAGGCGCCGAGCTCGCCATTGATCGCGGGGCCGACGGCCGCATCGACCTTCTCGAAACCTTGCGACCGATCATCCGCCCGCACCCGAGATATCGGTTGATCGTCGAGATCCCGGACGGCCGCCTTCAATGGTCGGATGCCTCGCTCGCCCGGCCGATCGAGGCCGACCGCACGGAGATTCGGCTGGAAATCCCACGCGATCCCGACCCGATCCAGTGGAAGGTCTCCCTCCAGCATCGGTCCGAAAACGGGACGGAGCGGCCCCAGCTCGCCATCGAAGGGACCATGCATCGCGAGGCCGATCGGCCCGCTTCGATCTCCCTTGTGGCCACCCGATGGCCCTGGGAGACCTCGACGGCCTCCCTCGCGATCGACGGACGGCTCTCGGCCCATCGCCAGGAGGGGCGCTGGAGCATCTCCGGCGAGGCCCACGCCTCGGGGCCATCCATCCCCGATTCCCTGGGCCCGGTGCGGGCGGGCTGGGAAGTTGCGGGAGGGTCGGACGAGTGGTCGGTCGGGCGGATCGAGCTGGCGACCGCCAGGGGACGTCTCGAAGGCTCAGGAACCATCCAGCGGGCCGGGGAGTCGTCGCGTCTCGACCTGAAGGGAACCCTCCAGCCCGACTGGGCCGCTCTCCAGGCCGATCTCCGCCGCGACGTCGAGCCCAGCGCCCGCCTGACCGGGCAGCCCGGCGACTGGCGGTTGAACGGACCGATCGGCGGCAAGATCGCCGGTGAACTGGGCCTCCACCTCGACGGCCTCGATGTCTTCGGCCTCCGGCTGGAGCAAACCCGGATCGTCGTCCGGTCCGACGGCGAACGGCTCCGAATCGATCCGATCGACGGCCGGCTCAACGACGGCGCTCTTCACCTGGAGCCCGAGATCGTCCGCGAGGCGGATGGCCCGATCCGGGTCCGGCTGGGCGGCTCCTCAACGATTCAGGACGCCGTCGTCGACGATGAGGTCTCGCACCGGGTCCTCTCCTTCGTGGCCCCCGTGCTGGACGGTGCCACCCGGGTCCGCGGCCGGGTCTCGGTTCGCGGGCTCGATGCCGAGTTCCCCGTGGATCGGGCGATCGGAGCCGCGGCGAAGGTGACGGGTAACGTCGTCTTCAACGATGTCCAGTTCCTCCCCGGTCCTCTCGCCGAGGACCTCTTGGACCTGATCCCGGGTACCGAGGATTCCGAGCCGATGCTCGCCCTGCGCGACCCGATCTCGGTCCGAATCGCCGATCGGAAGGTCTATCAGCATGGATTGGCCCTCCCACTCGGGCAGGTCGGCAGGGCGGAGCTGGAGGGATCGGTCGATTTCGAGAAACACCTTGACCTGATGGCCCGATTCCGCGTCAATCCTCCGCGACTCGATCGCCCGGTCCTGGCGGCCCTGCTCAGCGGCGCCCACCTGGAGGTGCCGATTCGTGGAACGTTGCAGGAACCCCGAATCGATGCCGAGGCCTTCCAGAAGCGGCTCAAGGAAACGGGCTCCGACCTGCTGGAAGGCTCCATCGTCGCGGGAGCCGGCGGCCTCTTGCGGTTGCTCGACCGGGGGATCTCGCGTGACCGCCAGGCGACCGGGGAGAACCCACCGGCCGCCGGACCCACTCCCGAGGAACGCCGAGAGATCCGAGAACAGCGGCGGCTGGAACGGCTTCAGCGGAAGGCCGAACGTCGAAGGCGCCGGGATGGGCTCCCCGATTGATCGGCTCACGGTCCGAACACCCCGATCGAGGAGGGGCCGACCCCGAGGCAGGCATGAAATTGGGAATGATCGGACGGCTATCGACGCTGATGGCCCTGACCTACGCGGTCCAGGGGTCGTTCTGGCCGCTCCTGGCCGTCCATCTGACGGATCTGGGCATCCACGCTCGCGATCGAGGCTGGATCTTCGCCACGCTGGCGATCGCCTCGACGACCGTCCCCCTGGGCGCGGGCCAACTGGTCGACCGGCTGATGGCGACTCAGCGGGTACTGGCCGCGATTTACGGCCTGGGGACGCTGTTCCTGGTCTATCTGGCGAGCGGACGCGTGACCTCGGCACCGGCCATTTTTGGGGTCTTTCTGGTCTACTGGCTGTTGTCGGCCCCGGCGTACAGCCTGGCGAACTCACTCGCGATGCGAAACCTCGACAACGCCGGCCGCGATTTCGGACGGGTTCGGTCGTTTGGAACGGCGGGCTGGATGGTCGCCGGCTGGGTGGTCTCGCTGGCGATGGCCGCCTCGGGCTCGACCCGAGCGGGGAACGGAGCCTACGAAGCGCTCTGGGTCGCCGCGGCGTTCTCGGCCGCGACGTCGGTCTACTGCCTGACACTCCCGAATACCCCGCCGCTGGCCGTCGGCACCCGGGCGATCCGCCTGCGCGAGGCTGGCGGCGAGATCCTCCGACGCCCCGGAGTCCTCTGCGTCCTGATCCTCGGCCTGGGCGTCTACATGACGATGCCGGTGAACTTCCAGGTCATCCCCGGCTACATGGAATCGGCGGGACTCCCCCGCGCCTGGGTCACGTCGGCAATGAGCCTCGGCCAGACCAGCGAGATCGCCCTGCTGGTCGCGCTCCCCTGGATTCTCCGCCGGGCCGGCGCGAAGGCCACCCTGGCGATGGGTATCGCCGCCTGGCTGGTCCGGTATCTGAGCCTGGCTTTCCACCCGCCGCTCTGGGTGGTCGTCGTCGGGGCGCTTCTCCAGGGAGTCGGGATCGCCTGCTTCACGGTCGGTGCCCAGGTCTACCTCGACGGCAAGGCGCCCGGACACCTCCGCGCCACCGCCCAGGCCATGATGCTCGTCGCGACCTCCGGTCTCGGCGCTCTGCTCGGGAGCCTGCTCGTCGGCGAGCTGACAACGTGGTCTCCTTCGAGAGATGTTCTGGTGTTCCTGTTCCCTTGCACCATCCTTGGGGCGTTGCTACTCTATCTACTACGAGGCTTTCGGGAATCAGCCTCCGATGTGCCGTGGGCCGGCGCACCCCAAGACGAGCCCCCCTCCGGGCCGACAGCCTCGAGGGGCCCGACGGCTCACTTGGGTCATCTGGTGACGGAGTCGGCCGATGGGTGACTACCTCCGCCTGTTGACGGTCAATGATCGGGATATCCCGATGGCGAGCCTTCAGCGCGCCGTCCCGGACGTCGCGATCTGGTCGGTGGACCAACCCGGAACCCTGGGCAACTACCTGGCCATCGGCCCGGAGCTCAACGACCTGCGCTCCGTCTGGGCGACCATCGAGCGCAACCCCGTTGGGCCCAACACCCTCGGTGCCGAGGAAGTCGCCGAATTCATCGACAGCCTCGAATCCGGCGGGCCCCCCTCGGCCATCCGATGGCTCGGCGACTACCTGGAAACCATCCGCGCGATTTACGCAATCCGAATCTATCCCGAGGCCATCCTCGACCATCCCGAGGCCGAGGACGCCGTCTTCGTCGTCCGCTCCGCCCTGCGCGACAACGTCGGCGGGATCGGCCAGTGGGACGGACAGGGCTTCACCAACGAGGACGACCGCCTCATCTGGTGCGACCCCCAAATGACCCTCAAAGGCCGCAAGGAAGCCGCTCTCCTCGACGAATCCACCGGCCTGTGGATCCCCCTCGAGCTCAACCTCGAAGACTCAGACGAGCTCGCACAGTTCCTCCGCGGCGAACTACCCCGCAGGCATCAACGGCACTCCCGATTCTAGGGGGGCGGTCCGACCGCACCGTCGAACCTAAGCAGGAAGACAACCCTCAGCGAGTCAAGAACTCAGCGACGCCCGGACAAGACGACCAGGGACGAAAAAGCCCCCTGAACGAAGGACAGAATCCGGGACTCAAGCCATCGACGATCGCCCTGCCAGGGGCGCCGGCTGACATAGCCCAGGTGTCCACCATGCGGAACCAGCTCCAGCGCCAGGCTGGGCCGCCGCTCCGCTTGCAGAAACGGCTCATGCGGGACAAACGGATCGTCCACTGCGTGGACGATCAGCCCAGGCACCTCGATCCGTCCCAGCGTGGCGACCAGGCTGCAACGTTCATAATAATCGTCGGCCGAGGCGAAGCCATTCCGACGCGCTGTGTATCGGTCGTCGAACTCGTAGAGCGTCCGAACGCCTTCGAGACCGGTCGGGCCGAGGTCCGGGAAACGTCGATGGAGCCGGTCGACCGTGGACCGAAGCCATCGGACGAAGTTCCAGTCGTAAAGCCGGTTCTCAGGCTCGGACATCCGGCGGGCGCAGGCCGCCAGGTCGATCGGCGGATTCGCCGCGACGACGCAGGCGATCCGATCGGGACCGGCCTCCATCGCCAGTCTCAGGACGAGGTTGGCACCGAGTGAGAAACCGACGGCCGCCACGGGCGAGTCCGGATGGCGAGCCCGCATCCAGTCGGCGACCGCGCGCAGGTCGTCGCTTCGGCCCGCGTGGTAGATCCCTCGGGACATCCCAAAGCTACGCCCTGCGCCCCGAAGGTTGACCCGGATCACCCGGATTCCCGAGCGGATCAGACGGTCCGCCAGGCGGACGACATAGGCCGACCCGGAGCATCCGGCCAGGCCGTGAACCAGCATCGCCGAGGGGTCTGACGGATTCCAGCCGGCCGGGGTCGACTCCAGCAGCAGAAGCCGATCGCCGTCCGGGAGGGTCAGCTCGTGGGACGTCGCGGGCGGATGGGGCCGCGGGTTGGGCCAGTATCGACCAACAATCGTCTGCGCATGCCCGCCGCGGAGCCAGCCAGGAGGCTCGAAACGGGGAACCTTGTCCGCGATCTCCACCACCGAGCCGATCTCCTTTTCGATATCCCGGATCACGGCGAGGCCGCCGCGACCTCCGCCCTCGACGCGAGCCGGCTCGACGCGCCTCGGGGCTTCCGCACCCTCGATCGTGAGCGACTCGGAGGAACTTCGCCCTCGGCGATCGCGATCGTCGACGACTCAGCCCGCACCCGCGAACCAGCCTCGAACCGCAGGTAGGGCTCGATCCGCGCCAGGGTCGCCGGGCCAATTCCGCGGACCCGGGCGCGCAAATCCTCCGGCGAGCGGAACGGACCGTCGGCCTGGGCCTCGACGATCCGACGGGCCAGGGTCGGACCAATCCTCGGCAGCCCGGCGAGCGACTCGGCGGTCGCGGTGCTGGGGTCGAGAGCCGGAGCAGGCCCCTTCGCGGCGGGGACCGGCCGATGTTCTCCCCGGCGATCCTCCCGTCGCGAGCCAACCATCAGACCCATCGCCAGGACAATCGCGATCGAGGCCAGCAGCAGTCGCGACCCATCCGGCCAGTTCCAGGGAAGAGCCGCAGAACGATCCTCGGACGCGAGAGGCGCATCCTCGGCGGTCGCGGTCGTTCGCGATCGGTCTTCCGGTTTCATCCGATCCGCCATCCCAGGTGCAAGCTCGCGCCGACGTGCAGCTCAAGTTGATCGTAGGGATTTTAGCTTATCGGAGGAATTTGCCAACAATCAAGGACCCGCCGGAATCGAACCGTCTCGGCCGTTCCGGCGGGTGTTCGCAAAACCGATCGATCAACGCTGTTCGATCGGCTTGACGGAGCGGTGGGGAGGGCCCGTGTACCGCGCCCGAGGTCGCATCAGACGGTTGTGATCAAGCTGCTCGATGATGTGCGCCGCCCACCCGGCGACGCGGGCCATCGCGAAGATCGGCGTGTAGATCTCGATCTCCAGGCCCATGTAGTGGTAGAGCCGGGCGCTCGGCCAGTCGACGTTGGGCGGCAGATTCTTCTGGGTGGTGACCGCCTGCTCGATCGGCTCGGCAATCCGCTCCCATCGATCGTCGCCCACCTCCTTCGCCAGCGCGACGCAGTGCTGCTTGAGGATCCGGGCGCGAGGGTCACCCGTCTTGTAGACGCGGTGGCCAAACCCCATGATCCGTTCCTTCCGCGCCAGGGCGTCCTGAATCCAGGCCTCGGCCTTGTCGGGCGAACCGACCTGCTCCAGAACCTTCCACGCCTCTTCGTTGGCGCCGCCGTGGAGCGGGCCCTTGAGCGTCCCGATCGCCGCGACGATCCCCGAATAGATGTCGGATAGCGTCGACACCGTCACCCGGGCCGAAAACGTCGAGGCGTTCAGCTCGTGCTCGGTGTAGAGCACCAGCGAAAGGTCAAAGGCGTCGCGCATCGTCTTCGAGGGAGCCTTGCCGCTGACCATGTGCAGGAAGTTGGCCGAGTGGTCCAGATCGTCGCGGGGAGGAACCAGCGGCAAGCCCTGGCTGATCCGCCGGCGGTAGGCCACCGCGGTCGCCATCTGGGCCACCATTCGCTCGGCCTTGCGAACGTTCGCCGCATGATCCGTCGGCGCCGCGTTGACGTCCGGATCGAAGTGCGCCAGCACACTCACCGATGTCCGCAGTACGTCCATCGGATGAATATGCGCCGGAATCTCACTCAGAAGGGTGACCAGCGGCTCCGGCAGGGCCCGAGCCTTCCGCAGCCGGGCGTCGAACTCTCGAAGCTGCTCGCGACTGGGAAGGTCGCCGTGAAGAAGCAGGAACGCCGTTTCCTCGTAGGAGACGTGATCCGCGAGGTCCTCGATCCGATAACCTCGGTATTCCAGTCCTCCAGCGCCATCGGTCCCCTCAATGTTGGCGATCGCCGTCTCGCTGGCGATGACGCCTTCCAGGCCGGGATGATAGTCGTTCGACGACGCAACGCTCATGGAGGAGCTCCGCAATGGGTTCGCCGATCTGTCGGATCCGATCCCGGCCGCGAGGCGTGGTGGCCGGGATCAACAGGGGAGCGGCCGGCGTAGGCTCCGGCGGGGCCAGGGAGGGCCCCGGCTCCCATTTCCGACTAGTTTAGTCGAATCGATGCCTCGCTTCCATGTCCCTGCCCCTTTTCCCCGTCCACCTGCCTCCAATTCCACGCGGCCATCCCTCACGACCCCTCATCTCCGGGCGACCGCTCCCTCTCATCGCGGATCAGGTGGCCGATTTCGGCCAGGTCGGCCGCCGGCATCGAAAGAACCTGATCGGCCAGCGTGTCGATCGCCCGGAAGAACCGTCGAAGCGATTCAATACGCTCCGCGATTCCACGCAACTCCTCTTGCCCCTCCGCCATCCTGGATGTCGACTCCAGTACGTGCAAGCTTGGCTCCAGCTCGCGACGCTTGCGCTCACGAAGAATCTTGCGGAAGAGTGTCCAGACCTCGGTCTCAGCCCGAAAAAGCTCGCGACGCTCTCCCGGACGATGCACCTTGTGAACCACGCCCCACGCCATCAGCTCACGCAGATTCATGCTCACGTTGCCACGTGAAACTCCGAGCGAACGCCGCAAGTCCTCGGCCGTCCAGTCACTTCCGGTGATATACAGGAGCGCGAACAGCTCCCCCATCGACGAATTGATCCCCCAGGAGCGGGCCATCAGGCCCCAGTGCTCGACAAATTGGCGGATGAGGGCCTCGGCATGGGGGAATGGGGCCGTCGTGTCGCGACCGGCCGGGATGGCCGTATTATCCATGGGAACTCCGGGCTCATCGTTGGTCCGATGTTGTGGTCATTTGTACCGACATCCTGCGATTTCGTGGCTGGGGGCCGACATCCGGGAGGGACGAGAAATCTCTTGAAAAGGGTCTCGATTCCTCGATCCCCCCATCCAGGGATGCGCGGCTGTCTCCGGGGATCTATGCGGATGGACATGGCTCAAGGCACGCGAAAAATCGTTGGATAAGTTGAGTGAATTCGGAGAAATAGGTGCAAAGCGACGACCGAATTCGGATAGAATACCAATGCATGCCCCGATTCGCCGTGTAGAATTCCGAAGTGGGCTTGTTACCCGACTGGATGCTTCCTGTTACGGGTGCCTGTGTCGAACCGAGGAGATGTTCCATGCCTGAGACAGTGGTACACTTCCAGATCCGCATGCCTCCCGTGCTCCATGAGCAGTTGGCAAGCTGGGCCAAAGAGGACAAGGCATCGCTGAATGCGCTGATTGTCGGAATCCTCGAAAAGGCCATTGAGCAGCACGAGAAGTCAGGAACCAAGGAGTAATCCGACTGCCGGGCGACGAGGGCCGGTCCGACGGGCCGCGGGCCCGGCCGCCGAAGTTGAGCCCTCCCGCCGGCGGATGGAGACCTGATTTCGCTGACCCCTGCAGCCTCTTCGAGAGGATTTGGCCGACTCGTCTTGAGTCGGCTCGATCGTCCGAGTATGCTCTAGGGGTCGAGTCCCCGATAGCTCAATCGGTAGAGCGAGCGGCTGTTAACCGCTAGGTTCAAGGTTCGAGTCCTTGTCGGGGAGCCTAAGGTGAGAAACGATGGGCCGTCCTGGAATCTTCCAGGGCGGCCCATCGGCATTTGTGGGTTTCTTCAGGTCGCCTCGGAGACCAGCACGATCATCGCGTGCGACTCGACCGGGTAAATCTGGCCGACCTCGATGCGAGGGCCGGTGTCGGGCTCGAGGATATCCCTGGGGGATGGCTGGGCGGTATCGACGGCGAGCCGCCAGATCCGGCCGGTCGGGGCGGCGGGAATCCGGAATTCCAACGGCCTGCGCCAGGCGTTGAAGGCGACGTAGAGATCGCGATCGACCACGCCCGGCCGATCGCCGCCTCGACCGTCGAGGGCCAGGGCGATCGCGTGACTCTCACGGCCGAAGTCGGGCTGGGACGGCACGACACCGTGCCAGAGGATCTCGGGTGGGCGGCCCGTTCGATCCCCGTGGAAGAACGACCGACGCCGAAGAATCGGGTGTGCCTTCCGGATCGCGATCATCATCCGGGTGAACCGGTGGAAACCGGCCTCACGATCCAGGAGTCCCCAGTCGATCCAGCTCACCGGGTTATCCTGGCACCAGGCGTTGTTGTTTCCGCCCTGGGTTCGAAGAAATTCGTCGCCGGCGAGAATCATGGGAACGCCCTGGCTGAGCAGAAGGGTCGCCATCAGGTTGCGAGCCTGCCGGGCGCGAAGGCCGTTGATGGTCGGGTCGTTGGTCGGGCCCTCGACGCCGCAGTTCCAGCTATTGTTGTCGTTGCCGCCGTCGTGATTCCCCTCGCCGTTCGCCTCGTTGTGCTTTTCGTTGTAGGAGACGAGGTCGGCCAGGGTGAAGCCGTCGTGGCAGGAAATGAAGTTGATCGAGTGCAGCGGGCCGCGACCGGCGTAGAGGTCGTCGCTCCCGCAAAGCCGGGTCGCCAGCGCCGAGGTCATCCCCGGATCGCCACGCCAGAAGCGCCGGACGTCGTCGCGGAACCGGCCGTTCCAGTCCGACCACCGGCTCTCGCCGGGGAACGTGCCGACCTGATATAGCCCCGCGGCGTCCCAGGGCTCGGCGATCAACTTGGTGTCGCGGAGCAGGGAATCCTCGGAAATTCGACGGATCACCGGCGGCTCGACCAGAACATTGCCCCGGGCGTCACGCCCGAGGACCGAGGCCAGATCGAACCGAAAACCATCGACGCCCGCCTCGGCCACCCAGCTTCGAAGGCAATCGAGCAGGTAGTTCCGCACGATCGGGTGATCGCTGCTAAACGTGTTGCCGCAGCCGCTATAGTTTAGATAATTCCCGTGGTCGTCGAGCATGTAATAGAGCGTGTTGTCGACCCCTCGAAAGTTATAGGTCGGCCCGTCGTCGCCTCCCTCGGCGGTGTGGTTGAAGACGACGTCGAGATAGATTTCCAGCCCCTCGGCGTGGAACTGCTCCACAACCTCGACCAGTTCGTGCAGCGGAGCGGCCCGCTCGGGGTTGGAGGAATACCCCGCCTTCGGAGCGCCGAAGGCGATCGGGTTATATCCCCAGTAGTTGCGTAGCCGCTCTCCGGTGAAAGGGTTGACGAATCGGCAATCGTCCTCGTCGAACTCGTCGATCGGAAGAAGCTCGACCGCGGTGACGCCCAGCTCCTTCAGATAGTCGATCTTCTCGGCGAGTCCGCGGAAGGTGCCGGGATGCCGGACGTCGGCCTGGATGGTGAAGCCTCGAACGTGAAGCTCGTAGATGATCGTATCTTCCAGGGGCGTCCGCGGGTTGACGCGTCGCTCGCCCTCGATCAACGATTCGACCATCAGGCTCCTGCGCGGGAGGCCGTTGCCGGTTCCCCAGGGACGGCCGCACGAAAGGGCCCGGGTGTAAGGATCATGGAGGACCACCGAGGGATCGTATCGGTGGCCGTTGTCTCGGGGACCATCCACGCGAAACCCGTAGCAAAACTCCTCCGGGAGCCCGTCGACGCGAATGTGCCAGTGGTCCCCGGTCCGGTTGATGCTCGGATCCATCGGGATTTCGGCGTGAATCTCGGTGTTGCAGGGCTCGGAGAGGACCAGGGTGACGTCCGTCCCATGTCGGCAGAGGAGAACGAAGTTCACGCCGAGAGGCGTCTCGGTCGCGCCCGCGGGCAGGGGACTACCCCGGCTGACCAGCAACAGCCGGTCGCGGTAGGTGTATTCGGAGGCCGTCATCGACTCGATCCGTTCCGTCGCCCTGGTCATCGGCTGAGCGCTCCCCGTCGTGGAGGACCCGGGCTCGTCTCGTCGCGTGCCCGGAGAGAGGTGTCCCGGATTCTCCGCCGATCGGCCATTGGAAACAATCACAATCCCGCGATATCCTGAATCAGCATGGAACGAACCCCGGCCTTGCCCGCCCTGGACCCAGACGACTCCAGCCACCAGGACCCCCCTCGATGAAAACCGAGCGACTCCTCGCACGGCCATGCGCCGTGATCGCGGCGGCCTGGGTCTTCCGGGCGACGGCGCTGGCCGCCGGTCCCGAGATCGATTTCAACCGAGAGATCCGCCCGATCCTCTCCGAAGCGTGCTACCAGTGCCACGGTCCTGATGCCGGCAAGCGCAAGGCCGACCTCCGGCTCGACGCCCGCGAGGGTCTCTTTCGATCCGACGACGCTACGGCGATCGTCACCCCCGGCAAGCTCGAATCCAGCGAACTCTGGCTCCGGATCACCTCCGAGGATCCTGATTCGGTCATGCCGCCGCCGAAGGCCGGCAAACGGCTCGCACCGGCGCAGGTCGAGATGGTCCGTCGATGGATCGAGCAGGGGGCCCCGTGGAAAGGGCACTGGTCGTTCCAGCCGGTCGCCCGGCCCAGACCGCCCGAATCCAGCGCCCCTGGTGTGATCGATCGATTCCTGAACGACCGGATCCGAACCGCCGGCCTGACCCCCGCGCCCGAGGCCGACCGCCCCACGCTCATCCGCCGCCTCTCGCTCGACCTGACCGGCCTGCCACCCACCCCGGAAGACGTCGATGCGTTCGCACGCGATCCCCGGCCCGATGCCTACGAGCGCCTGGTCGATCGCCTTCTCAACTCGCCTCATTACGGCGAACGAATGGCCGTCTTCTGGCTCGACCTCGTCCGGTTTGCCGACACCCAGGGTTATCATAGCGATAATCACGTCGATATCTGGATGTTCCGCGACTACGTCATCCGGGCCTTCAATTCGAACCGGCCCTTCGACCAGTTCACGATCGAGCAACTTGCCGGCGACCTGATCGACCGGCCGACGGATGAGTCTCGTGTCGGCTCGGGCTACAACCGGCTCCTTCAGACGACCCAGGAGGGCGGAGCCCAGCCGAAGGAGTATATCGCCAAGTACGCCGCCGACCGGGTTCGGAACGTCTCGTCCGTCTGGATGGGCGTCACAATGGGGTGCGCCGAGTGCCACGACCACAAATATGATCCTTTCACCACCCGCGAATTCTACGGACTGGAGGCGTTCTTCGCCGATGTCAAGGAAACGATCGTCGGCGCCCAGCAGGAGACCCGCTTCCCAGCACCCGACCAGGCAACGGCGCTGAAGTCGCTCCAGGACCGCCTCGCCCCACTCGCCGCGATCAAGAATCCGACACCCGAGCAGAAGAAGGAACGCGCCGAGCTGGAACGCCGGATCAAGGAATTCGAGACGCGAATCCCCTCGACGCTCGTGACAACGGCGATGGACCCTCGAACGGTCCGCCTGCTCCCGCGCGGCAACTGGCTGGACGACTCGGGGCCGATTGTGGCGCCGACGGTGCCGGCCTCGCTACCGCCGATGGAGGTCTCGAACCGGCGCGCCAACCGGCTCGACCTGGCCCGTTGGCTGGTCTCGGGACGGAATCCGCTGGTCGCCCGGGTGATGGTCAACCGGCTCTGGAAGCTCGTCTTCGGCCAGGGGATCGTCACGACCCCCGATGATTTCGGCTCGCAGGGCGCCTGGCCGACCCACCCCGAATTGCTCGACTGGCTGGCCACCGAGTTCGTCGAGGACGGCTGGGACGTCAAGGCCGCCGTGAAGCGAATCGTGATCTCCGAGGCGTATCGACGGTCGTCCCGCCCACGCGAGCTTGACCTCCGCCTCGACCCGGCCAATCGCTGGCTCTCTCGCCAGAACGCCTTCCGCCTCGATGCCGAGTTCGTCCGCGACAACGCCCTGGCCATCAGCGGACAGCTCGCCGCGCCGATCGGCGGCCCGAGCGTCAAGCCCTACCAGCCGGCCGGCTACTGGTCGTTCCTCAACTTCCCGAGACGCGAGTACCACCCCGATCACGGGACCAACCAGTTTCGCCGCGGCCTTTATACCTACTGGCAGCGAACGTTCCTCCACCCGAGCCTGCTGGCCTTCGACGCCTCGACCCGAGAGGAATGCGTCGTTCAGCGGCCGAGGTCCAACACGCCCTTGCAGGCCCTGGTCCTGCTGAACGACCCGACCTACGTCGAGTCGGCGCGCGTGCTGGCCGCCCGGCTGATCGCCGAGGCCGGCACCGACTCCGCCTCCCGGCTCGATCGCGGCTTCCGCCTGGCACTCGCCCGGTCGCCCTCCCCGGACGAATCGGCGATCCTGCTCGATCTGGTCGCCCGGCACGAACGCCAGTATCGCGAGGATCCCGCCGCCGCCCGCGAACTGATCGGCGTCGGCGAGTCGCCCGTCCCGGCCAGCCTCGACGCCGCCGAACTGGCCGCCTGGACGTCGGCGGCCCGCGTCATCCTGAACCTGCACGAGACGATCACCCGGCCCTGATCGGATGGGCCCGTATCCGCCAGGATCGAGAGGAACGCCGATGCTCGACGAGACCCAGGCCCGTATCCATCGCCGCGCCTTCCTCGGCCGATCCTCAACCGGCATCGGCACGCTGGCGCTGGCCTCGCTGCTCGACCCAACGCTGCTGAATGCAACCGAGGCCACGCCAGGGCACGATCGGCCCGCCAGCACGCTCGGCCTGCCTCACTTCGCGCCGAAGGCAAAGCGGATCATCTACCTGTACATGGCCGGCGGACCCTCGCACCTCGAAACGCTCGACCACAAGCCCGAACTGGCCCGGATGCACGGCCAGCCGATGCCCGAGTCGTTCACGAAGGGAATGCCCATCGCGCAGTTGCAGGGGCAAAAACTCGTCTGCTTCGCGCCCCAGCACCCCTTCCAGCGTCACGGCGCCAGCGGACAGGAGATCAGCGCGATCTTCCCGCATGTCGCCGGGATCGCCGATGATATCTGCATCATCCGATCGATGGTGACCGAGGCGATCAACCACGACCCGGCGCACACGTTCATGAACACGGGGACGACCATCTCAGGCCGACCGGCGATGGGCTCCTGGCTCACCTACGGACTCGGCAGCGAGAGCCGCGATCTTCCCGGCTTCGTCGTGCTGACCTCCACCGGCCGGTTCGGTCAGGCGCAACCGATCTCCACCCGGCAGTGGCACAGCGGCTTCCTCCCAAGCCGGTTCCAGGGCGTCCGGTTCTACTCCAAGGGCGACCCGGTGCTCTACCTCGGCAACCCCAGGGGAACAACCGACGGCCGCCAGCGCGACGTCGTCGACGCCGTCGAGCGGCTCAATCGGATCGAGGAGGACCGCTCCGCCGACCCCGAGATCGCCACGCGGATCTCAGCCTACGAGACGGCGTTCCGGATGCAGTCGAGCGTCCCCGAGTTGATCGACGTCTCGGCCGAGCCGAGTCACGTCCGGAAGCTCTACGGTACCGACGGCGGCGACGGAACCTTCGCGGCCAACTGCCTGCTCGCCCGGCGGCTGGCCGAGCGGGGTGTCCGCTTCATCCAGCTCTACCACCGCGACTGGGACCACCATGGCGCCATCAAGGAGCACGTCGCCGGAACGGCCCGCGAGGTCGACCAGGCCGCCGCGGCACTCGTCAAGGATTTGAAGCAGCGGGGGATGCTCGACGAAACCCTGGTGATCTGGGGCGGCGAATTCGGCCGGACACCGATGGCCCAGGGCAACGGCCGCGATCACCACATCAAGGGCTTCTCGATCTGGATGGCCGGCGGCGGCATCAAGGGCGGCATGACCTTCGGCGCCACCGACGAGTTCGGCTACTCGGCGGTCCACGACGTGGTCCACGTCCACGACCTCCACGCGACGATCCTGGCTCTTTTCGGGATCGACCACACCCGGCTGACCTACCGCTCCCAGGGCCGAGACTTCCGCCTCACCGACGTCGCCGGAAGAGTCGTCCGGCCGATCCTCGCCTGATCGAGACCGGTCGAACGAACACGCGGAAGCCAAGGCAGCCACGTTCCACTCGCCGCGGGGGCGACCGATTCCACGCCGGTCGGAGCCACCGCGCCGGGGATCTCGTCCGACGGCAGCGGCGGCAGCGTCTCGCCCGTGGTCGACGGCACCGCCGAGCCCGTCGACGACGGGAGAGGTATCTCGAAGGTATCCGCCGTGTCCCCGCCCACAACCGGAGAGGCAACCCCCGACGAGGCGATCTTCCGCGACCGCCCAAACTTGATGTTCACGCCGGCCCAGAGCGTGTCGACCTGAGCGTCGAATTCGGGATCTGGAGAACCGGCCCCTCGATCGCGTTGCGGAACCCGTGCACCCACGACATCGAGAACGTGACGTCCTCGTTCAGGTCGTACGAGGCACCGAGAGATAACGTATTGGTGATGATCCCAGGTGCCTGGACGTTGAACAACGTCGCCTCATGGTGGATCGGGTTGGTGTTGTAAAGGGAAATGTGCCGGGCTTCGGAACGGGGAATACCTTCAAGCACACCGGTCGGGGCGAGTACGACGTGATCCTCGACCTGGATAAGCTCCTGGGCTTCCTCGAACCATCAGGTTCCCGAAGACCCCACCCCGCGCTGGAGGGCATGGGAAGCGAAACGGTTCGGAATCAAGATGTCGCCTCTTGTGCCGATGACCACGCAGAAGCGGGCCTCTACCTCGCCGATCTGGTACACTCCCAGAGAGCCGTGAGTCTTCACGACCCGACGCAGAACAAGGAACGACACCATGAGACGAGCCCTCTCGGTCACCGTTTTCGCGGCCTGTGCGTGGTTCCTCGGCGCATCGGCGTTCGCTCAGGAGGAAGTCAACGGCGAGGGGCTCCGCAAGGACGACCTTGCCAGGGTGAGCAAGCCGCAATACTCTCCCTATGCCGGCCGCAACTATCCGACCCGCGTCCTGTTCGGCGACACGCATCTGCACACGTCCGTTTCCGTTGACGCGGGCACCCTGAATCGCGTTGGCCAGGAGGACGCGTACCGCTTCGCGCGGGGTGAAGAGATCACCACGACCCACGGCCTGCGTGCCCGGCTCTCCCGGCCGCTCGACTTTCTGGTGATCTCGGATCACGCGGAAATGTACGGGCTGATGCCGCAGTTGCTCAGCGGTGATCCCGAGGTGCTCTCGACCGAGACCGGCCGGCGATGGCACACCGAGCTGACCAGCGGAAACTTCGACCGGATCTTCTCCACGGCGATGGAGATCGTCAAATCGCTCTCCGGCGATGAGCCGCCAATCAAAAGCCCGAAGGCCGTGCGGAATGCCTGGCAGGCTTACACCGCTCTGGCGGACCGGTACAACGATCCGGGGCATTTCACGGCGATCATCGGATTCGAGTGGACCGCCATCGGCGGGGATAACCTCCACCGCAACGTCCTGTTTCGCGGCGATGCGAGCGTCGCGAATCGCACTTTGCCCTTCTCTCAGTTCGACAGCAAGAACCCGGAAGACGTCTGGAAGTACATGGCCGATTTCGAGCGGCAGACAGGGTCGGAAGTGCTCGCGATCCCGCACAACGGCAACCTGAGCAACGGCCGGATGTTCACCGTCGAGACGTTCGCCGGCCAGCCGCTCACCCGCGAGCTTGCGGCCCTGCGCATCCGGTTCGAGTCGCTGGTCGAGGTGACCCAGATCAAGGGAGACGGCGAAGCTCATCCGCTGCTCTCTCCCAACGACGAGTTCGCCGATTACGAGAAGTGGGACCGGTCGAACCTCACCGGGACCGAGGCGAAGAAGCCAGAAATGTTGAAGTGGGAATACGCTCGCGAAGCCCTCAAGACGGGCCTCTGGCTGGAGCGAAAGCTCGGCGTGAACCCCTACAAGTTCGGCATGGTCGGGAGCACCGATTCCCACACATCGATGTCGGCGGTGGAAGAGGACAACTTCTTCGGCAAGCACTCGGGCGTCGAGCCCGAGCCGCACCGCTGGGAACACGTCGTCATTCAGGCGCCCGACCCCAAATTCACGACCAGGGGCTGGCAGCAGGCCGCCGGGGGCTATGCGGCGGTCTGGGCAAAGGAGAACACACGGGAAGCGATCTTCGATGCCATGAAGCGGAAGGAGACCTACGCGACCACCGGAACCCGGATGACCGTCCGTTTCTTCGGCGGGTGGGAATTCACCGACGAGGACGCCCAGTCGCGTCTGCCGGCCTCCGTGGGCTACACCCGAGGAGTTCCCATGGGCGGCGACCTGCGGTCGGCGCCAGCCGGCAAGTCGCCATCCTTCCTGGTGGCCGCCCTGAAAGACTCATACAGCGGGAATCTCGACCGCATCCAGATCGTCAAGGGATGGCTGGACCGCGACGGGAAGACGCACGAGCGAGTCCACGACGTGGTCTGGTCGGGCGCCCGCAAGCCAGGCTCCGACGGCAAACTGCCCCCCGTCGGAAACACGGTCGATGTCAAACGTGCGACCTGGAAGAATACGATTGGCTCGCCCGAATTGATCGGTGTCTGGACCGATCCGAGCTTCGACCCCACCGAGCCGGCCTTCTACTACGCGAGAGTGATCGAGATTCCCACGCCGCGCTGGACGGCCTACGATGCCCTGCGGTTTGGGGTCAAGATGTCGCCCAACGTGCCGATGACCACGCAGGAGCGGGCCTATACCTCGCCGATCTGGTACACGCCGGGAGAGGCTCGGTGATCGTCCGCATGTCGTTTCTCCGCCGGCTGCTTCGAGAACCGCTCTTGCACTTCGCCGCGATCGGAGCCTTGCTGTTCGCGGCCTACGCGATCATCCCGGGCCAGCGCACCTCGCCCGCGGAGATCGTCGTCACGCGCGGAAAGATCGACCAGCTCGCGTCCGGCTTCACCAAGATCTGGCAACGGCCGCCGACCGAATCCGAATTAAAGGGTCTGATCGACGACTGGGTACGCGAGGAGATCGCGGTGCGCGAGGCCACCGCGATGGGGCTCGACCGCGACGACACGGTCATCCGTCGGCGCCTCCGGCAGAAGCTCGAGTTCCTGTCCGACGATGTCGCCGCCGAGACCGCTCCCACCGACGACGATCTGAAAGCGTACCTTGCGGCCCATCCGGAGAAGTTCCGGGTGGAGCGTCGGTTCTCGTTCCACCAGATCTACCTGAATCCTCAGCGCCACGAGCACGACCTGCCAACCCGGCTGGCCGCCGTCCAGCAGGCGTTGAACCGGCCCGTGACGGACGACGCGATCGAAGCCCTCGGCGACCCATCGCTCCTCGAACCCCGGTTCGAAAACCTGCGACGGAGCGAGGTCGAATCACAATTCGGTCCCACCTTCGCGTCCGCCCTCGAACGCCTTGCCCCTGGCAAGTGGGAGGGGCCCATCGAGTCGGGCTACGGCCTCCATTTCGTGCGTCTCGTCGAACGTGTGGAGGGACATGTCGCCGACCTGGCCGAGGTTCGCGACGCCCTCCGGCGAGAGTGGGCGAACGACCGCCGGCTCAAAGCCCTTGAGTCGTTCTACGACGCAGCGCTGGAACGCTACACCGTCCAGATCGAGCCGCTTGCCCCGGCTTCCAGGGAGGCCCGGCGATGAACCGCGCGCTGCTGACCATCCTCGTATGGCTCGTGACCGCGGCCAGCGTCGCGGCACACGAAATGCGCCCCGCCTACCTCGAACTGAAGCAAACGTCGGAATCGACCTACAGCGTTCTCTGGAAGGTGCCCGGCCGCGGCGAGGACCTTCGCCTCGCGCTCGACGTCGTGTTCCCTGACGGCACCACCAACGCCAGCGAGCACCGAGCCGTCATGCAGGGGGGTGCTTTTACCGAGCGCTGGACGATCCGACGCGAGGTCGGCCTGGACGGTGGCACGGTCCGCATCGCCGGGCTGAGCGAAACCATGACCGACGTCCTGGTCCGGCTGGAACGGCTCGACGGCACCACGCAGGTCTCGCGGCTTCTGCCGACCTCTCCCTCGTTCATCGTGGAGCCCGCGCCCCGGGCGCTCGACGTGGCCGCCACCTACACAGCGCTCGGTGTCGAGCACATCCTCCAGGGCGTTGACCACCTGCTGTTTGTCCTGGGGCTGCTCATCCTGACGCGCGGCGGCTGGAAACTGGTCAAGACGGTGACGGCCTTCACGATCTCGCACAGCCTGACGCTCACAGCCGCGACGCTCGGCTGGGTCCACGTTCCGCCGCCGCCGGTGGAGGCCTGCATCGCGCTAAGTATCATGTTCGTCGCGGCCGAGATTTTACGGGTCCGCCAGGGCGAGGCGACGTTCACCTCCCGGAATCCCTGGCTCGTCGCGTTTGTCTTCGGCCTGATGCACGGGCTGGGCTTCGCGGGCGGGCTGAGCGAGGCCGGACTGCCCGAAAGTCACATTCCGGTGGCTCTTCTGTTCTTCAGCATGGGCGTGGAGACGGGCCACTTTCTGTTCATCGGTGCCGTACTCGCCGCGTGGTGGCTACTGCGCCGGTCACCGATCGCACCGCCACGGTGGGCGGATATCGTCCCGTCCTACGCCATCGGCGGCATCGCGGCGTTCTGGTTCCTCGACCGGACGATTTCGTTTGTCGCTCCGTAGCCCGTGAACTCGCCGATCCAACGCCACTTCGCGTCCTGAAACCACCGGGCGGCCTCTCTCGGGAGGATCAGGCCGCGTCGGCCAGTGGCTTCTCTCCAGACGCGGAGGAGGAACGTGGCATCGGCTCGGATGCCTGTGCCGAGGCTACTTCTCGCCGCCCGCGTTCTGAAGTTGCTTGATGACCGAGTCGAGGTTAAACGCCCCGGGTTTCTGGCTCGGGGGGAACTCGCGGAGGGTCATCAGGAACTTCAGGGCGTAGGCATTGGCACCATACATCAGGAAGGCCCGATCAATGAGCCAGTCGTTGTAGCTGTTGGACTCGTGCTGGGCTCGCTCGAACGGGTCGCGGCGAAGGTTGAACAGCAACGGCACACGAAGTTGGATGAACGGCTCGCGCCAGACCCCGAATCCCACTCCTCGATTTTCGAGGTACACCACCTTCCAGTCGTCGTGTCGGACCGCAACGACCTGGCCCTCATCACTCACGTAGATAAACCCCTTCCGGGCCGACTCCTTCGCCTTGCCGGTCAGGTAGTCAAGCTGGTCGTGTCCATCGATGTAATTTTTGTAGTGGCGGCTATTCAGGTCGGTGCCCTTCGCCAGCTTCCCCTTGATCTCGGGCTCTCCGGCGACGGCGGCAAAGGTCGGGAGCCAGTCCTCATGAGCGACGATCCCGTTGAGAGTCGCTCCAGCGGGGAACTTCCCCGGCCATCGGACAAACGCCGGAACGCGGTACGCTCCCTCCCAGTTGCTGTTCTTCTCGCTGCGGAACGGCGTGTTCGCCCCGTCCGGCCAGGTGTTGAAGTGGGGACCGTTGTCGGTCGAATAGAGAACGATGGTCTCGTCGGCGATACCCAGGTCGTCAAGCTGTTTGAGAAGCTCGCCGACGTGCTGGTCGTGCTCGATCATCCCATCGGTGTACTCGTCGTGCCCGGGAACCCGATGCTCCTTCTTGACGTGAGTCCGGAAGTGCATCCGGGTTCCGTTCCACCAGCAGAAGAACGGCTTGCCCTCTTTATGCTGGCGGGCGACGAAGTCCTTTGCGGCGGCGACCGTTTCCTCGTCGATGGTCTCCATGCGCTTCCGGGTCAGCGGACCGGTATCCTCGATCGACTGACCGCCCTTACCATCCGCCTTGCACTTCAGCACGCCCCGCGGGCCAAACCTTTTGCGAAACTCGGGATCCCGAGGATAATCCTCGTGTTCCGGCTCTTCCTCGGCGTTGAGGTGGTACAGGTTCCCCAGGAACTCATCGAAGCCGTGCATCGTGGGCAGATTTTCGTCGCGGTCGCCCTGGTGATTCTTGCCGAACTGGCCGGTGGCGTACCCGAGGCTCTTCAACACCGTGGCGATGGTGACGTCGGCCCTGTTCCATCCCTCCTTCGCTCCCGGAAGCCCGACCTTCGTCATCCCGGTTCGCAGTGGCACGTTCCCGCCGAGAAACGCGGCGCGACCCGCGGTGCAACTCTGCTGGCCGTAGTAATCGGTGAAATAAATCCCCTCGCGAGCGATTCGGTCGATGTTCGGCGTTCTGTACCCCATCATGCCGCGGTTGATGTGGCTGATGTTCCAGAGGCCGATGTCATCCCCCCAGATCACGAGGATATTGGGTTGCTTCCCCTGGCTCCGAAGGTTCGCGGCCACCTCGTTGTTATGTCGCGAGACGGCGGCGACAGCCTGGGCCTTCGCGCTTTCGACCTGGCCCGATGCCGAGGCGGCGACCGCCCCAGCCGGCGGATCGACGGGCTGCCCGATGGCCCGCGAAAGGCCCCCGGCAAGCCCGGCCAGTGTCGCCCCCATCGCGATCGAGGCGGCGATGCCCCAGGTGCAAATTCGACTCATAACACATCTCTCTATTTGAGTCAATTATTGAAATGGCAGACGAAAAATGGGAGACCCATCGTGGTCGATTAGTTTGGCGGTACGAGAGAATGAAATCAATGCGATATCCACTTGAGATGCCGCTTTCTCGGCATTGTGATGCACAGGAATTTCCGGACAAGAATCTCCCCTGGTCGAGCCTCGGCTGGCGGCTCCATTCCTCCGACCCCTCGCGGTCCCCACCTCGAAACCCAGATTCTCCCGGGCCCGGGGACTCGCGGAGCGGCGTGCGCAACGACACAATAGGGGCCCGTGCCGCTCGATCCCCCGATCGAGCAGCACAGGCTTGCGGTCGAATTGATGCGAGAAACGAAGCGTCCGGGGAACGAGATGATGAAATTCCTTGGCATTCCCGTCCTTCCGCGTGTTCTGTGGGCGAGCGGAACGGCGGCCCTCCTGCTAACCATGGGGGCCACTGGAACCGCCGCTCCCCGGCAGGACCAGAAAGCGGCGAAGTCCGAACAGGCGAAGCCCGCCCCGGTGAAGCTCGGACTCCTGATCAACGAGCCGAAGGCTCTCAAGGGCTACACCCTCATCTCCCCGTTCGACTCGACCGCTTCCTTCCTGCTGGACATGGAAGGTCGCGTCGTGCACTCGTGGGAGGCGGGCTGTCCGCCGGCGCTCTCGGCCTTCCTGCTCGAAAACGGCCATCTGATCCGTCCCGGCTCGATCGGCGACGATGCCAGCGTTTTCGGACCCGGGCCGGGTACCGGCGGACGCATCCAGGAATTCACCTGGGACGGCGACCTCGTCTGGGACTTCCGGTTCTACAACCCGAAACAGCTCCCCCACCATGACATCACGCGGCTGCCCAACGGCAACTTTCTGCTGGTCGTCTGGGATCGGAAGACCGCCGAGGAGGCCATCGCCGCCGGTCGACGGCCCGAGATGACCGGCGACCGACACTTCATGCCCGACTCGCTCGTGGAAATCCACCCGACCGGCAAGACCTCCGGCGAGGTCGTCTGGGAATGGCACCTCTGGGACCACCTGATCCAGGATGCCGACCCCACCAAGGCCAACTTCGGCGATGTCGCCGCTCATCCGGAGCGGGTCGATATTAACTTCTGGGAAGACGAAAACATCTCGGTGACCGCCGCCTGGCAGGGGGACAACCCGGCAAAAAAGACCGACGGTCCACCCACGAAAAAAGCCGATGGCCCACCCGCGAAGAAAACCGATAGCCCGCCCGCGAAGAACCAGAAGCCCCGGATCGACCCCGATTTCACGCACTTCAACGGCATCTCGTACAACCCGGATCTCGACCAGATCGCCATGAGCGTCTGGGCCTTCAGCGAGGTCTGGATCATCGACCACGGCACGACGACCGCCGAGGCCGCCAGCCATTCCGGCGGACGCAGGGGCCGCGGCGGCGATCTCCTCTACCGATGGGGTAACCCGGTCGCCTACCGGGCCGGTACTCGGGCCGACCGAAGGCTCTTCAACCAGCACAACACCCACTGGATTCCCGCCGGACTCCCCGGCGCGGGGCATCTGATGCTCTTCAACAACGGCGGGAAGCGGCCGGATGGCCCCTACTCGTCGGTGGACGAGCTGATCCTCCCCGTCAATTCGGAGGGGCGATACGATCGCAAGCCTGGCAAGCCCTTCGGCCCGGATGGACCCTTCTGGAGATACACCGCGCCGAAGAAGTCCGACTTCTTTTCCTCGTTCATCTCCGGGGCGCAGCGGCTCCCGAACCGCAACACGCTCATCTGCTCGGGCGCCAATGGCACGATCTTCGAGGTGACGCCGGAGAATCAGATCGTCTGGAAGTACATCAATCCGATCAAGGGCGACACGCCGATGGGCCCGCCCCGACGGCCAGGCCAGATCCTCACGCCGATCGCCGGAGAAATTCTCGGGATCTCCGCCGACCAGCGCAAGCAGATCGACGAGGTCCAGGGCGATATCGACGCCCACCTGGACCGCCTCCTCTCGGCCGAACAGAAGAAGCAGGCGGCCGCGCCTCGGGCGCCGGGCGGCCCAGGTTCCGGGCCGCAAAATCGGCCAGGCCAGGTGCTTGCCCTCGCCGAGCAGGACCGCCTGAAACTGACCGACGACCAGAAAAAGGACATGCTCGCCCTTCAGAAATCGGTGGAGGCCCGGTTCGACCGGCTTCTGACCCCGACACAAAGGAAGCAGATTACGACCGTCTTCGCCCAGCATGATCCGACACCCGGCGCTCCCGGCGGCGGCGAGGCTCCGCAACCCGGCAAGCTCTTCTCCTCGTCTCAGCAGGACGCCCTGAAGCTCTCCACGGAACAGAAAGCACGTCTGGAGGCGATGCAGAAGGAGATTGATGCGAGACTCGAAACCCTGCTCACCGAGGATCAGAAAAAGCAGCTTCAAGCGATGCAACACCGTCCGCCCGGCGGCCCAGGTCCGAATGGTCCCCCGGGCGGTCGCCCGCTCTTCCGCGCCTATCGATATGCGGCCAGCTTCCCCGGCTTCGCGGGCCGGGAGATGAAACCCGGAAAACCCCTGGAGGAATGGCAGCCGAAAGGTGCCGACGCGAAGGTGGCCGCGAAGGGGGGTTGAGAGCGATTTGAGGCTCCCCCCGCCGCTCTCTCCTGGTAGAATGCGACCAAACCGGTTTGACGGTCTTGCCATCGTATTTCGAAGGGGGAGCGGCGGGATGGGTCTGTTCACGGGGAAAAAGGGGCTGGTTCTGGGCGTCGCGAACGATTTCAGCATCGCCTGGGCGATCAGCAAGAAGCTGCACGAGGAGGGCGCCGAACTTGGCTTCACCCACCTCCCCGGCGACAAGATGGAGCGTCGCGTTCGCAAGCTGGCCGACCCCATCGGCGCGAAGCTGATCACGCCCTGCGACGTCCAGAAAGACGAGGACGTCGCCCGCATCTTCGCCGAGGCGAAGCAGACCTACGGCCAGCTCGACTTCGTCCTGCACTCGATCGCGTTTGCCCCGATCGACGACCTCAAATGCCCGTTCGTGAACGCCAGCCGGGAAGGCTTCAAGACGGCGATGGACATCAGCGTGTACTCGCTGGCGATCGTCGCCCGGCATGCGGCCGAGGTGATGCCCGACGGCGGCTCGATCGTCACCCTCACCTACTTCGGCGGCGAGCGCGTCGTCCCTGGTTATAACATGATGGGCGTCTGCAAGGCGGCGCTCGACGCCTCGGTGAAGTACCTGGCGTTTGACCTCGGGCCCAGGAAGATCCGGGTCAACGCGGTCTCGGCCGGGCCGGTGAAGACGCTGGCGGCCTCGGCGGTCGGCGACTTCGACAAGCTCGGCGGCCTTTATGAAATGGCCGCGCCAATGGACCGGAACATCACCCGAGAAGAAGTCGGCGCCGCTGGGATGTTCCTTCTCTCCGACCTCGCGAGCGGGATCAGCGGCGAGATCATGCACGTCGACTGCGGCTACAACGTGATGGGTTCGCCAGGCCGGGCGGTTGAGAAGGTCAAGGGTCTGATCCTCTCGAAGGTGGAGGCCGCGAATCCCGACCTGGCCGCCTCCCTCCGAAACGACGACGATCTGAAGCGGCTATGAGCGCCGGCGAGGCTTTGATCCGCGGCGGAATCGGCCTGATCCGCCGCGGCAATTCGTTTTTGATCCGCCGACGGCCCGCCGGAACCATCTACGCCGGATACTGGGAGTTCCCCGGCGGCAAGCTCGAAGGCGACGAGACCCCGGCCGAGGCCACGGCCCGCGAATGCCTCGAAGAGACCGGCCTGACGATCGTGGTCGGCCGCCAGCGCCGGGTCGTCACCCACCGCTATCCCCACGGGCTGGTCGAGCTGACCTTTCACGACTGCGAGACCGAAGATCCAGCCGCCGAGCCCGACCCGGCGACCGGCTTCCTCTGGGTCCCGATCGACCAGCTCGCCAGCCTGACCTTCCCCGAGGCCAACGAGCCGATCCTCGAAGAACTCGCCCGCGAGCATCGCGAGACCATCCGTTGATGGCTGGGGCTACCTGGGAGCCCGCGATCACATCGCCCCCGTCGCGGCGGATTCGTCCAGAACCTCGCCGAGGCTCTGATCGAGGATCGCGACCATCTCGTCGATCTGCTCGGCCGTCGAAATCAGAGGCGGACCAAAAGCGATCCAGTTCGGATCGAAACGGCAAAGCAAACCGTGGTCGAGAGCCCGACGGCCGACCTTCACGCCGAAACCGTCCGCGAACGGCTGTCGCGTGGCGCGGTCCTGGACGAATTCCACCGCCTGAAACAAACCCTTGCCCCGAATATCGCCGATCACGCCGTACTTCGCCGCGAGCCCCTCGAAGCCCGCCCGGAGCCGCTCGCCCTGGCGCCTGGCGTTGCCCAGAAGATCGCGCTCGAGGATCTCGCGAAGAACGGCGATCCCAGCGGCGCAGGAAATCGGGTTCCCCTCGAAGGTGTGGCCCTCGACGAATCCCGGATTTTCCTCGATCGGTCCCCAGAAGGCGTCAGCGATCGGACGCCGGCAGATCATCGCCGAAAGCGGAGCATAACCGCCGCTCAGCCCCTTCGCCGTGCAAAGAACATCCGGCACGACACCGAACGTCTCCGCGGCGAACATCCGCCCGGTCCGGCCCACTCCGGTGATGATCTCATCGAAAATGAGCAGAATGTTGTGGCGATCACAGATCGCTCGGAGGATCGGTAAATACTCGTCGGGCGGGTCGATCACTCCGCCGGTGTGGCCGATCGGCTCGACCATGACCGCGGCCACCGTCGCCGGATCCTCCATCGCGATCACCTGCTCGACAATCGTGGCACAGGTCACGCCGCAATCGGGGTACGCCTTGCCGAACGGGCACCGATAACAGGTCGGCGGAAAAACGTGAAGAAACCCTGGCGCCATCGGCTCATTGACCGTCTTCCGCGACTTCAATCCCGAGGCCGAGAGCGAGGCCAGCGTCGAGCCGTGCCACGACTGGTATCGGCTGATGATTTTGTACTTGCCCGGCGATCCTGTCAGGCGATGATACTGGCGGGCGAGCTTGATGGCGGCCTCGGTCACCTCCGATCCGCCGCACTGAAACTTGACCGTCGAGAGGTCGCCCGGAGTCAGCTCGGCCAGCAGGTTGGCAAGCTGGATGGCGACCGGGTTGGTCCCGTGCATCGGCGGCGAGAAGTGCAGAACGTCAAGCTGCCGGCGGATCGCCTCGATCACGCGGCGGTTGTTGTGGCCCACCGAGGCGACATAGATCCCCGAAAGCGCATCAAGATAGCGCCGGCCCTGAACGTCCCAGTAATGGACGCCGTCCGCCCGGGCCATGATGAGCGGGCGCTTCGACCACTCGGCCATCTGGTCGCGCACGAAGATCTGGCGCAGGAACCGCTCCTCGGTGACCTGAGCCTCGGCGATCAGGTCGATCGTCGTCGCTGTGGACATGCGTCGCCTCACTCCTCGGGCGGAATCGTCCACCGTGGTTTTCGAGAGGATCAGCCGACGTCGGCCAATTCACGCTCGATCGCATCCCTCGCCGCGGAGAACTCCCTCCCGAACCGATCTTCCCGGTCCTGCGCCGGCGACGCAAGACCTGGTCGCGCCACGCTCGAGAGAGGAGGGCCTGGTCCCCCTGGGATCGGAGGACGATTCCGATTAGGATGAGGTACGCCTACCGAACCCTACTCGCCTTCAGGGACCAACCCCGTGAATCGAAACGGCGAAGGCATTCTGGCTCGACGATCCGGCGGCCTGGCCCTGGCGGTCGGGTTGCTGGCGATCTCCTCGGCGCGCGCGGCCGATCGCGTCGACTACGCCCGGCAGGTCAAACCGATACTCACCGCCCGATGCTTCGCCTGCCACGGAGCGCTGAAGCAGGAGTCCGGATTGCGCGTCGACACCGCGAGGGCGATGCTCGCCGGAGGTGAAGGCGGGCCAGCGGTCGTCCCAGGATCGGCCGGCGAGAGCCCGCTCATCGATCGGGTGTGCGGCGAGGGCGGCGATCGAATGCCGCCGACCAGCGAGGGCGTCGGGCTCGCGGCCGATCAGATCGCCGTTCTGAGAGCCTGGATCGAGCAGGGCGCGCGGGCCCCGGCCGACGAGACGCCCGAGCCCGACCCACGCGACCACTGGGCCTTCCGCCCTCCAGCGCGTCCGGTGGTGCCGCCCTCCCCGGGAGGCAACCCGATCGACGCCTTCCTCGCGAAGCGATGGGTCGATCAAAACCTGAAACCACAGCCGCCCGCCGAGAAGGGGATTTGGCTCCGACGGGTCACGCTCGACCTGATCGGCGTGCCGCCGACCGACGCCGATCGATCCGCCTTCGAGGCCGATCGATCACCCGACGCCTGCGAAAAAGTCGTCGACCGATTGCTCGCGAGCCCCCACCACGGCGAGCGATGGGGACGTCACTGGCTCGATGTCTGGCGATACAGCGACTGGTGGGGCCTCGGGCAGGAGCTACGAAACAGCCAGAAACATATCTGGCACTGGCGAGACTGGGTCGTCGAATCGCTCAACCAGGACGTCGGCTACGACGAGATGATCCGCGCGATGCTCGCCGCCGACGAGCAGACGCCGAACGACCTCGGCCGCCTCCGCGCGACCGGATTCCTCGCTCGACCCTATTTCCTCTTCAACCGAAACACCTGGCTCGAAGAGGTGGTCGAGCACACGGGCAAGGCCTTCCTCGGCCTGACCCTCAACTGCGCGAAGTGCCACGACCACAAGTACGACCCGATCGGCCAGCCAGACTACTACCGCTTCCGCGCCTTCTTCGAGCCGTATCAACTACGGACCGACGTCCTCCCCGGCTCGACAGACCTCGACCGCGACGGCCTCCCGCGCGCCTTCGATGGCAACCCTGACGCCCCCACGTTCCTCTTCATCCGGGGCGACGAGCGGCGGCCGAGGAAGGATCGGCCGATCAAGCCGGGCCTGCCCGCACTGCTGGCGCCGGAAGGAATCACGATCGAGCCGGTCGAGTTGCCGACCGAAGCCGCGTCGCCAGGTTTGCGAGCGTTCGTCGTCCGGGATCTCTTGAACGAAGCCGACGCCAGGGTCAAGGCCGCCCGATCGGCCCAATCGACGGCCCTGATCCGATCGGCCGTCGCTTCGGCCCGATCCCTCGTCGGCTCGACCCAGGGCCCGGACCTCGCCAACGTCCCCGCCTGGATTCTCGCGACCAGGGCGCTCGAGTCGGCTGAGTCCCATCGTGTTTCCCTTCGCGCCCGAGCCGATGCGGATCGGGCGCGGGCCCAGAATCTCCCCGCCAGCGCCCTCATGGCGAGGGCCTCGAAACTCGCACGGCAAGCGGCCCTCGCAAAGGCCGAGGAGGATCTCGCCCTGGCGATCTTCGCGGCCGGAAAGAACGAGAGCAAGAAACGTGACGCCGCCCGAAAGGCCGTCGAGGAGGCCCGCAAGAGGCTCGACGCTCCGGGAGATTTCTACACGCCGATCGCCGGCGCCCGGAAGTCGGCCGAGTCGAATGTCGAAACGGCCGAATCGAAGGCCCGACGCTTCCCAACGACCAGCACCGGCCGACGATCGGCGCTGGCCCGATGGATCGCCGATCGAAAAAACCCGCTCACGGCCCGGGTGGCGGTGAATCATGTCTGGATGCGGCACTTCGGCGCGCCGATCGTGCCGACCGTCGCCGACTTCGGCCGGAAAGGGACGCCGCCGACCCACCCCGAGCTGCTCGACTGGCTCGCCGTCGACTTCATGGAACATGGCTGGAGCATGAAGCGGCTGCATCGGCTGATCGTCACGTCCGACGCCTACCGGCGGACATCGTCCGCCCGAGGAGCCGATCCCGCGACGCTCGCCGCCGACCCCGAAAACCGCCTCTACTGGCGGATGAACCCGACCCGAATGGAGGCACAGGTCGTCCGCGATAGCCTGCTCAGCCTGGCCGACTCGCTCGACCAGACATTGGGCGGGCCGACCGTCCCCACGAAGGACGAATCCTCGCGAAGACGCAGCCTCTACTTCTTCCACTCCCACAACGACTATCCGAAATTCCTGGCGACGTTCGACGACGCGAGCGTCCTCGAATGTTATCGGCGATCCGAAAGCATCGTCCCGGCCCAGGCGCTGGCCCTCTCGAACAGCAAGCTCGCCCTCGCGATGGCCGGCCGAATCGCCGATCAGATCGCCAGATCAAAGAATCCGGATTTCATCCGAGCGGCTTTCGAAAGAGTTCTCGGCGAGGCTCCGACCTCGGCCGAGCGCGCGACCTGCGAGCAGGCCCTCGCGCAATGGCGAGTCCTTCTGAAGGCACGCGGCCTGGCCGACCCAGACCAGCGCGCCCAGGTCAACCTTGTGCAAGCGCTTCTGAATCATAACGACTTCGTCACCATCCGATAGGGGCCGAGCCCATGCCGTACCCTGGACCTGCCCCCAGCCGACGCGACTTTCTCGGCGGTCTCGGCACCAGCTTCGCCGGGCTCGCCCTCGCCGCGATCCTGCACCGCGACCGCGTCTCGCTCGGCGCCGAGGCCGGATGGTCGCCCCCAGACGGCAAGCCTCACTTTCCGCCAAAAGCGCGGTCGGTTATCTGGCTCTTCATGAACGGCGGCGTCAGCCACCTGGAGACATTCGACCCCAAGCCCGAGCTGAACAGGTACGCCGGCAAGACGATCGAGGCCACGCCCTACAAGAGCGCGCTCGACCCGAAAAAGCTGGCCCTCTCCCGGGTGGTGGTCGTCAACGACGCCAACGGCCAGCAGCGAAACACGCTCTTCCCCACGCAGGTCGGCTTCAAGAAATACGGTCAGAGCGGGATCGAGGTGAGCGACTGGCTACCGCGCCTCGGCGGCTGCGTCGACGATCTCGCCGTGGTCCGGTCGATCTACACGACCGACAACAACCACGGAGCTCAGACGCAATTCCACTCGGGCCGGCACATGCTCGATGGCGAGTTTCCCAACCTCGGCGCCTGGGTCCATTACGGGCTCGGCACGCTCAACGACGACCTCCCGCAATACGTCTCGATCGGGCACCGCGAGTACTGGAACAAATCCGACGGCCACTACCTCGGCCCCGAGCACGACGCCGTCCCGATTCGGGTCGATCCGACCAGCCCGCTCGACTACGCCCGTCCCGAGGGGGATCTCAGCACCGACGAGCAGCGGCTGGGCTTCTCGCTGGTCGACCGCCTCGACCGCCTTCGCGGCGACTCCTATCCGGGCGATCCCGCGCTCGCGGCGCGGATCAAGTCCTATGAGCTGGCCTTCCGCATGCAGCGGTCGCTTCCCGAGGCCCTCGACTTCCGCGGCGAGCCCGAATCGACGCGAGGACTCTACGGCCTGGACGATCCGGCCTCTCGACCGTTCGGCGAGCAACTCCTGGCGACAAGGCGTCTCGTCGAGCGCGGCGTCCGCTTCATCCAGGTGCAGCACGGGGCAGGGGGCGCCGGCGTCTGGGACGCTCACAGTGGCCTCCGAAACAATCACGCCGCCAACTGCCGGAAGATCGACCAGCCCATCGCCGGCCTGCTGATCGATCTGAAGCGGCGGGGCCTGCTCGACGAAACCCTGGTCGTCTTCGGCACCGAGTTCGGCCGGACGCCCGGATCCCAGGGCGGCGACGGCCGCGATCACCACATCTACGGCTTCACCGTCTGGATGGCCGGCGGCGGCCTGAAGCGCGGCGTCGTCCACGGCGCCACCGACGAGATCGGCTTCCACGCCGTCGAAAATCGCCACTACGTCACCGACATCCACGCGACGATCCTGCATCAACTCGGCCTCGACAGCCGGCGCCTCGAACTTCCCGGCCGCAAGCGGCTCGACATCGACCACGGCCAGCCGATCCGCGAGATCCTCGCCTGAACCCCGACGACGTCCCCACGACACCTCCTGGTACAATGAATTCCTCACCCGGCGGGCCGTCCCGCCGAGCACGGCTCAGGGGCCCAGGTTCAGGTGGAAGATGTCCGTCGAGCATTTCGATGTCCTCATCGTCGGCGCGGGAATTTCCGGAATCGCAGCCGGCTATTACCTGCAAAAACACTCCCCGTCCCGGAATTACGCCATCCTCGAAGGACGCGAGGACCTCGGCGGAACCTGGAGCCTCTTCCAATATCCCGGCGTCCGATCCGACTCCGATATGTTCACGCTCGGATACTCGTTCCGACCATGGGAAGACGCCAGGTCGATCGCCGAAGGCCCCGCCATCCTCGAGTACCTGCGCGCGACCGCCCGGGAGTTCGGCATCGACCGCCGCATCCGCTTCGGCCATCGAGTCCTCTCCGCCTCGTGGTCCTCGACCGAAGGCCGCTGGACGATCGAGGCCAGGATCGGCGACCGCGAGGACCCGGTCCGGTTGACCTGCCAGTTTCTCTTCATGTGCAGCGGCTATTATAACTATCAGGAAGGCTATCTGCCCGAATTCGCCGGTCGCGACGACTTCCGGGGACGGATCGTCCACCCGCAGCACTGGCCCGCGGATCTCGACAGCCGGGATCGTCGCGTGGTGGTGATCGGCAGCGGTGCCACGGCGGTCACGCTGGTCCCCGCGCTGGCGAAGACCGCCGCGCACGTCACAATGCTCCAGCGATCCCCCTCGTACATCCTCTCCATCCCCGCCGAGGACCACGCCGCCCGGTCGATCCGCCGCTACTTTCCCGGCCGGATCGGGCACGCGCTCATTCGATGGAAGAATATTCTGCTATCGATGTCCCTCTATCGGTTTTGCCGCCAGAAGCCCGAACAGGCGAAACAGCTCCTGCGTCGGGGCCTGGTCCGGCATTTGCCCCCCGAGATCGACCTCGAAACGCACTTCCAGCCGCGGTACGAGCCCTGGGACCAACGCCTCTGCTTCGTCCCCGACGGCGACTTTTTCCGGGCGATCCGCTCGGGGCTCGCCTCGGTGGTCACCGATGAGGTGGAACGGTTCACGCCCGAGGGGATCCTCCTGAAATCCGGACGCGAGATCCCGGCCGACATCATCGTCACCGCGACCGGCCTGAACCTCCTGGCCTGGGGCGGAATTCGGATGGACGTGGATGGCCAGGTCCTGGAACCGGCCCGATGCCTGACCTACCGGGGCGTAATGCTCGGCAACGTTCCCAACGCCGCCTTCTGCGCCGGCTATGCCAACAATTCGTGGACCTTGCGCGCCGAGCTGGTGGCGAAGTACGTCTGCCGGCTCCTGAATCACATGAAGCGCCGAAAATATGATCGATGCGTCCCACGATGCGAGCTGAATCCAGAGACCGCGCAGGAGTTGCTCCCGCTGACTTCCGGGTACGTCCGCCGCGGGTCTGGGGCACTCGTGAAACAGGGGACCCAATCGCCCTGGATCATGCCCCAAAATTATCTGCGCGACCTGCTCAACCTTCGATGGACACGCTTGAACGATGGCGTCCTGAAGTTCACCCGGGCCACCCGATAAGGGCCTGCCGGGCCTCCGGGTCGCCGAGGCGGACGGCACTCTCGCCGAAGGCTCTCGGCGACTGTACGATGTCCGGGTCGATCGATCCGAAGGATTCGATCCCCCGACCCCACCCAGGAGCCGGCTGAGTGCCGGGATGATCCGCATGGGATACCTCGGCCGCCTCCTCGATCGGTTCGCTTACTCCCGCTTTGCCGCCCGGCTGCTGCGGGCCGTCCGCGAGTCGGGCGAGGCCGGCGACGAATTCCAGTACGATCCGACCGAGCAGCGAATCACCCGAATCCGCGACGGCGAGCCGGTTGGGGTGATGAATTTGGGGAATATCTACGGAAACTATCGCCAGGTCCCGCTGTCGCGCCGAGGCGAGTTTATCCGCGCCTGTGTCCGATCGCTGGCCCTGGCGCATCGTCGTGAGCTTCCCGACGACTTCGAATCGGCCAGCCACGACCTTCGCCCGAGAATCTGGCCCCGGGCCGCCGTCGAGCAGGAGCGGCTCCGCGGCCAGCTCGGCGACCAGGGACCCGGCCTCGCCGATCTCCCCCACGAACCGATCGGCGAGCACCTGCTCGCCTGCCTTGCCTACGACTGGCCCGAATCGGTCCAGTCGATCACTGCCGAGAACCTCGAAGACTGGGGCGTCTCGGTTTACGAGGCCATGGAAGTCGCCCGCCGCAACCTCGAAGAAACCACCACTTCCTACGGCAAGATCGGCGAGAACCTCTACTGCTTCAACAGCGGCGATACCTACGACGCCTCGCGCCTCGTCCTCGTCGACCGGATTGCGTCCTTCGAGCTGACCGGACGTCCGGTTGCCATGGCCCCCTCTCGCGACCACCTGCTCATCACCGGCTCGGAGGATGAGGTGGGTCTCTCGATGATGGCAGACCTCGCCGCGCAGGTTCAGGGCGGCCCATATTCCCTGGGCGCCGGCGCTCTGATCCTTGAGGAGGGCGAGTGGATCGACTGGATGCCCCCGCCCGACTCGGCCGCCTACCCACGCTTCAAGCGGATGGCCGTCCAGTGGCTCGGCTCGCTCCATGCCGAGCAAAAGCGGCTCCTCGAAGCCGCTCGCTCGCCCGACGATGACGATGCTCCCTTCGTGGCCACCTTCTCCGCCCTCGAAAAACCCAGCGGCGAGGTCATCACCTATTGCGTCTGGGGCGAGGGCGTCGACTCGCTCCTCCCGGTCACCGACCGCGTCGTCATCATGAAGCGCGATCACGATAAGCCCGTCGCCCTGGCCGACTGGAACCGAGTCGCCCAGCTCGCCGCCGACCTGCTCGAACCCACCGACCACTACCCGCCTCGCTTCCGCGCACGCCAGATCCCAGACGATGCCACCCTCGACGCCATCGGCCGACACGAAAACCTGATCGATTAAGCCAGACCGGTCTCTTGACAGAGCCAGAAGGCCGGGTTACCATCCCGATGTTCTGAGTGGTGCATCGAGATGTGTCTGAATTCGGCAATCCTGCTTCTTTAGGATATCCAGCGACCTCTCCACGTTCCCGTGCCCCCACGTCCCGGGGCTCGCAGACCGAGCTTTCGTTCCTCTCCCTTCTTGCGCTCACTTCTGAAGCGTCCTTTCCGAATCCATGGGGAGATTCCGCGATGAGGCTCCGCTCTCGGTCCGGTTTCACGTTGATTGAGCTCCTGGTGGTGATCGCGATCATCGCCGTGCTGATCGCTCTGCTGTTACCCGCCGTGCAGGCCGCCCGCGAGGCCGCTCGCCGCGCCCAATGTAGCAACAATCTCAAGCAAATGGGTCTGGCGATCCACAATTACAACGAGACCTGGGAGGTCTTCCCGCCCGGTGAGGGCTCCGGCGCGATCAGCCCCCACATCGCAATGCTCCCCTTCATGGAGCAGGTCCCCGTCTACAACTCGATCAATTTCAACCTCCCCAGCCGATGGATCTGGACCGACCCCTCCAGCCTCACCGCCGGCCGGGCGCGGGTCTCCAGCTACATTTGTCCGTCCGAGGTCAATACCGCCAACAACAACGACGGATTTTTCTTTTACGGGACGAACTACGCCTGGAACTCAGGCTCGTGGTGGCCCCGGTTCCAGCAGTGGGACGGCGTCTTCGGCCGAACCTACGACGACGACTCAACCGTCCGCCCCTTCAAGCCGTCCCTGATCGGCATCGCCGCCATTGTTGACGGAACGAGCAACACCCTGCTCAGTGCCGAGGTCGCGCAGGGCCCCGACGGCAACTCGGGCGCGCCTCGAACCCGCGTCTCCGACTGCTACCACATCGCGGGGCTTCAGCCGACCGGCCCGGCCACGACCTTGCAGATGCAGCAGGTCGTCACGCAGTGCAACGCCACCAACTGGGTGACTGGCCCCATCCCCTGGGGCGGAGGCTGGCGCTACAAGGGATACCCCTGGATGGAAGGCAGCATGTGGCGCAACTGGTTCAACACCATCCGAACGCCCAACCAGACCTGCTGCACCATGGACGGTATTAGCTGGTGGTACATCATGAAGCCCGCTTCGAGCTACCACCCGGGCGTTGTCAACGCGGCGATGTGCGACGGAAGCGTCCGGGTCGCGAAGGAGTCGGTCAGCCAGGTGGTCTGGATGGCCCTCGGCACCCGGGCCGGCAACGAGGTGATCTCGGCCGATTCGTACTGAGACGGCGTCCGATAAGACACGTCCGACCACAGATGGTCGGCCGCCGGCTGGAGCCGGCTTTTACAACTGGCCACCCATGAGTCGAGAGAAACCGCCGATGTAGGAGCGAGCTCCAGCTCCCGATCCGACCGCAGCAAAAGCGATCGCGATGATCGCCGGCTGGAGCCGGCTCCTACAACGGGCCACCCACGAGTGTCGAGAGAAACCGCCGATGTAGGAGCGAGCTCCAGCTCCCGATCCGACCGCAGCAAAAGCGATCGCGATGATCGCCGGCTGGAGCCGGCTCCTACAACTGGCGGGTCCCGCCCAAGCAAAAGCGAACGCGAAGATCGCCGGCTGGAGCCGGCTCCTACAACGACCGGACGGATGCGGTCTCCAAGACGCGACGCTTCTCGTACCCCTTTGAGTCCGGCCCGGCGACAGGGCAGGGCGGGGTCATCCGTTGAACTTCTTAAGACTCTATGAAAGGGCACAAATTCCATGCACACGATTGCCCGTCGATTGCGTGCGCTGATGGCAATGATTGCCTCGGCTGTGGTGGTCGCCTCGACCGTGGTCGGTTGCAGCGAGCCGGAACCGCCGCCGCTCACCAAGGAGGGCTTCGAGGCCGCGAAGAAGGATCGCGAGGAAATCATCCGGAAAGAATACGGTGAGAGTGCTTATAAACAGGCCACCAGGGAAACCGCGAAGGCGTCGCCAAAAGCAAAATGATCCCCGCCGGGGGGAGTGTTCCGATGGTTCGGGCCTCTGAAGTCGACCGAGTGGCCGGGCCTGCGCTCGGCCCCGGCCGATGGGTCGTGATGTTCGCGGGCCTGCTGCTCGCGACCTCGGCCGCGCGATGCGGCGGTGGACCCCGTCCGTCCGCCTCTCCCGTTCCCGACGAGCCCCCACGCGCTCGGCCCGACTCTGGTCCCTGGTTCGTCGACCGCGCCCGCGATTATGGCCTCGACGTCGTCACCACCTGCGGCGGACCCGAGAAACGCTCGGTCGTCGAATCGCTCGGAACTGGTCTGACCCTCTTCGACGCCGACAACGACGGCGACCTCGACCTCTTCGTCGCGGGGACCAGCCGGGTTGAAGGCGGCACCATCCGGCCGGCCGGCGGACCCTGGCTCTTCCGCAACGACGGACCCGGACGCTGGGTCGACGTCTCCGCCCCATCCGGCCTGCACCACACCGGATGGTCCCAGGCCGTGGCACCGGCCGACTACGACGGCGACGGCGACCTCGACCTCTTCGTCGCCCAGCTCGGCCCCGATGTCCTCTGGCGAAACCAGGGCGACGGCACCTTCCGCGACGTCACCCAGGCCGCCGGACTTCGCGACGCTTACTGGGGTGTCGGCGCGACCTGGGGCGATGTCGACGGCGACGGCTGGCCTGACCTCTACGTCACAAACTATCTCGAGGCCGACCCCATCCATCCGGAGCCCCCGATCGACTACCTTCCGGGCTTCCCTGTCTTTCGGGGTCCGACCGCCCTGCCGGGCCAGCCCGACCTCCTCTGGAGGAATCGGGGCGACGGCACCTTCGAGGACGTCACCGCCAGGTCGGGCGTCGCCCGTCCCGACGGAAAAGGGATGGCCGCCCTGTTCGCCGATCTCGACGACGACGGCCGCCTCGACCTGTTCGTCACCAACGACACTCAGAGCAACGACCTCTTCCGCGGACTCGGCGACGGCCGGTTCCATCAGGTGGCGCACGAGGCTGGAGTCGCGCTCAATCCCATGGGAATCGCCGAGGGAAGCATGGGTATCGACGTGGCCGACGTCGATGGCGACGGCCGCCTCGACCTCGCCTTCACCAATTTCCGACACGAGGGAACCCGACTCTACCGAAACCTGGGCCACCATCTTTTCGAGGACATCTCGACCGGCTCGTTCGTCGGCGTCAATACGCTTCGCTTCGTCGGCTGGGGGCTCATCCTGGTCGACTTCGACAACGACGGCTGGCCCGATCTCTTTCAGGCCAACGGACACGTCTACCCCGGCGTCCCCGATGCCGACTACGACCAGCCGCTCCTGTTCCTCAAGAACACTGGCGAAGCCCGTTTCGAGCCCGCCACCGAGACCTGGGGCCCCAGCCTCGACCGGCTCCGATCCGGTCGAGGCGCCGCTGTGGGTGACCTCGACAACGATGGTGATCTCGACCTGGTCGTGTCGACCATCGACGGACCGCTCCGCGTACTGGTCAACGAGGGACGAAGAACCTCAAACGCCGTCCAGATCCGCCTCGTCGGCCAGGCTCCTCGTCGCGAGGCGATCGGAACACGTCTCGAAATTCAGGCGGGCGGGCGAACTCAGATCGGTGTCGTCCGACGCGGCGGCGCCTTCCTCTCCGCGTCCGACCTCACCCTGCATTTCGGACTCGCCGATGCGTCCTCCATCGATCGAGTCACCATCCGCTGGCCCGGCGGTCGCTCGCAAACCCATGCCCGCCTCCCCGTCAACGCTCGACTCACCATCCGAGAAGCCGAAGCGGCCGTCGCTGTCGCCCCGTTCCTCACCCCCATCGATGATGAGGCTGCAACACCATGAGCGACCCAACACCAACCAGGAACACCCAGGCTTCCCAGGCCGGACGCTGGCGTCTCCTCTTTCACGTCTCCGCCACGCTGGCGACCTGCGCGATGGGCGCGGCGCTCCTCTGGTATCTCAGCGGCCGGCACCTCTGGTCCGAGTATCAAAAGTGGCGGGTCGAGGTGCGCGCCACCGAGGACTCCGTGCCGATCGGCTACCTGGGAGCCAACTATCGACGTTCCTACAACGACCGGGCCGCCAACTTCCACTTCGAGAAGGACGGGAAAAAACTCCTCTGGGCCGCGGGAGGCGCGGGGCAAACCAGGGAATTCTACGACGTGACCGAGGCCGACTTCCCCGTCCAGGAGGCCGACGGCGGCTTTGGTCGCGACTCCATCCCCGGCATCGATTATCCCATCCTCGAAAAGACCGACGGCGAACACGCCAGGAACCTGCGCGACCGCCAGCCCGTTTTCGGCCTGATCCTCGACGAGGGACCACGAGCCTACCCCGACGATCTGCTCCTCAAAATCGAGGTCGTCAACGACCGCGATGGAACAACGCCCTTTGTCGTCGTCCACGATCGCGGACGCGGGCGCGCCTACGCCTTCCTTCGCGACGTCTCGGGGCAGGTCCTCAGCTTCGGCACGACCGGCTACTCCCTGCGCAGGGCTCCGCTCCTTTACGACCGAAAAACCAAAAGCCTCTGGTGGATCGTCCAGGAAGGCGTCCTTCGTTGCGTGAACGGACCCCTCAAGGGGACGACTCTCTCACCCTATCGGCCCGTCGAGCCTCTCCCGTGGGGCGAGTGGCTCTCGCAACATCCGAAGACCCTGGTCCTCGTCGGCAACGATCGCGGCAAGCCCATCCCCGCGGAATAGCAAGCCACTCCGGAACTCCCGGGATCAGGTCAGGTGCCGGGCCAGGACGTCGAGGACGACGTCGTGCAGCCGGCCGTTGGTCGCGAGGATGTCAGTGCTCGCCAGCGGAAGCTCCGCGCCCCGGCAGGTGGTCACCCGCCCGCCCGCCTCCTCGACGAAAAGCCGACCAGCGGCGAAATCCCAGGGCGAAAGCTCCAGCTCGAAATAGGCGCCGAACATCCCCATGCCGACCATGCAGAGGTCCAGCGAGGCCGTCCCAAACCGGCGAATCCCGTGAATTTGCCGACGCTTAAGGTCGCCGATGGCCTCGAGTGTCGCCTCCATCATCGCGCCTCGGTTGTAATAAAACCCGACCCCCACCAGAGACTGGTCCAGGCTCTCGTGGTCGGCGACGCGCACCCGATTCCCATTCAAGTAGGCGCCCTGACCCCTCGCGGCCACATGCCACTCGTCTCGGACCGGGTTGTAGACGATCCCTGCCTCGGCACGTCCCTCGCGGTAGTAGGCGATCGAGACGGCGTGATGCGGTATCCGGTGGGCGAAGTTATTGGTCCCGTCCAGCGGGTCGATGATCCAGAGGTGCTCCGCGCTCACGTCGCCCCGGTGCGACTCCTCGCCAAGAACCTCGTGGCCGGGATGAGCCGCCCGGATCACCTCGACGATCGCACGCTCGGCCTCGATATCGGCGTCGGAGACCAGGTTGGCGACATCCTTGTTCCGGATCTCGAAGCCATCGCGGAAGTACCGCCGAAGAACCTCCCCACCGGCGAGAGCCGCCCGCTCGGCGACGGAAAGTTCGGGAGTCTGGATCGGTGCGATCATCGGTTGGTGATCTCAGGGGCCGAGGCGGATCGATTCGACCGAACATTCTACGCGAATCGCCCAGCCCGGACGATCCAGGCTGGCCAGGGCTCGCGATCGACCTACCATTTCTGATACAAGAGCCTGAACCCATACCCCCAGATTGTACCACGGCGAGCTTATGGTCCCTCTCGACATCACCCCGATCCTGCTGTCCCTGATCGAAGGGGTCCTCCTGGCCATCTTCTGCGGCATCCTGGCAAGCTGGGGGTGGCTGATCGTTCGCCTGCTCGAGCGCAGGCCCTGCCTACCGCCGGAGTCCCTCGTCGAACGAAGGCCGACGCCCTGGGGAGCGGGAACGATCCTGCTCGTCATGCTGACCTATTTCGTGGTCAGTTACGAGGCTTTCCTCCAGTACCACGATGCGACTCACCCCCCCGCGCCCGTGGTGAAGGCACCCGCCCAACCGGACGGCAAACCCGCCGAGGCCGCTCCGGCGAAGCCCGAGGGCGCCGCTCGCGGTCGCCGCTTTCTCGAATTGAGCTACGCCGAGATGCTCGCGATCCAGGGAACGGTCAATGCCGTTCTGCTGATCCTTCTGCCAGGCATCGCCCGCCTGACCTCCGGAGCCCGGCCCATCGACCTGGGTCTCACCCTCCGAAACGGCCGCCGTCAGATCGCCGTTGGAATCATCGCGGTCCTGGTCCTGATGCCGGTCGTCTACATCGTCCAGACCGCCAGCGTCTGGCTCCTTGGCCTCACGCCCGATCAGCAAAAGGAGTTTCAGCACCCGATCGCCAAGATGCTCCACGCCGAGTTCTCGCCTGGAATTGCCATCCTGGCGCTCCTCACGGCCGTCGTTCTCGCACCGGCCTTCGAGGAGCTTCTCTTCCGTGGCTTCATCCAGTCGTGGCTGGTAAAGTCGCTCGGACAGATCCTTCAGCCTCGCCCCACCCCATTGGAAATCGTCGAGCTTCCCGATCCCGATCTCGACCTCTGGGAGGCCATCGACGAGCCCAGCCCGCAAGGGACCGTTCCGGTCGAGACGCCGCCGCGATCCAAAACCGCCGCCGGCGCGGCCATTGTCCTCTCCTCGATGATCTTCGCCGGCCTCCACGCCGACCAGTGGCCCGCCCCCATCGCCCTGTTCCTCCTCGCGCTGGGCCTCGGCTACGTCTACGAACGAACCGGTAGCCTCCTCGCCCCAATTTGCATGCACGCTGTCTTCAACGGCTTCGCCACGCTGATGCTCTTTCTCGTCGCCCTCTCGCCTCAGTCCCCCGAAAAAGAGCCCGCCCCAAACGCCGTCAAACCACCCACGCCGGTCAAGCAGGCAAACCAGGAAAACCACGCAAAGTCTCCCGACGCCCCGTCGACACCGACGTTGAAAAAGTGAAACCGCCTCGGCTTTTTTCTGGACGTGGTGGTCTCCGACTGGTAGAGTCCGAGTGGTTGTGCTTCATGGAGATGGTTGTGCGACCGTCCTGTCATCGGATTTTCCGGGTGGCCTTCGTGGGAAGCAATCTCAGGCTTCCGATGAAAGTTAAGCCAGCGGTCATCCGATGAGATAGGGACCTGGTTCCGACGATCTCACCCCTTCGAGCGGTCGATGCGAGTCGACTCGCTTCTTGAGAATGAAGTGGCGTCCGATGGTGGAGATCCTCGACGATCTCTCGATCGGGGCGCCGGCAACGGTGACGGGCGAAGTCCCGTTGCCTGAGGCCCTCATCCCGCCAGGATGGCCGATTTCGGGGGGGATTGGTATCCCTCACGACCCAAGGGATTGGTGGAGCGTGGACCTGTTGTTCGGGTCGCGTTTCTACTCGTGGGAGCAGTGTTCGATGAACGAATCGAAGTCCAAGAAGAACACACCTTTGCACGACGGTTTTGAATGGGCCGGAGCCGTTGCCCGGGTGCGACGGGGAGCTCGGTCCAATCGCGCGGGTCGTCGGACCGCGCTGCTGAGCATGCTCACCGCCGCCTATGTCAACTCCAGCCGCGGCGGACGGACCAGCGAGCGAACCACCGGTGAGCGCTGAGCTTCCGTGATCGAAAACAAGATTCCTCGACCGCCGAGGTTCCTATCGGCCGACTCCCCATGAGTCTCTCTCTCCGCGGTACGCCGTGAGGCGTTCCCGACCGACTGCTATGGATTGCCGCCTCGTTGAGGCCGCAATCGACCAAAACATCGACCGAACCTTTCCCCTGACACCTTCACGGTGGGAAAGGTTCGGTCTTTTCGTTGGTCCCTCAGGCGCGGGCCGAAGTCGGCCTAAAAAGACAACGTCCCAGGCCCGCGGAAGGGGAGGGCCGGGGACGTCGGAGAAGGTCGATCATCGAACCGCCCTCAGAACGCGGCGGGGGCCGCGTTGGCGGTATCCTCGCCGGTGACCTCGTCCTGACCGCTGTAGAGAGCGGCGGCTCTCGGTCCGAGCACCAGCGAATTCAGGCTGTAGTCGATCTGGGAGATGAGGGCGCGGAGCGCCTCCTTCGATCCCTCGAAGATCAGTGCCACCTGGGTCGGACTGTTCTTGTCGCCATGGAACCGGACCATCACCTGCCGGTCGCCAAGATCGACCGTCGCCCCCTTGTACGAGACGCCCTTGCGGCCGTGCGCATTGGGATCGACCGGCTTGAGCTTCGCGGCGGTGAATTCCTCGGTGCTGTAAGTGATCTTGAGAAAATCCAGAACATCCGTCACGAAATCGCCGCGCGCGGCGGGCGCGGGTTGCTCGGGCCCCTGCGGGCCGGGCGCCTTCTTCGCCGGCGCCTTCGCCGCGTTACTCCGGGCGAGGATGTGCAGGCTGGCCGGCTTCTCGCCCGAGGCGATGAAGGTATCCGTCGCGTCAAACTTGCCGGGCTCAACCGCGTAGGCAAACTGGGTGGCCGGACCCTTCAGACCCTTCGGGGCCCGAAGGTAAATCTTCAGGGTCTCCAGGTTCGACTTGGCCGGAGGCGCCTCGGTGTTATTGTCGAGGTCCCGCCGATAGAGCATATTCTGGATGGTCCTCTCGACGCGAATGTCGTAGGACTGGGCGCATCCCATCGCCAGCGACAGGGAGGCGCCCGCCAGGAGCCCGAGAACCCTCTTCATCGTTTACCTCTTCGTGGCTGGGGCCGGGCCGGCGGCCCGTTGCATCGGCTTTCGGATGGCGGTGATCGGTATCGCGTCCCATGGTCAACACGAACGGGCCGGAAGTCAAGGCACACGCCCCGCCCCAGATCGAATCGAGGCCGAGATGTCCGCCGAGGATCCATCCGAGAAGCAAACCGCCGGCTCGGACGAGTCGTCCCCCATCCAGCGAACCGCCGGAGTCGTCCAGATCATCGCCCTGGTCAAACCCTTCCGCGCCCAGGCCGTGCTCGACGCCCTGGCGAACGTCGGCGTGCTCGGCGGCTCCGTCCGCGAGGCCATGGGCTATGGCCGACAGAAGAACCGGCTCCATCAGTACCTCGGCAGCGAATACAACACCTCGTTCGTGCCGAAGGTCGAACTCTCCGTCTTCGTCGTCGAGTCGGCCGTCCCCGCCGCGATCCGGGCCATCGTCGGCCAGGCTCGAACCGGCCGGATCGGCGACGGCAAGATCCTCGTCCTTCCCTGCGCCGGCGATTTCCTGAGCTGGTAACATCTCAAGATCGCCCGCCCAGCCTCACCCACCGTCAATGAGGCGTGTTGATCCAGAGAACCCGGCGGAAACGCGGCGGATTCTCGTGAGACTCCAGGTCAATCAGCCGCTGCTGAGGCACAGCCCCGGGATTCTCGGCGCGGAGCAGCGCATACCGCCCGCAGTGCTGGAACCACCGGACAACCGGCTGACCCTCGATCCAGGCAATGACCAGCTTGTCGTGGAGATGCTCGGGAGCCTCGTCGACAGCCGAGTACGCGACCGAGGCTCCGTCGGCCACGACCGGAACCATCGCGTCGCCCACAACATCAATGCAGCGCCCCTCGCGACGGGCCGCCAGCCACTCCGATCGAGCCGACACATTGGCCTCGCTCGGCGCCAGGGCTCCGTTTTCATGGACATATCCTCCACGATCGAGCGGTCGCCCGATCCCCGAGACCGAAGGCTCGCTCGATACCGACGAAACCCACGTCGGTTCCTCGAGCACCTTCGGCTCCGAGCCCGCCTGCCCCTCCAGAAGCTGAAGGGCCGTCCGAAGCAGGGCATGAACCGTCATCGCCGGACTGGAACCCGACTCCGACCGGTCCCCCATCCCCTGACCAAGACCCTGACGATACTTCGACCCCTGGCCGTGAAGCAGCCAGCCCGGCTCGATCGAGGTCAGCTCAATGATCTTGAGAATCACCTCGGCCGGTACCGTCACACCCGCCTCATAGTTGTACCACGTTCGGACGGGGATACCCAGCCTCCGGGCCATCTCCGGTCCACCCCGCTCGCCATAGAGCTCCGAGCGCAAACTCGCGAGCCGCTCGGCAAGGGCCAGCTTTGCACGCACCGACTCCGGTAAGGTCTTTCGACGAGCCATGAAGGGAATCCCAGAAAGATGGAGAGGAAATTTCTCCCTGCTCTCGCAACTCGCACATCACCTTATCATTCTTACAGCTATTTAAAGCGTTTTCTCCGAAAAAATCAACAGACTCCACGGGGCCTCGACGATTTTTCCTCGCCGCCCGCCCGATACGTTTCCCAAAAGCAACAGAGGGGCGTCTCGCGATGCGGCCAGCAACCGTTGGAATGCCTGGAAGGACAATCCACGAGACTGGGAAAACCGAGCAGCTGACCGCTTCGGCCCGAATGGAGGCGGATTCCAGGTTTTTCCAGGTGGCTCTCCCCCTTTTGGCGGGATCTTTTACTCCTCGTCAAGATCGAGATCCATCAGAAACGCGGCGACGGCGTCGTCATCTTCCTTTTTCACGGCCGGCTTGGAGGAAGCAGGCCGGGCGGGAGCCGGCTCCTCGGCCCCGGAATGCAAGGCGGCGGAGGCTTTGGGCTCCTCCTCCAGTGGGATCGATTCCACCTCCTCGCCGGGCGTTCCCTCGTCGAACTCGATCTCGAATTCCTCGTCGTCCCCCACGGCGACCGCCTCGACCACGGCCGTATCCCCAGCCTTCGGCGCCGCGGCTCCCTGCGGATGCGAGGCGGGAACCGGCTGGCCAAGTGTCGCCACACGAAGCGTGACCGACCCCACCGTCAGCTCATCCCCCACCTTCAACGCCTGCTGACCCAGCACCCGCTTGCCATTGACAAACGTCCCGTTCGAGCTACCGAGGTCGCGCACCGTGAGCGTCCCGCTGGCCTCGTGTAGCTCGCAATGCCGACGGCTTACCTGCGACGACTTGATCCGGATCAGGCAATCATCATGACGCCCAACGCTCGTCACACCGTCGCCCAGACGTAACGTCGTCGTCGCACTCCGACCCCGGACGACTTGAAGTACGTAGTTCATCGTGGCTCATTCCCAAGTGAAGACGCCCGACTCGTCGGCTCTCTTCGACGATGTGTATTCAAAAACAGATTATCCTGCCGACGCCACCGACGCAAATAGAGGAGACGAAAACCGCCCGCCAGCGCTCGATCGATCCGCTCGTGATCCCCCGGCCATTCGCCTCGCTGAGGATTCTGGGAAGACGGCTTGAAATCCAGGGTCGGGGCGCTATACTGGGAAGTCGGCCGGACGATCAGGGCCGTCGGGAGCCTTTTCCCGACTTCAAGCCCCTTTCGTTCCGGGTTGCCGCGGGAGTAGCTCAGGGGTAGAGCACCACGTTGCCAACGTGGGTGTCGAGGGTTCAAATCCCTTCTCCCGCTCTGGATCGATGCCATCTCGGGTTGGCGGCTTTCGCTCGAGCGCGTAGGTTGCGTGTGGCGGACCCGAAGCCATCCCAACCTGGTGTCACGGCGAGAGGAAGCCTTTGATGAGCAGCGTGGAAGAGGATCGCGACGGTGGGACCGCCGTCACGGTTGGCGACGATTCGACCGAGACCGCCAAGCGCAAGCTGGAGATGGAGGTCGACATCCGCGATGTCGGCCCGTGCAAGAAGCACGTGAAGGTCTCTATCCCTCGATCCGAAATCGATCGTCAATTCGACGAATCGCTTCAGGACTTCGGCAAGGACGTGGCCGTCCCCGGCTTCCGGCCCGGCCGGGCTCCCCGTCAGCTTGTGATCAAGCGGTTCAAGAAGCAGGTCAGCGATCAGGTCAAGTCCTCCTTGCTGATGGCCTCGCTCGAACAGCTCGACGCCGATTACAAGCTCGACCCGATCACTCAGCCCCAGCTTGACCCGGCGGCCATCGAATTGCCCGAAACCGGGCCGATGAATTTCGAGATCGATGTCGAGGTCCGTCCTCAGTTCGATCTCCCCGAATTCAAGGGTTTGCACCTGAAGCGCCCGGTCCGTCCCATCGGCGAGACCGAAATCGAGGCGCAAACCAAATCCTACCTCGAACGGCACGGCCAGATGGTGCCGAAACTCGAGGGAGACGCCGAACTCGGCGACTTCGTCACGGCCGACCTGGTCTTCTTCCGCCCCGATGGAAGCACCCTCAGCGAGGTCAAGGAAATCCAGTTCCGGCTCCAGCCCGAACTCCGGTTCCGCGACGGCTCCATCCCCAGGCTGGGTGAGACCCTCGTCGGTGCCAAACCCGGCGAGACGCGAAAGGGCGAGGCGAATCTGGGAACCTCCACAGGCGAGGTCGCTCTCCGAGGCGCCACGGTTCCCGTCGAGATTCGGCTCCACGACCTCAAGCAGATCCGCCTCCCCGAGATCAATACCTCGTTCCTGAACTCGATCGGTTTCTTGAGCCTCGAAGAACTGCGAGAGGCCGTGCAGGAAGCCCTCCAGCGCCGGGCGGAGACCCAGCAGCGGCAGTCCCTCCGCCGCCAGATCCTCGATCAACTCCTGGAGAAGACGCCGTTCGACCTTCCCGCGGACCTCGTCCGTCGTGAAGAGCAGGGGACCATCCGCCGGCTGGTCGCCGATCTTCGGGCCGAAGGGATCGACGATAACGAGATCCGGGCGAGCGAGGCCGCGATCCGGGCCAATGCCCACGAATCCACCCTCCGGTCGCTCAAGGAACTGCTCCTGCTCTCCCGGATCGCCGAGGCCGAGGATCTGGAGGTCGATGCCGATGATCTCGAGATCGAGATCGAGTCAATCGCTGAACGAACCGGCGAGAGCCCCCGCCGAATCCGATCCCGGCTGGAGAAGGAGGGGACCCTCCAGCAGTACAGCACTCAGATCCTCGAGCGGAAGGTGATCGATCATATCCTCCAGTTGAGCCACGTGGAGGACGATCTCACCGCCGCGGCCACGACGGAGGAGTCGGTCGAGACGGTCGACCACGCCGCGGCCGAACCCGATCCCAACGGCGAGGCCGAGGGCGACGTCGAGCCTGGAGACGCCCCCCCAACCGTCTCGGACGAGGCCTGATCGGGAAGCCAGGCCCCGGCCCCGGCACTACAATATTCAGGTGGGCCGCCGATCCGATCCAATCGAGAGCGGCGGCTCCGCCGTTCTCGGCCAGAACCGATCGGCCCGCCACCAAACCGGCGCCACCGGCCGAGAACGACCGAACCCGGACGCGACCCCTTCAAGGACTGCGCCATGCCCCTAGAACCTCCGCTCGCCGACCCGCTGCTCCAGCGCTACCGCGACTACGCGCGCCAGCGGCAGATGACGCTCGGGGACCTGCTCCTCGAAAACCGGATCGTCTTCCTCGAAGGCGTCATCAACGACGCGGTCGCCAACCTCGCCGTGATGAAATTCCTCTTCCTCCAGTACGAAAACCGGACGCAGGGGATCAGCTTCTACATCAACAGCCCCGGTGGTAGCGTCACCAGCACGCTGGCGATCTACGACACGATGCAGTTCATCGAGTGCCCGATCGCGACGTACTGCATCGGCCTGGCTGCCTCGGGCGCCGCGGTCCTGCTCGCCGGCGGCACCAAGGGGAAGCGGTTCGCCCTGCCCCACTCGAAAATCATGATCCACCAGCCTTACGGCCAGGTGGGAGGCCAGGTCTCCGACATCGAAATCCAGGCCGAGGAGATCGTCAAGAGCAAGCAGACGATCAACGAAATCCTCGCCCGCCACACCGGCCAGCCGATCGAGCGCGTCGCCCGAGATACCGAGCGCGACCGCTACCTCAACGCCACCCAGGCCAAGGAATATGGCCTGGTCGACGAGGTCGTCGGCCGGATCACCACCGACAAGGACCGGCCGGTCTCCGTGACCTGATCTGAGCCAGCCGGTTCCGCCGCGACAACTGACTTCCACCGCCAATCGCGAGCGAGCTTCCATCGCCGACCCGGAGCGACGGCCCGCCCGTCGGCTCCCTTTCTCGAAGGGCGCCTCCCATGCCACTGGTCCCGATCGTCATCGAGCGAAGCGGCCGCGAAGAGCGGGCGATGGATATTTACTCCCGCCTGCTCCAGGACCGCATCATCATCCTGGGCACCGCGATCGACGACAACGTCTCGAACCTCGTCGTCGCGCAGATGCTGGTCCTGGCCCACCAGGACCCCAAGGCCGATATCCACCTTTACATCAACAGCCCAGGCGGGAGCGTCACCGCCGGCCTGGCGATCTACGACACGATGCAATGGGTCTCCTGCGACGTGCAGACCTATTGCATCGGTCAGTGCGCCAGCATGGGCTCGCTCCTGCTCTGCGCGGGTGCCAAGGGGAAGCGAAACGCCCTGCCGCACGGCCGAATCATGATCCACCAGCCACTCGCCGGGATGGAAGGGACGGCCACCGACATCATGATCCATGCGGAAGAATTCATCCGCATGAAGAAGCAGCTCAACGGAATTTACCAGAAGCACACCGGGCAATCGCTGGAGCGGCTCCAGGACGACACCGACCGCGACCGATTCATGTCGCCCGAGGAAGCGCGCGAATACGGCCTGATCGACAACGTCGTGGACCGAGAGCCCGCGATCCCGCTCAACCCGAACCCGGTCCCCTGATGAGACGACATCCGACAACCGCCCTCCTGGCCATGCTGACCGCCGCCCTTCCCATCTCGGTCTCGGCCGGTGATCGCGTCGAGACGACCCGGGGCCTGGTCGAGGGGACGACCGGCCCCGTCGGCGTTCGGTCGTTCCTCGGCATCCCCTACGCCCGGCCGCCGATCGGCGACCTCCGATGGAAACCGCCGCAGCCCACCGAGCGCTGGGAGGGCGTCCGAAAGGCCGACGCCTTCGGCCCACGCCCGATGCAGCGTCGGATCTTCGCCGACATGGTCTTCCGCTCGCCCGGAGTCTCGGAAGACTGCCTCTACCTCAACATCTGGACGCCCGCCGCCACCGCCGCCGCCGAGCCCCGACCGGTCCTCGTCTACTTCTACGGCGGCGGTTTTGTCGCTGGAGACAGCTCCGAGCCTCGGTACGATGGCGCCGGCATGGCCCAGCGCGGGATCGTCGCGGTAACGGTCAACTACCGGCTCGGTGTCTTCGGCTTCCTCGCGCATCCCGACCTCACGAAGGAATCGCCGCATCACTCCTCGGGCAATTACGGCCTGCTCGACCAGCACGCCGCGCTGGAGTGGGTGAGAGAAAACATCGCCCGCTTCGGCGGCGATCCGAGGCGGGTGACGATCGCCGGTGAGTCGGCCGGGTCGATCTCGGTGAGTGCCCAGATGGCCTCGCCGCTCTCAAAGGGCCTCTTCGCCGGCGCCATCGCCGAGAGCGGCTCTCTGTTGCGAACGCTCGCGCCCGTCCCGCTCGCCGATGCGGAAAAGGCGGGCCTTCACCTGGCCGACGCGTTGCATGCCGGATCGATCGCCGATCTCCGCGCCATCCCGGCCGAGAAGCTACTTGAGGACGCTGCCACTTCGGGGGTCGGCCGGTTCCCGATCACGATCGACGGATACTTGCTCCCCCGCGAACCGGGCGCGATCTTCGAGGCTGGCGAGCAGGCGCATGTTCCGCTTCTGGTCGGCTGGAACACCGAGGAATCGGGCGCGGGTGCCATCCTGCGCGACCAGCCCCCGACCCGGGCGAACTTCGAAAAGGCGGTCCGGGCTCTCTACAAGGACCACGCCGACGAGGTCCTCTCGGCCTATCCGGGCGAAACCGAGGACGAGGTCCGCCAGGCGGCCACCGACCTGGCGAGCGACCGCTTCATCGCCTACGGCACCTGGAAGCTGGCCGACCTCCACGCCCAGACCGGCGGAAAGCCAGTCTATCGCTACCTCTACGCCCAGCCTCGTCCGGGCGCCCGAGGCGCGGTGCATTCCGCCGAGATCGAGTATGCCCTCGGCAACCTCGCGACGAACAAGGTCTACGCCTGGACGCCCGACGACTTCCGCGTCTCCGATCGGATGCAGGGATCCTTCGCCCGCTTCATCCAGACGGGCGACCCGAACGGCCCCGGCCTCCCGGAATGGCCGGCGCTCCAGAGCGGGGGTTCCGCGCAGTATCTTCGGATCGACGCTCATCCCCAGGCCGAGCCCGATCGGCACCGCAACCGCTACCTGCTGCTCGACCGGCTCCGTCAAGCGAAAGACTGATCGCGGGCCATCACGACGGCGGCAGGACATATCCCAGCTTTCGGAGCCGGGCCCTGAGGGCTGACTCGTCCTCGGCCCGGAACACGAGGCTCCGATCGCCGGCCCGCTGGCAAAGTTTGGCGAGCGGTCGGTCCGCGGCCAGGAGCTGGGCCGTCTCGGCATCAGCGCATTCGATCAGCCGGACGGTCCCCAGGTCGCGGAGGCGACCAGACTGCTCCGAGAGGTCGGCCATCAAAACCTGCACCGGCTGGGGCAGGGGGCCCTGTCCGTTCTCGACCAGGAACGCCTCCAGCTCGGCGGGAGCCATCCCGCGCTCGACCGCGGCGAGGATCTTCCCACGATCCAGTTTCCAGACCGAGTCAGACGTCCGCTCGGCCACGCGATCGAGCATCAGCACGTCGGACGGGTCGGGAGGGCGTTGCAGGGCAACCACGTCCTGGTTCGGCAGGATGCGGAAGTGGGGTTCCGACGCCGAGGGCTCGGGATGATATTCCTCGGCGAGGTCCAGGCACCAGGCGCCGAGGGGATTGAGCCGGAGGAATTTGAGGCCGTCGTAGCGGCTCAGGCAGCTCAGATCGTCCGCGCCCCATCGCGAGGAGAAATCGTCGCGGGCGTCGTGCGGCGGGATGTAGGCCACATCGATCAGGCCGAGCGTGGCGGCCGGCTCGAAGAGCATCGCCAGGATGAACCGGCCCTGAAGCTGCTCCCAGGTATGCGGATCGTCGTAGCCGAGCGAGCCATACTGCGAATCGGAGATGTACAGATCCCAGTCATCGCGGCAGACCTCGAACCGAAGCCCCATCGCCCGGATGTACCGGAAAAAATCGTCGACGCCGACCCATCGGCCAGGCGGACACCCGCGGAGCGCCTCGACAACCTTCTTCCGTCGCCCCGAGACCGCGGTAAGGCCGGCCTTACGCTGGCCCTTGATCGCGTCGACCCGGTGAAACTCGTCGAAGTCGGTCGTCGTGAGCCACCTCCGCCAGGCGATGCGCAGCACGACATGGGGCGGCTGGTTCAGGGCCTTGCGCCCGGCCTCGGTCAATTCGAGGATGTTCCGGGACGTCGCGGCGAGCCCCGCCGCCTGCACCAGCGCCGGCCAGGCGGCGGCCCGGATGGTCAAATCGTTCACGGGTTCGTCGCGATACTCGCGGGACACGGACGGATCGAAGAAATCCCCGTTGGTCAGCACGGAGCGAACCGCGTCGATCGTCTCTCCGATCGGCCGACGGGTCTTGTCACTGACCCGGACCCGGCCCGCCTCGATCAACCGGAGGACCGCACGAAGCTCGCGTTCCGCGACCGGAGCCGTCGCGCGGATGCGGAGCGGAACTTCCTCTTCCTCGTGCGAGGACTCCGGCCCGAGGTCGATCGTCTCGGGTAGTTCGTCGATCGTGGCGATCGTAAAGGCCGGAGGCGGGGGGACGAAGGATTTGAGGATCGCTTGCACGTCGGTCGGGAGCTGCCAGTCTCTCGGCAGGAAGAGGGCCAGGGCCGTCGGGGTTTTTCTCACGCCGAACGATGGGGAACGGCCGTAGCTGGCCCGGAACCGCTCCAGGTCCAGCAGACCGGCCGGGGCGTGCGTCGCCTCCTGCACGGCCGACCGGTTCGTCTCGTCGAGCGCCTCATAGAGCCGTCGGACGTTCGCCTCGCGCGACATCGTGTCGGCCAGAAATGGGACGAGATCTGTCTTGCGCGTCGGCGGATCGGCCGAGACGAGCCTGGAGAGAGGCCGGAGTTCATCGAGGGTCAGACGCTCGTAACTCGCAAGGGTTCCTAGCCGGGGAACGATCATGCTTCGAACCATCTCATCCGCTACCGTGATCTCGACGACTTCCCCTCCCGCAGCTCCCTCCCCATGTTACGAGATCGTGCGCGCCGGCGACATCGGGTGTCGGACTCGCGGGCGCTCGGAAAAATGGAGACTCCTCGCTCACCACCATTCCGAGCGACGGCCGGCGTCCCCGCGGACTGGCTTGGCCCTCGGGCCGCGCACACCAACCCGAAGCGCCCGCGAGGGGCCTCCCACGCTGGGCCCGCCTCGGTCTCCGGAACCCTCGCTAGCGCTTCGGGTTAGTGGGCCTCGCTCCGCTCTTCCAGTTGGTGGTGAGCGAGGAGTCTTGAAAAATACCCCCGCGCCTCGGCGGAGGCGCTGGGGGCGTCGATCACAGCAGGTTAACGATCCGATCAGCGAGCCCCTTCTCGCCGAGGACAACGCTGAGCTTGCCGTTACCGGCAACCTTCTCCAGGACCTCCAGCTCCCGGAGCCGCATCAAAACCGGGTTCTCGGCGAGCAGCTTCGCCGTGTTCGCCTGGCTCCGAAGCGCCGCGGTCTCCTCACGACGAGTGACCAGGTTGGCCTCGGCGGCCTTGCGAGCCTCGGTTACGCGGTTCATCAGCTCCTTCATGTCGCCCGGCAGAATGATGTCGCGGACGCCCGCCGAGAGCACCTCCATCCCGAGCGCAAGCGACCGAGGGCCAAGTAGCTCCTCGACCTCGCGTGCCACGACCTCCTTGTCGGCGAGCAGGGCATCCAGCTCGCGAGCCCCGACCACGGCCCGGAGCGCAAGCTGAGCCTCTCGGTAGAGGGCCTGTCGGGCGTCGTCAGCCGCGTCGAGGGCGCGTCGAGGATCGACGATCCGGTAGTTGACGATCGCATTGAGCCGGAGCGTCACCTTGTCGGCCGTCATCACGTCCTGGCCGCTGACATCCAGCGACGCCTCCCGCAGATCCACCTCCACGACCTTCGCCTCGGCCTCGCCCCTCCAGAAAGCGTAAATCCCAGGCGCGAGCGTCTCGGTATACCGGCCGTCGAGGAACAACACACCCGCGCAGCCGCGGTTGACCGTGCAGATGTCGAGCATCGCCGAGACCGACGACCGCGCGATGGCGCGCAGGTCCTCGTGCTCGAACCGCGACCGACGAGCGTCGACGACCTCGACGCGAACGTCCCTCGGCTCGGTCCAGTAAGCGTACAGCCCCGGGGGCAAGATCGCGGCGAACCGGCCGTCGATCCAGACCAGCCCCCGCTGATCATCCTTCAAATCGACCACCAGCGCGAGCCCCTTCAGCGCCCCCGAGGCGACGATCAAATCGAGCTTCTCGTGAGCGAGCCGAGGCGCCCGTCGCGAGACGACCTCCACCGAGACCTGCCCGAGCGGGTCAAGGAACCAGTGCGTCCCCTCGCCGAGCAGGCCGACGAACTCGCCATCGCGGAAGTGGAGGCCGACCTCGTAGCTCTGGATCCGGTAGTTTTTCATCGGGTACATCGATCGCCCTCCTCGCCCCGGGCCTCGACCGCGGGGCCTTTTCTCAACGCTTCGTGATCGCTCAGAGTGAAGGGCCGTCGGGAGCCGGCGCGTCCGCCGGTCACAGTCGGTTATGCGGGGTGGCGCCCCGATCGAAACGGCCGCCGGTCCCGTGCCGCCCCGGCAGGACAGGCCCATAGGAGACGGGCTCCGACCTGCGTCGACGGCGGTGATCCGACGGCGCGCGACGTCGGGAATCGCGCACCACAGGGCCAACCTTCCTGCTGCCGACGTCCGACCCCGGAAACCCAGGGCCGATCGTCGGCCGACCAAGCGGACGTCCGACCCCCTCGGGCCGGCTGTTGGAGACCTTTTCAGGGTCTAGGTGGACGGGAGTCGAACCCGCGACACCCGGGTTTGGAGCCCGGTGCTCTATCCGCTGAGCTACCAAAGACGGAGGCCGCGGGGTTTCGAATCCCTGCACGGGACACGACGGGCCGATCGCCGACCGGCGAGGCCGTCGCGCCGCGGGCCGCCGCATGCCTCTCGTCGGAAGGATGGAGACCGTACCCGCCCCTGATGTTCGCGCGAAAAAACCGATTCACCACAGAGCCACAGCGCGGCCGAGCCGCCTCCCATCAGAATGAATTCACCACAGAGCCACAGAGAGCACAGAGAAAAATCTTCGTAGAATACATTGCGTGAAAAAGTGGCTCTGTTATTTATAGTGATGAGATTGTACTCGGCGTACAAGATTCTCAAGTTTAGTAGTGCAGAGATTTAATTTTGCTGGGATTTCTCTGTGTCTCTGTGGTTAACTCTTGTCCGACGCCTTTCCTCAGGTCGTCACAGATGTTCGATCTTCCTGGGATTTCTCTGTGTCTCTGTGTCTCTGTGGTAAATTCTTGTCCGGCGCCTTTCCTCAGGTCCTCACAGATGTTCGATCTTGCTGGGATTTCTCTGTGTCTCTGTGGTAAATCGTCCGGGATTTCTTCGCATTCGGCCCGCACGCCTGCTAGGATGACCGGGCCTGCGTGCGATGGCTCGTGAGACGATGCGGGGCAGGGGGGGGATGTTATCCATGTCGGCGGCGGTCTGGAGTACCGATCAGGTCCTGGCGCTGGCGCCCGACGCCTCCTCGGCGAAGTCGGGGAAGGACCTCGGCACGCCGCGGAAGTGGGTCCGACTCGGCCAGGCCGAGGGCGTGATCTGGGGCGAATGTCAGGGGAGCGGATCGACTCCTTACAGGGTCCAGGTTGAGCTTTCCGAGCCGGCCTTTCACTGCTCGTGCCCGAGCCGAAAATTCCCCTGCAAGCACGGCCTGGGTCTCCTCCTGATCTGGGCCGGACAATCCTCGGCGCTTTCCCAGGGAGACCCGCCGACGTGGGTCTCCGAGTGGCTCGAAGGCCGCGCCCAACGAGCCGAGAAGAAGGCCGCGAAAGATCAGGCGAAGCAGGAAAAAAGCGAGCGCGGCGAGCCGGCCATCGATCGGGTCGCGAAGCAGAAGCGGGAATCCGCGCGACGGATCAAGGTCGTTGACGGCCTTGACGAGCTGGCCCGATGGCTCTCCGACCTCGTCCGTCAGGGTCTTGCCGGCGTCTCCGACCGCCCGCCCAGCTTCTGGGACGACCGCGCCCGCCGCCTGATCGACGCCCAGGCTCCCGGCGTGGCTCGCCGGGTGAGACAGCTTGCCGACCTTCCGACCACCGGCGAGGGCTGGCAAGGCGCCCTGCTCGATCGGCTTGCCCGTCTTCATCTGATGATCGAGGCGCATCGACGGATCGACTCCCTCCCGCCCGATGTCCAGGCCGATCTGCGCGCCGCCGTCGGCTACCCGATCGATCTGGACGAGGTCCGCGCTGGTCCCGGATTTCGCGACCACTGGCAGGTCGTCGGCCAGCGGACAGAGCGTGAGGAGATGCTGCGCGTTCGTCGGACCTGGCTCGTCGGCCGCACCACCGGCCAGCCCGCGCTCCTGCTCGACTTCTCCCACGTGAGGCAGCCGATCGCCGAGGTCTCCATCCCGCCCGGGGCCGAGATCGATGCGGATTTGTCGTTCTTCTCGAGCGCCTTCCCGCTCCGGGCACTGGTGAAGGCCCGACACGGGGCACCATCGGCGATCGCCGAGATCGGCGGATTCTCCCGGATCGCCGACGCCCTGGCCGCCCACGCCGGTGCGATCGCAAAGAACCCCTGGCTGGAAACCTTCCCGATCGTCCTCCTGGGCGTCGTCCCGGTGTTTCGCGACGAGCAATGGATCGTCCGCGATGCCGAGTGCCGCGCGCTGCCGATCTCTCCGAGGTTCGAGGGCGGATGGAGCCTGCTCGCGGCCTCCGGCGGTCGGCCAATCTCGATCGCCGGCGAATATGATGGCGCGTGTTTCTTACCGCTCTCGACCGTGATCGATGGCCGGTTCCGGGCGATCGTCGGACCCGAGGCCGAGGCGCGGGCGACCGCCTTGCCATCCCCCGAGGGACCGCCCGAGATCGCCCGGGCCTGGCAGCAGGCGTCGGCCGTGGCGATGGTCGGCGTCGCGCGGAAGCCGGCCGCGATCGAGTTGCCCGACGGACCGATCGGTCCCGCGTTGCAGAAGATCCAGGGACAGGAGCCGACGGCGGCCCTGCTGGGTTCCTCGGCCCTTTTGACACTTTACGCCCGCGCCGGGCAGAGACCACCCACGGACGACGGCCCGATCCCCGATCCAGCCCCCAGGGATCACCGCCCCGAATGCCGGCCCGAGGCCGCGAACCGACTCCGCTCGATGATCGGCGGGCCCTACGTCGCGATGATCGAGGAATGGCTCGACCTGCTGGCCGAATCGGGGTGCCGGCTGCCCGACGATTTGCTTGTCGACCTGATCGATCTCGGGCGCCGCGAATCCGTCTATCGTCCGATGCTCCAAAAAGTCGTCAGCGCACGGGGCCGATGGCTCTCGGCACAGAACCCGACCGCGTGGGGCTACCTCGGCGGCGAGGCCGGGCGGGACCCCGAAGAGGTCTGGCAGACCGGGGCGAAGAAGGAGCGGCTGGTCGCCCTCCGGGAACTCCGGGCGAGCGATCCCGCGAAGGCCCGCCATCTGATCGCCACAACCTGGTCGACCGAGCCCGCCGACGGCCGCGCCGCGATCGTCGAGGCGCTCGGCGAGGGGCTCCAGCCCGAAGACGAGCCGTTCCTGGAATCGGCGCTCGACGACCGGGCGAAGACGGTCCGGCGCGCCGCCGCCGAGCTGCTCCCGCGGCTGACCGGCTCCCGGCTCTCGGCGCGGATGGCCGAGCGGGCGCGGGCCTGCGTCCGGTGGAGCGACCAGGGCCTCATCGTCGACCCGCCGAAGGCGTCCGACGCCGCGATGGTCCGCGACGGCGTCGAGCCGAAGCCGCCGGTCGGCACGGGCGAGCGGGCCTGGTGGCTCCGCCAGATCATCGCCGCGGCGCCGCTGTCGACATGGGCGACTACTGACCTCCCGACCCCCGATCGCCTGATCGCATCCCTTCGTTCGAACCCGTGGGGACAGGACCTCTGGATTTCCTTGTCCCGCCCCGTCGTCCGCGAGCGAGACGGAGACTGGGCTGAGGCCCTCCTGCGGAACCTGCCCGGGGAGGAATATGGACTCCCCGGCCTCATCCGGGGGCTTCTCCAATCCATGGGCCCCGACCGTCGCGACGCGATGATCCTCGAATCCCTCCGCGTCGAGGACCGCGTCTTCCGGCCCGGCAGCCCGACCTTCCACCTGCTGTACATGATCCAGGCACCGATCGGCGAGGAGCTGGCCCGCGAGGTGCTTCGACACATCCGCGAGGAGATCGCGGCCGACGGCGGGGAGTCGAAGTACGACCGGTTCTTCTGGGCTTACCTCAACGCGCTGGGGAGTCGGGTCCCGCCCCATCTGGCGAGCGAGGTCGAGGGTGTCTCGCCCTCCGGCGATCTCGGCCACCTCGTCCAGTACTTCCATCAGTTCGTCAGCACGCTTCAGCAACGCCGCGAGATGCACCAGGAGCTCGCCCGATGAGCAAGGCCGTCGGCAAGACAAAGTCGCCTCCCGCCAAATCGACGGCCGCCGTCCAGGCCGCCTCCGAGGACGCCGCCGTCACCGTCCTCCGTCGACACGCCGAGGAGCAGTTCGCCGAGGAACTCTCGGCGTTCCGGAAGGCCGACGACCGCCCGCGACCGCCCCAATGGCAGCTCTCACCGTGGGCCGTCTCGACCTACCTCCTCGGCGGCAAGCTGCCGGACGGGTTCGTCGTCTCGCCCAAGTACATCGGCAACCGACGATTGATCGAGATCGCCGTCTCGACGCTCGCGACCGACCGCGCCCTGCTCCTGCTCGGGGTGCCGGGAACGGCCAAGAGCTGGGTCTCGGAGCACCTGGCCGCGGCGATCTCGGGCGACTCGACCCGGCTGGTGCAGGGGACCGCCGGCACCAGCGAGGAGGCCATCCGATACGGATGGAACTACGCCCTCCTGCTGGCGAAGGGCCCGTCGATGGAGGCGCTCGTCCCGAGCCCGCTCATGCGGGCGATGAAGGACGGTCAAATCGCCCGGATCGAGGAATTGACCCGCATCCCGGCCGACGTCCAGGACACGCTCATCACGATTCTCTCCGAGAAGACCCTCCCGATCCCCGAGCTGAACGCCCAGCTCCAGGCAACGAAGGGCTTCAACGTGATCGCCACCGCGAACAACCGCGACAAGGGCGTCAACGACCTGTCGAGCGCGCTGAAGCGGCGGTTCAACACGGTCGTCCTGCCGCCGCCGTCCACCGCCGAGGAGGAAGTGGATATCGTCCGAATTCGGGTCGAGGCCCTGGGGCGTGCGCTGGAGTTGCCGGCCGAGCCGCCGGGGCTGGAGGAGATCCGTCGGGTCGTCACCGTCTTCCGCGAACTGCGCGACGGCCAGACCGCCGACGGCAAGACGAAGGTCAAGCAGCCGAGCGGGACCATGAGCACCGGCGAGGCGATCTCGGTCGTGAACCAGGGGCTTGCCCTGGCGGCGCATTTTGGCGACGGCGTTTTGCGTGCTGGGGACGTCGCCTCGGGACTCGTCGGCGCCGTCGTGAAGGACCCGGTGCAGGATCGGGTCGTCTGGCTCGAATACCTCGAAGCCGTGGTGAAGGAACGCGACGGCTGGAAGGACCTCTACCGCGCCTGTCGCGAGGTGAGCTGAAACGGGAACGCTGCTCGCCCGGGTGGTCTCTTGCAGGAGCCGGCTCCAGCCGGCGATCTTCGAAAGATCGAGAGCCGATCGAACTCGCCTCGAAGATCGCCGGAAAATCCCGGAGGACTCGTCGTGGACATGGCCCCCAGCTTCTCGACCTCGGGACTCGCGCCGATCGGAATCCTCCTGATTGTGCTGCTGGCCCTGTTCGTGGCGGCCGTGGTCCTGGGGGCCCGCAGCCTGCTCCTGCTCGTCGTCCGACGGCCCGGCGACCGGAGGCGCGGGCTCCGTCTCGCGCTCATGGCCACCGGGCTAAGCGTCCTGGCCGAGGCGTGGAGCTTCCTGCTCCACCATATTCCCTACTCCCCGCATCCGGGCTTCTCGAATTATCTGCTCGTCGTCCCGCTCCAGATCAGCCTCTGCGCGGTGATCTTCTGGGGGCTGGCCGGGAGCCGGCGAATCTCCGCCACGGGCCGGCTGGTGCTCGCGGTCCTGGCGATTGGTTTCCCGATGGGTGCCGTCCGAGGAATCCATCGGTGGGAGCGCAAGCAGTGGTTGCTGGCGGGGGCCGAGACCTGGGCGAAGCACGTGAGCGAGGGAGAGGCGAGTGCCGCCGGCTGGGCGGAGCGGGCGCGCGACGAAACGGGGGACTCCGCCCAGGTCTCGCGCGAGTTCGCGAATCGGGATCGACTCTGGGCGCGATACAGTGCCGAGATGGCCCGGGCGTTCCGATGGGCCGCGGATCATCCGGAGGAGCCGTTGCCGGATGTCCCCGAGCCCGACTGGCGGCGATGAACGGAGAGTCTTGAGAACTCCGGCAAAATTGGGCCGCGGAATCCAGGAGGTCCCATCATGATGGGCGTGCCCGACTTCGAGCTGCTGTTGGCAGGCCTCTTCATCGTGCTCTTGCAGTTAGTCTTTCTCACCGTCGCAATGCTCCTGGGATGCTGGAGCTTGTTCCTGCTCCTCCGCCGCTCCGCCGCCCCAAGGCGCGGGTTTCGGCTGGCCCTCATCGCCGTCATCCTCAGCGCCGTGGTTGAGACGTGGATCTACCTGTTCTTCACCCCGTGGCGATTCCTCAACGTCCGGCCCCTGCTGTTTTTGCCGCTCCCCTCACTTCAGGTCGGGCTCTGCGGGGTCGTCTTCTGGGGACTGGCCGGGAGCCAGCGGATCTCGGGCACGGGCCGGATGGCGATCGCGGTCCTGGCCATCGGTCTCGCGATGGGGGCCGTAATGGCGATTCGACGCCAGGATCAAAGGCGGGAGATGCTGTACTGGGCCGAAGCCAACGCGAAGGAGGCGCGCAGCTTCGAGGAGGCTTCGCGGGATTCGCATGGCATGGCGGATTACTTCCTCTGCCACGCGCGCAACCGCAAGGCCCTGTCGGAGGCCTACCGATGGGCCGCAGACCATCCCGGAGAGCCCGTGCCACGTGTCTCCTCGCCCGACTGCGGGTTCTGAGCCGAAAACCATGAAAACGGCAAATCCCACCTCGATCCACGTCCTCGGCGTCCGTCATCACGGGCCGGGCTCGGCACGCAGCGTTGCCGCTGCGCTCGAAGCCATCGCGCCCGAGGTCGTCCTCATCGAGGGCCCTCCCGATGCCAACGACCTCATCGCGCTCGCCGGGCTCAACGGGATGGAACCACCCGTCGCCCTCCTGATCTATCGACCCGAGGAGCCGAAGCAGGCCGTCTATTACCCGTTCGCCCTCTTCTCGCCCGAGTGGCAGGCGATCCAGTTCGCACTCGCGAAAAAGCTCGCGGTCCGGTTCATGGATCTCCCGATGAAACATCAACTCGGGATCGCATCTGACGAGGATGAGCCTGCGGAGGTGAAGCCGAATCCCGAGCCCGGCGCGAACGGTGAGGACGAACCGATCTCGCCGAAGCTCGCGAGACAGCTTCGGATCGACCCCTTGCAGGTGCTCGCCGAGGCGGCCGGCTTCGGCGAGGGCGAACGGTGGTGGGAGCACGTCGTCGAGCACCGCCGCGACGGCGCCGACCTCTTCGCCGCGATCCTCGAAGCGATGGCCGAGGTGCGCGCCTCGGTCCCGCCGGTCGAGGACCGCCGAGAACTCCGCCGCGAGGCCCACATGAGGCGGACGATCCGCGCCGCCCGCGCCGAGGGCTTCCGCCGGATCGCCGTTGTCTGCGGCGCCTGGCACGCGCCGGCGCTCGCCGAGGACCGATGGCCGCCCGCCTCCAAGGACGACGCCCTCCTCAAAGAAATGCCAACGGCGAAGGTTGCCGCGACCTGGGTTCCCTGGACCCACGGCCGGCTCGGCTCCGAGAGTGGCTACGGCGCCGGGGTCGAGTCGCCGGGCTGGTATCACCACCTCTGGACCTGCTCCGGACAGGTCGCCGAACGCTGGATGACCCGCGTGGCCCGCCTGCTTCGTGACGAGGGGCTCGATGCCTCACCCGCCTCGGCGATCGAGGCCGTTCGCCTGGCCGAGGCGCTCGCCGCGCTCCGCGATCGCCACCTGCCCGGCCTGGAAGAGCTGACCGAGGCCGCACGCGCCATCTTTTGCTTCGGCGACGACATTCCCATGCGGCTGATCCGTCGGAAGCTGATCGTCGGCGAAGCGCTGGGGCGCGTTCCCGAGGAGACGCCGACGGTCCCGCTGGTCCGCGACCTCGAACGGCTCCAGAAGTCGCTCCGCCTCAAGCCCGACCCCGAGCCAAGGCCCCTCGAACTGGATCTACGCAACGAGACCGATTTGCAGCGGAGCCGGTTGCTGCATCGGCTCGGGATGATCGGCGTGCCCTGGGGCTCCATCGAACGCACAACCGGCCGCGGAACGTTCAAGGAAGCGTGGAAGCTCCAGTGGCGGCCCGAGCTGGCCGTGGCGCTGATCGAGGCCAGCCTCTGGGGGTCAACGGTGCTCGACGCCGCGACCGCCCGCGCCGACGACCTCGCCGCGAGGGCGCCCGATCTGCCCGCGCTGACGTCCCTCCTCGATCGTGCCATGCTCGCGGATCTCCCGGCCTCGGTCGAGCGGATCATGGCCCGTCTGGAGGAACGCGCCGCACTCTCCAGCGACGCGGTCCAGCTTCTCAACGCGCTACCGCCGCTGGCAAGCCTGCTCCGGTACGGCAACGTCCGCAAGACCGACGCCGAGGCCGTCGCCCACGCGACCAACGGGATCGTCGCGCGGGCCTGCATCGGGCTCCCAGGCGCCTGCGCCTCGCTCGACGACGAGGCCGCCGCCGCGATGTTCGAGGCGATTCACAGCGCCAACGACGCCATCGTCCTGATCGAAAATCCCGAACACCTGAAGATGTGGCAGGCCACGCTCGCGAAGCTGACAGGCTCCGACCGACTGCACGGGCTGGTCGCGGGGCGATGCGTCCGGCTCCTGCTCGACGGAGGCACATTCGACGCCGAGGAGACGGCCCGGCGGATGAACCTCGCCGTCTCGAAGGCCGCCGACCCTCCTCGCGCCGCCGCCTGGATCGACGGCTTCCTCCGAGGGAGCGGCGAACTTCTCTATCACGACGACGGTCTCTTCGCGATCCTCGACGGCTGGCTCGCCTCGGTCCCGGCCGACGCCTTCACCGAACTCCTGCCGATGCTCCGTCGGACGTTCTCAACCTTCGAGGCCCCGCTGCGCAGGAACCTCGGCGAGAAGGCGCGGCGGGGCGTGAAGGCGGGCGCTGCGTCGCCCGCCCGAAAGCCAGCCGCGCCCGTCGACTTCGACGAGGATCGGGCCGCGACAGTCCTCCCGCTGCTCTCGGCGATGCTCGGCCTCGACACCCCGGAGGCTTCCTGAATGGCTCCCCGCACCGACGACGAACGGCTCCGACGATGGCGGCTCGTCCTGGGCGGCGATGCCGACGGCACCGGCGCGGGGCTTCAGGGAGACGACGCCAACATCGACGCCGCGCTGGCGCAGCTCTATAACCCCGGCGGCGGAGGAGGAGGCGGCGGCGGCAAGGGACGTCGGGGCGGGCTCGGCGGCTCGGCGCCCAACGTGGCGCGATGGCTCGGCGACATCCGGAAGTATTTCCCGCGCCCGGTCGTCCAGCTTCTTCAGAAAGACGCCATCGAGCGGCTCGACCTCCGCGCCATGCTCGCCCAGCCCGAACTGCTCGAGGCCGTCGAGCCCGACATCCACCTCGTCGCCAATCTCCTCTCGCTCAGGCAGGCCCTCCCTGGCGAAAGCCTGGAGACGGCCCGACTGGTCGTCCGAAAAGTGGTCGAGGAGCTGGAACGCAAACTGGCGAGCCCGATGCGGCAGGCCGTGATGGGGAGCCTCAACCGGGCGGTCCGCAACCGACGCCCACGCCACAACGAGATCGACTGGAACCGGACCATCCGCGCCAACCTCCGACACTTCCAGCCCGACTACCAGACGATCATCCCCGAGGTCCGGATCGGCTACGGCCGAAAGCGTCAGGCGTTACGCGAGATCGTCCTCTGCGTGGATCAGAGCGGATCGATGGCAAGCTCCGTCGTCTACGCCGGAATCTTCGGCGCCGTGCTGGCGAGCCTGCCGGCGGTGAAGACGAGCATCGTCGTCTTCGATACGGCGGTCGTCGACCTGACGGCCGAGTTGCACGATCCGGTCGAGCTACTCTTTGGCACTCAGCTCGGCGGCGGGACCGACATCCACCGCGCCCTCACCTACTGCCAGGGACTCATCCGACAGCCGGGCGAGACCATTCTCGTGCTGATCAGCGACCTGTTCGAGGGGGGCGATCGCGAGGGGATGTTTCGCGTGCTGGGATCGCTGGCATCCTCAGGCGTACAGGTGATTGGTTTGCTGGCGCTCAATGATGAAGGCGCGCCGTGTTATGATCACGAGCACGCCCGACGGATGGCGGCCCTTCAAATGCCGGTCTTCGCCTGCACGCCGGATCTCTTCCCCGACCTGATGGCCGCCGCGATTTCTCGGCAGGATCTCAGGCAATGGGCCGCCGCGCACGATGTGGTCGCCGCTCGCGGAATTGAGGCCGGACCCTGATTTTCCCGGCTGGCGGAAGGCGGTCGATCGTTTCGGCGTGCGGCGGTCTCCTTGAGACTCCCGAAAGTGGCTTTGGAGCCTATTTTGCAAGTCAGAATGGCATCGACGCAGACCTCAAAAAGTGCCGTGGAGCGCCGTGAGGTGCAACATCGTCTGGGGGGGTTGGTTATCCCTCCCGCGCCGGCCGGAGCGGTCTGTCTCGCACCGCCAACGCCCCCGATTCCGACGCAAGCCGCGTGCCCCGCATCGCCATTCCGAGCTTGAGATGAGTCGAGAAATCGCATCGAGGAGATTCCACCGACCATGCCCGCGATCCGACCGAAAACCCTGCTGTCGTGGAGTTCCGGCAAGGATGCCGCCTGGGCGTTGCACATCCTTCGGGAGAGGGGCGAGGTCGAGGTTGTCGGTCTACTGACAACGTTCAACGAGGCGTTCGATCGCGTCGCGATGCACGCCGTCCGGCGCGAGCTGGTCGAGGCTCAGGCCGAGGCCGCCGGTCTGCCGATGATCCCGGTCCCACTGCCATTCCCCTGCACCAACGAGGCGTACGAGGATCGGATGAGGTCCGCGATCGCCAGGGCAAGATCGGCGGGCATCACGCGAATGGCCTTCGGTGACCTCTTCCTGGAAGACGTGCGAGACTATCGCGTCCGGCTTCTGGACGGTTCGGGTATCGAGCCGATCTTCCCGATCTGGGAGACCCCCAACGCGACCTCCGGCCTGGCCCAACGGATGATCCAGTCGGGAATGGAAGCCATTCTCACCTGCGTCGACCCCGCGCAACTGACGGAGCGATTCCTCGGCAGGTCGTTCGATGCTTCGCTCATGGCCGAGCTTCCCGACGGGGTCGACCCTTGCGGCGAGCGGGGCGAGTTCCACACCTTCTGCACGCGATCCCCGGCCTTCCGCCGCAAGATCGCCGTCCGTGCCGGTGAGGTCGTCCATCGCGATGGATTCTCGTTCCTGGATCTGCTCCCAGGCTAATCCCACGGGCGCGGCTCAGTCGTCTCGCGCGGCGGTCGCGATACGCAGCAAGAGATTTCGCCGGGCGATCCGAAGCGCCCGAGCCTCGGCGCGGGCCTCGTCGAGGGTGGTCCGTCGAAAGCGCAGGAGGTCTCCGGGACGGAGCTGGCCGAGGCGGTCGAGGTCGGCCGAGATCACCTGGGCGATGTGTGGGTATCCGCCCATCGTCCCACCCGCGACACCGAGAACGATCAAACGCCCACCGGCCACCTGGACGGCTCCCGGCGCCACCGGCGCCGAAAGTCGATTGACGGACGATTCGACCGCGATCGGCTCCCCTTCGAGGCGAAGCCCCATTCGGTCGCTCCGCGAGCCGACGCGATAAGACGGATCGATCCAGGCACCACGGATTGCGGCATCGGGGCCGTCGAGGACGCGGAACGGCTCGGCCGTGGGGAATCTCCCATCGGGCCTGGCCAGCCGCCGCGAGCGGATCGTTCCCGTCTCCGCCGGAAGGATGTCGCCAGACTGGAGCCGATCCTCGGACGACCGGCTTCCCATCCGGATCGGTGTCCGCCATCCGCCCCGGACCGCAAGATACGTCCGGGCCCCCTCGCCTGCCCAGCCCAGGATCAATCGATCGCCGGCTTGCAAGGTCACGCTTGACGGGATCTCCAGATCGCGAACGGCCCCATCCGACGACTCGATTCGGGCCTCCATCGGCGCGCCGGCAATCCCCAGAGCCAGGGGCGATTTCGCTGAATACTCACCACCCAGGAGCGTCAGTTCCAGGACCGCCTGATCCGGGTCGTTACCGACGATCGCGTTGGCGATTCCAGCCGAACCTTGATCGAAGGCGCCTCCGGTCGGAACGCCCCACTCCCGATAGCCAATTCGGCCGGCGTCCTGCACAGTCGTGAAGAGCCCGGGCTTGAGGACGATCAGGCTCATCCCGCGTCCTCTCTCGCGGCGAAGCTACGAACGACCATGGCTTGAGCCAGCAAGACCCGGCGCACGAGTCGGGCATTCTCGACAGCGCGGGGATCGTCGCCGTGAATGCAGAGGGTCGCCGCGCGGCCGGAGGCGATCATGGCGAGCAACTGGACTTCCATTTCACGGGGATCGTGCAGGACGGCGTCGGGCTCGGAACGAGGGACCAGCGAACCGTCGTCGCGATATCGGCGGTCGGGGAATCCTTCGGGGATGTATCGGACTCCGCGAGCCGAGGCCAATCGGTGAAGGATCGAGTCGGGCAGGCCGAGCAAGGGAAGGCCCAGCGTCTCGGCCGCCGCGATCACGCCGCGAGCGATCTCCTCGTCGCGCTGAGCCTGATTGTAAAGCGCGCCGTGAGGCTTGAGGAAACGGATCGCGAGGCCCGCCTCGCCGGCCAGGTCGATCAGTGTGGCGGTCTGGTCAAGGATCAGCGCCGAGACCGCCTCGGCGGAGATCAACTGCTCGCGACGTCCGAAGTGCTCGCGGTCCGGAAATCCCGGATGGGCCCCCACAATCACTCCACGATCTCGGGCCCGGGCGAGCGTGGCGCAGATGACATCCGGGCCGCCGGCATGGGCGCCACAGCAGATGCTGGCCGAGGAAACCAGACCGTCCAGCAGCTCGGCGTCATGGGGACATCCCTCGCCGAGATCGGCGTTCAGATCGATGGTCGCGGGTCGGTCAGGGATGGTGATGGTCATGGCGTCGGATCTCGAATTCGTCCGTCAGGATCGGGTGGAAGCGGATGCGGTCGCCGGCCTGGATCGCAAAGACTCCCGCCTCCAGGTCGACCAGCCGAATCGGGGTCCGGCCGAGCAGATGCCAGCCGCCGGGCGACTCGCCTGGATAGATCCCCGTCTGGCGACCGGCGATCGCCACCGAACCCACCGGCACCCGAACCCTCGGCGACTCTCGACGGGCGAGGCCCGAGAGCCGATCCGGCAGGTAGCCGGCATACGGAAAGCCCGGCAAGAACCCGATCGCGAAGACCTCGTAGGTCGTCCCAGAATGCAGGGCGATCACCTCGTCGGAGGTGAGCCCGGTCCGGTCGGCCACATCAGGAAGGTCCTCGCCATCGTAGAGAACTGGAATCTCCACCAACCGCCCCTCTGCAATCGGGCCCGGCGATGCCGGATCGATCGTCCGGAGTCGGGCCCCCAGAACCTCGGGATCGAGCCGATCGGGATCGGCGAAGACGGCCACGCTCCGATAGGCGAGGACGACGTCGGTCACGCCCTCCCAGTCGAGCCGGCGCAAAGCCCTGGCCCAGCCCGCCGCCGATCGCTCGTCGGGCAGGTGTGCGAGGTAGGCACAATCTCCCAGCGGCTCAATCGAGATCATGAGACTTCCACTTCCCTCCACGGCTATCATAATCATGGCGGGTCGATCATGCAGTCTCCCCGAGGAATGCTCCACAGAGACCAGGAAATCGAGCGCCAGAACGGCTTGCTGGTTTTCTCTGAGTCTCCGTGGTTCCTTCCGAGCCCGAGGGCTCCACGATGATGATCGCGATGGGAATCGGCGTGTTGCTCCTTGCCGCGACACCCGCCGACCGGGTCACCTTGAAGGACGGAACGATCGTGCTGGGGCTGGTCACGGCCACTGGCCGACACGGCGAGGTCGACCTCGTGGTGAGCCGGTCGTGGGCCGAGCAAAACGCCGATGGTCAACTGAAGACCTGGGATCGGGCCGCCGCGGTCGCCGCGACCAGGGCGATCGAGCAACGCCGGGCACGGCTCTCAGCCTGGCGAGGCGAGCGGGAGAAATCGTCGGGGGTGGGAGACGACGATCGCATCTTGCGCTGGATCGACCGCGAACAAAAGCGGCTGGCCGATCCGACCTCCGCGGTCCAGACGCCGCTCATCCCGGTCCGACTCCAGCGCACCGAGATCCGACAACTCGACCGCCAGCCGATCTCCGCGAGCCGGCTACTCCGCCTCGCATGGACGAACGGCATCGCCGATCCCGAATCGAAGGATTCGGCCAGGTTGACCAGTTCCCTGGAAGCGAGGGGATTGATCGTCGACCCAAAGGCTCCGGCAGCCCCGCTGGATCGTCTGCTGCCACCGATTCCCGAGCCCGAGGCCCTCTGGCTGGCCCGACGCGCCGCGACCGAAATCGCCATGGATTCGGGCCTGCGCTTCCTCCGATATCAGGCGACTGTCCTGCCGGATCCCGGGCCTGGCGGGGCAGTCGGCGCGATCGATCCCTCGATGGCCCTCTCGGAGATCGGCCGGCTGCTCAATCCCGAGGGAGGCGCGAATCAGCCTGATCCACTCGCCGAGAAGTTAAAAGCCGTGGCCAGGCGCGGACGGATTGGGGCCGTGGTAACGGGGCTGACGATCGCACCCGACCTCGGCGGTGTCACGATCGAGACAACGTTCTGGGTCCTGAGTGCCGCGGGGAACTGGACGGCCTACGGAACCCGCGCCACGACCGTCCGTGCCGATCAGGTACGACCCGACGAGGGAAACGACATCGCCGAGGACCCGCAGGTCAAGCGAGCCTTCGGCCTGATCGAGTCACTCGGCCTGGGCGCGATCCCGGCGGAAATGAAGCAACGAAGCCTTCAAATCGGGGCCGCGACCCGCAAGGCCCTGGGCGACTCGCGAGCCGCCTTCGAGCGCGACCTCGCCGCGGTGATGCTCCCGGTCCTCGAACCGGTTGCCGAGAACGTCGCGGCCCCGCATCCCGTTCCTGCCGCGAAGCCCCACCCTCGGCGGTCGATGCTCGGCCCGAAAGGTGATTAGCCCCGGATACGTCCGATCGACGCGGAACTCGTACGGGCCGATTCGCTCGGGCCACGCAGAAACCGGAATGCCCTGCCGCGTCCCCACCGCCAGGTAAACCGTCGGGGTCACTTCAAGTCGACCGACGGTCGCCTCGTCAAGCCCGATCGGAATGACCCCGGCAGGCAGATAATATCGGGCCGTCTCCACCTCAACATGACGACCCGGGCCAGGAGGCGCGATAATCACCAGAACCGGACTCTCCGCTCGCGCGACAAGATCGGCCGCGAAGCCTCGCCAGTCGGCTCGGATCGTGGGGTCGTAAGCCTGGGCCCAGAGACCCGACGCGGCGAGGGCCGTCAATCCCGCTGCAAGAGAATATCGGACAATCGACGGCAATCGCGAAAGGCCCAGACCGACCAGGATCAGGAACGCAGGCGCCGAGAAGACCGTGTAGCGCGCAGGACCGAAGATTGGCTGGAAGGCGAGCGAGTAGAGATACAACGCCAACGGAGGGACAATCCACCAGAGGAGGAGCGAGACCAGCGCCCGCCATCGCCTGGAAATGGACTCGCCTTGAACCATCCCCCAGGCGATCAGGACCACTAGTCCGGCCAGCGTCACGAAGTTCCCACCGACGAACCCGATCGACGTTCCAAGCAGGAATCGCCAGGGCAGGGGACCGCTGAGGAACTCAGGCGGGTGATCGAGATATCGGGGAATCCAGAACGCCACAATCACCGCCGGAATGAGGTGAATCGCCAGCCACCGCGTCCACGACCCGAACCGCTCGCGAACCCTGGTCAAGCTGGCCAGGCCGAGCGTTGCCGTCATCAAAAGCCCCAGTGGATGCGAGTATCCCAACGCGACGAGACTGACCCCATGGGCGATCGCTCCTGTCGCGGCCAATCGACCCGCTCCGAGCAGCATCCGCCATGAGAAACAGGTCACGGCGACCAGCCAGGCATACATCCGGGCTTCTCGGGAATAGACGATCAGCACCGGACTCCACGCGGCCAGCCAGGCGGCCCAGAGCCCGGCGTGGGTGTCGAAGGCGACTCGTCCAATCGCGAAGACAAGACCGACCGTCGCCAGCCCGCAGAGCAGGCTCAACAGTCTCGCCGAGACCTCCGACGCCCCGAAAACCATGACCCAGCCTTCGAGAAGCATCGGATGGAGTGGCGCTCGGGTCGCGTCAATCTGGGCCAGTCGGTCGAGGAGCGACCACGGGTTATCCGCGAGCGCCAGCCGGATCGTCACGACCTCGTCGTACCAGAAACTCCATTGCCCGAGCCGATAGCCACGAAGCCCAGCGGCCACCAGAAGCGTCGCACAGAGAATCCAGACGGCCCGCCCTGGCATCGGCCTTTCGGCATGGTTCATCATCGCGACCGCCCTAGGTCGACATTCTCGGCGCCGACCTCGTCAAGCAGGTCGGGCCTGAGGTCGCCGTGCGAGTCAAAACCATCATGGTAAAGTGGCCGGACGAACTGGTGCCAGACGGCATCACTCGCAGGCTGAATCAGGAGAAAGGCGCCGATGATAATCGTAAGCCGGGGACCATTCGCCCGTCCGAGCGTCGCCGCTCCCTGAGCAACGAGCATCTGTACCATTGGCACCAGAAAGATCAGTAATCTCCCATGAAACGGATACTGCCGGAGCGCTGAGGCGGCCAGCACAAGGGCAAAAGGGGCCGTCATCAGGAACAAACCACCCGGCCATCGCCGGCCCATCGCCACCAAACCCGCCAGTGCCAGAATCAGGGCCAGAAACGCCGTCGCCACGGGACCGAGCGGTGTCTTCACGTCCGAGGGGCTGTCAAAGACATTGAGCAACTGCCAGCACTCGAGCTTCAACTCGTTCATCGAATGAGGCGGAATCCGGAGGAAGGCGAAATCCCACCAGTCCCAGATAAATCGACCCTGGTCGAGCATTCGGTGCGAGACAAGGTAGCAGGCCCCGAAGCTGGCCCCCCAGAGCAGGCCGATCGCCGGCAGAGCGAGCAGAGCCCGCCGGTCGCGCCGGCGGATCGCCGTCGCGAACAGATACAGACCGACCCCCGCCAGAACGAAAACGATTGGATACGAGAACCAGAATCCCACCACCCCGAACCCAGCAATCGCCGCCAGTTTACGGATTGGGAGCCGCCCCTCGACCGCTGGCCCGGTTGCCAGGAGCAGGGCCGCCAGGGTAAGGGCCAGATCGCACGAATATTGCTTGATCTCCGAGGAGTAATAGATCAGCCAATCGGAGAGCGCGAAGAGCCCGACCGCAATCGGGACGGCGTCTCGCGTCAGAAAGCGCCGGGCGACGAGTCGGAAGAGGAACATCGAGGCGATCCCGAAGACGAGCGGCAGAGCCCTGGCGTTGAGGACGTCGTTGCCGGGAAGTCGGACGAGCATCCGCTCGATCGCCAGAAAAGCGGGGGGCGCAAGCTGGTACTCGGTCAGAACCGTCTTGAAGTCGAAGACATCAAGCCGGACGAGGTTCTGGAGGAGAGAAGCCTCGTCGCGATAGAGCGATCGGTTGCTCGTGTAGGCGAGCAGGCGGAAGACCAGGCCCGCGACCACCGCCGTCCAGGTTATCGCCTCTGCGCCAGGATGGAGCCGAATTGGCCTGCGCCACCAGGGTCGATGGCCCGATGCCGAGACGTTGTCCTCGCTTCTGATTGCCATCAGATCCCGACCTCCCTCTGGGCAATCGTTGTCGCAATCGATCTCCCCAGGTCCCTTAATCTACCAGAAGGACCGGGGATGCCGCAGGGCAGGAGCGGCGTTGTGGCGGATCGCGAACGGGAGTAGGATCGTTGGCCACGAGGGTCCTCGACCACAACCCGAGCGGCCCCGGGAGGGCGACGCTCATGGATGATCGACGCGGACACCGACCCATCCGCCTCGGCCTGGTCGCGGCGGCCATCGGCCTGGCCCTTCTGAACGGAAAGGCGACGGCCGATCTGATCTATTTCCGGGGCGGCGGCAGCGTCCAGCTCCCAACAGAGACCGTCGGCGACCGGATCGTTCTCATTCTTCCCGACCGGCGGCTAGAGCTACATCGCGACGACATCGCTCGGCGGGTCCCAGGATTCTGGCCGCCTACCGAGTGGGAATCTCGCCGCCGATCGGCCAGAGACGCGGGATTCGCCGCGCGATTCGCGGCGGCCTGGTGGGCCATCGAGAACGGCCTGACGACCGAGGTCGTCCCTGAGTTGCACGACTTGCACGCGATCGACCCATCGCACGGGCCGACCACGAGGATGGTCACAATCCTCGACAGGCTTGGGGAACCCTGTCCCGACCCAGACGCCTCCAGCTTTCGAAAGGCTCTGGGGGTCGAGATGAAGGAGGCGCGCGGACCGCATGTCCTGCTCCTCCACCAGCACAACGATGCCGAGGCAGCCGAGCGGATCGAGGTCCTGGAACGTGTGATCGCTGGGTTCCATCTCCTCTTCGCCGCGCAGGGAATCGAGCTGCGTGTTCCCCCACAGCGACTCGTCTCGGCGTGGTTCGCCGATCGGGCCGACTATCTCTCGTTCCTTCATCGACAGGGAGCCGACGCCTTCGCCACGACCGCCGGCTACTATCATCCGACCTGGGCAACGGTCGTCGCCTACGATGCCCGAAGCGGAGAGGCCCAGCGATCGGCACGAGAGACGCTCCGCCGGCGTCAGGAGGCTCTCAGCCGGGCCTCGATCGAGCTCGGCGCGATGCCGCCCGGATCGCGTATCCGCCTGAAGCTGACCGACGAGCCGCCGCGGCTGATCGACCGATCGGGGCTCGACCGGCGGGGTCGCGAAACGGCCTGGAATCTGGCAAGACTCGACCTGGAATGGCGATCGAACGACCTGGGGCTGGCTTCGCACGAGATGGTCCACCATCTGGCCCACAACAGCGGACTGGTCCCGTCTCACGACGCATTCCCGGTCTGGCTACACGAGGGTCTCGCGGCCCAATTTGAGGTGGTCCGGGGCGGCCGATGGGCGGGTATAAGCCGGGTCGACGACCATCGCTTGCCTGACTGGCGACGTATCCATCGGCCGACTCGACTGGAACGGCTGGTCCGTGACCTGGATTTTGGCCGTGGTTACGGACAAGAAATCTACGCGGAGGCCTGGGCGTTGGTGTATTACCTGCGAGTGCAACGTGGCCCAGGGTTCGCGACATTCGTGGACCTGCTTCGCACTCCCGACACAACAATCGCCGAGGCCGTGTCCGAACCGCGAGGCGAACGCTTCATCGAGGCCTTCCGCCGGGCTTTCGGACCAGACCTTCCGACGATCGGGCGAGACTGGCACCAATTCATGACCGGAGTCCGAAGTCCGATCGAGCAACACTCTCAACCCGAGAGAGGATCACGCCCGTAATCGGCCTGGCAACCCCGCACCCTATTTTTCGACTGGGCGGGGCGATTCCATTCAGGGCGCCCCAATCCTGCGATTGACAGGAGCGCCGGGTTCGCTAAGATCATACTTGTTATCTGCAAGACGGGGCGTAGCTCAGCCTGGCTAGAGCGCACGGTTCGGGTCCGTGAGGTCGCAGGTTCAAATCCTGTCGCCCCGATTAGACGCAAGTCCCTCCGAATCCTTGATTTAGGATACCTGTCCGCGTCGGGCAGTGCGGCCCAGAAGCCTTCTCGAATCCGGTAGTCTACCGGGTTGCGGCTTTCAGGGACCCCGCCATGCCCGTGCGAACCCCTTCCTATCGACTCCAAAAGCCCTCGGGGCAGGCCGTGGTCACGCCTAGCGGCAAGGACCATTACCTCAGCCCATTCCAGCCGGGCGACGTACGACCGACTCCTCGCCGAATGGCTGGCGAATCGCCGCCGCCCTTCCACGTCCGCTGAACGCGCCGAGTCCATCTCGATCGGCCAGTTAATGGGCGCCTACGAGGAACACGCCGAACGCTACTACGTCAAGGCCGGCCGGCCAACCAGCGAGCCCGACAACATCCGCCAGGCCCTCGCCCCGGTCCGCGAACGGTATCACGACATCGATGCTCGCGAGTTCGGACCACTGGCCCTCAAGGACGTCCGGCAGGCCATGATCGAGCGCGACTGGTGCCGGACCTTCATCAACTGCCAGGTCAACCGGATCAAGCAGATGTTCAACTGGGCGGCCGAGGAGGAACTCGTGCCGATCGGAACCTACCAGGCCCTGGCGACGGTGGCCGGCCTGCGACGGGGCCGGACCGAGGCCCGCGAGAAGCCGCCCGTCCGTCCGGTCACCGATTCGGCGGTCGAGCAGGTCCTGCCCCACCTCTCGCGCACAGTCGCCACCATGGTCCAGTTGCAGCGACTGGCAGGGATGCGGCCCCAGGAGATCGTCCTGATGCGGGCCGAGGACATCGACAGGTCGGATGCGAAGTTGCTGGGTCTACCGGCCACAGCGGCACAAGTCCGAGCACCACGAGCGGGAACGGCAGGTCTTCCTCGGCCCACGTGCCCAGGAACTCCTGCGTCCGTACCTGAAAGAGACGCCAATCGGCTACCTGTTTAGCCCCCGGCGTGCGGAGCAGCGGCGTCGAACCGAGCAGCGACGCCGTCGGAGGTCGCCATTGACTCCGTCGCAGCGGGCCCGTCGTCCCAGGACCTCTCCCCGGCGAGAGCCCGGAGAGGTCTACGATGACGGAAGCTACCGGAAGGCGATCTGTCGCGTCTGCAAGAAGCTCGGCATCCCGGTCTGGTTCCCCAACCAGTTGCGTCACAGCGCCGCGACGGAGATCCGTCACCGTTTCGGGCTCGAGGCCAGCCAGGCGGTCCTGGGGCACTCCGAACTGGGGACCTCGCAGATCTACTCGAAGGTCGATCAGAAAACGGCGTACCGGATCATGGCGGAGGTAGGCTGATGCGGCAGGCCCCGGTCGATGGTCCTCGGGATCGATGACAGCGGACATCTCCGCATCCGGATCTTCGACGAGGACGGCAACCGTATCAGGGACTCCGCCGAGTCGGAATTGCCGGACACGCAAGCCGGGGTGAGCGGCCCGAAGGGCGGAGCACGTCCTCTCCAAAACCTCTGGAGCCTTCCGTCCGGGCGAGCCGGTTCGTCCGGCGCTGATGCTGAGGCGACCATGAAAACGCGTCTGATCCGCTGCCCCTCCTGCGGCGCGACCAACCGGGTACCCCTAGACAGGGGCGAGGCAGGGCCCAGGCCGGTGTGCGGGCGCTGAAGGCCCCGGCCCCCATCGACTTCGAGACGGTCGCTCGATCCCGGGCCACTTCCTCGTCGCCGGCGGCATCACGCCGCGAACATGCTCTCTCGCGAGTCTCCGCGCGTCACGTCGACGAGCGACCGGGTTTCGTGAAAGCGTGTCGGCGGTCAAACTGGAGGGGGCCTCGCGTGAGAGACCGATCCAAAGCTCAGCGTCCGGTCCGGATCTCCCGGTCATTTCGCAGGGCAGGCTTCGGCCTGAGCCATGCGAGAGAAGCTCGATGGAGTCCCTGTCCACCTGCCCGGGAGAATGCGGCTGATGTCGTTGCAGATTCCTACACGTGACGAGTTGTACGTGCGTTACGTGGACCAGTTGCCCTACGAGCCCTACCCCGTTCAGGATGCCGCGCTGGCGGCCTGGTTCGAGTCGGAGCAGGGGGTCCTCGTCTGCGCGCCGACGGGCACGGGCAAGACCCTGATCGCCGAGGCGGCCGTCTTCGAGGCCCTCCATACGGGGAAGGTCGCCTACTATACGACGCCCCTTATCGCGCTGACCGAGCAGAAATTCCAGGAGATGCAGGACCGCGCGGTCGAGTGGGGCTTCCGCCGCGAGGACGTGGGGCTGGTCACCGGTAGCCGCAAGGTCAACCCCGAGGCCCCGGTGCTCGTCGTCGTGGCCGAGATCCTCCTGAACCGGCTCCTCAACCGGTTCGACTTCTCCGACGTGACGGCCTGCGTCATGGACGAGTTCCACAACTTCGCCGAGATCGAGCGCGGGATCGTCTGGGAGCTGTCGCTCGGCATGCTGCCCAGACATGTCCGCCTGCTCCTGCTCTCGGCGACGGTCGGAAACTCGGCCGAGTTCGTCGGCTGGCTGGCGAGGCAGCACGACCGCAAGATCGCGCTGGTCGAGGGCACGGAACGCCGGGTGCCGTTGACCTACGAATGGGTGCCCGACATGTTCCTCAACGAACAGCTCGTCGTGATGGCGGCCGGCGACGAGGAAGGCCGTCGGACGCCCGCCCTGGTCTTCTGCTTCGACCGCGAGGAGTGCTGGAGCGTCGCCGAGAACGTCATGGGCAAGGACCTCAACCTGTCCGATGGGCAGAAGAAGGAGCTCCATGACCTGGTCAACGCGCTCGACCTCAGCCAGGGCGCCGGCCCCAAGCTCAAGCGATTGCTCCACCGGGGGGTTGGCGTCCACCACGCGGGGCTCCTGCCGAAGCATCGCCTGGCCGTCGAGGACCTCTTCCAGCGCAAACTCCTCCCCGTGGTCGTCTGCACCGAGACCCTCGCGGCGGGCATCAACCTGCCGGCGCGTTCGGTGGTGCTCTCGTCGCTGGTGAAGGGCCCCTTTGGGGCGAAGAAGCTGATCGGCGCCAGCATCGCCCACCAGATCTTCGGCCGCGCCGGCCGCCCGCAGTTCGACGACCGTGGCTTCGTCTATGCCCTGGCCCACCCCGACGACGTCGACATTCTGAGGTGGAAGGCAAAGTACGACGCCATCCCCGAGGATACCCGCGACCCGGGCCTGCTGAAGGCAAAGAAGGCCCTCAAGAAGAAGAAGCCGAAGCGCCGAGAGACCGAGCAATACTGGGTCGAGGGGCACTTCAACCAGCTTCAGGCCGCCCCGCCCGGCAAGCTCTACAGCAAGGGGCCGCTCCCCTGGCGGCTGCTGGCCTATCTGCTCGAGGTCTCGCCGGAAGTCGAGCGCATCCGCGTCGCGGTCCGCAAGCGGCTGATGGACGACCCGCGGATCGCCGCGGGCGAGCAGGCCCTCGACCAGATGCTGCTGGCGCTTCATGCCGGCGGATTCGTGACCCTGAGCCCCGAGCCGCCGGCGCCGCCGGAGGCCGGCCAGGCCCCGACGCCGTACACGCCGACCCTGGCCCGGCCGACGCCCGCGCTGGGGAAACTGCTAGCGTTCCGGAGCATCCATCCCCTCTACGGCGCCTTCCTGGCCGAGATCCTGGCCGGGGCCGATGCCGACGAGCGTGTGCAGGCGATGGAGAGCACCCTGGAGATGCCCGGCCCGGTCCGGAAGCGTCTCCGGGTCCCGCTCAAGCTACTGGAGTCGGGGGCCCTCGCCACCTCGAAGCTGGACACCGAGCTGATCCAACGCGGGCTCATGGTGGCGCCGGTCGAGGAGGAGGACGACGAAGATGAAGACGATTGGGAGAAGAGGCCGCCGACCCTGGCGGAGAAGCTCCGGTCCTACTTCGACCACCTCTACCCTGATGTCACCGACGTCCGCTCGCACCCGCTCTGGTGCGTCGGCGAGCTGATCGAGTTCGGCGGCAACTTCAACAAGTTCGTGACGAGCCTCGACCTGACGAAGCAGGAGGGGATCGTCTTCCGCCACGTCCAGCGGATGATCATGCTCTGCGGCGAGTTCGAACGGGCCTGCGCCCTCAATGTCGACGCCGATCCCTCCACCCTCGCCTGGCGGACCGAGCTGCACGAACTGGCCGCAAAACTGACCGAGACCTGCCGGGTCGTCGACCCGACCAGCACCGATCAATTGATCGCGAAGATCAGCGAGCCCGACATGATCGACGCCGAGGCGGCGAAGCTCGCGGGTGGGGCGACCTGAGGGCGGACGGGTCTTATCGCCTTCCGCCCGGTTCTCACGCTCGATCTCATCACTCAAACTCCCGACGAGCGACCGCGAATCGTCAGGGCGATCGCCTGGGTCGAACACAGCGAAGCAAGTCACCTCTCAGCGGCGTCGCCGGCCTGAGCGCCCGGGGTCTCAGGCCAGATTCCCCGAGGAGCCCGATGGAGCTACCGTGGCCCAGCAGTCGCATTCCATCGAACCGAGTATGGTTGGTGAGGGATTAATATGGACGGAGGTCAGCCGGGAAGGGCAACGTTGTGGTAGACTTCCTGCACGTCATCGCAATCGTTGAGCATATCCAGTAGTTTCTCGAACGAGGCCAAATCGTCCCCGCCGAGAGTCTTGCTCGCCTGCGGCAGGAAAGTGATTTCCTGGACTTCGAGCTCGAGTCCGGGGAACGCCTCGAACAAGGCCTTTTTCACCTTGTAGAACTCGCCAGGAGGGGCGAAGATCGTAATGGAGCTATCCTTACATGCAACGTCTTCGACGGCGACATCCGCAGCGAACATCGCCTCGATCACTTTCTCCTCGTCGTCGCCCTGGAATGAAAGGACGGCCAGGTGATCAAAAAACATGACCACGGATCCATTCGCAGCCAATTTGGACCCCGTCTTGTTGAAACAATTGCGGACATCGGCGATGGTACGAGTATTATTGTCGGTCAAGCAATCGACGATGAGTAAGGAGCCGCCGGGACCGAACCCCTCATAACGCACGGCCTGGAAGTCCTCGCCCCCCGCGCCGGCCGCTTTCTGGATCGCCTTTTCGATAACGTGACTCGCCACGTTGTCGCGCTTGGCCTTCTCGACGAGATTGCGCAAGGCCGGATTGGCTTCCGGGTCAGGCACGCCATTCCTGGCCGCCATGTACAACTGTCGTCCATACTTGGAAAAGAGCTTTGATTTCTGGGCAGCGGTCTTGAAGATCGAAGCCTTGCGTTTCTCGAAGATCCTTCCCATGCAAATTCCGCCTTTTTATTCCTGGTGATGAGGGATTCTCCGGGGCAGGATTCCCTCGATGAGTCCCGGTTTGCAAGGCCTATCGAAGAGGATGCTCGTCGGGTGATTGTACCGTAACTCGTACTCGGCCGGGTATGTCGGAAGTTCTCCCGGTCGACGGCCTGGCAGGGCCGGTGCGGCCGCTCGGCGTCGCCCCACGACCTTGCCGTCGACGGACCGGGATGGAGGTCGCTGATGGAACACGACGGGCCTGGCGGGATCTTCACGGCGTTCCTGCTCGCGGCGCCGAGCGTCCTTGGCATCCGTTCGTTGATCCGAGGCCCCACGCGGTTCGCGGGCAAGGTGGTACCGATCGGGATGGACCGGCTGGCCGCCGCTGTCTGGTTGTCGCCGTTTCCCTTGACGATTGCGATCGTCTTCATCCGGTTCTATTATTCGCCGCCGCGAACTCAGTCCGAGGCGAATTACCTGGCCGACGAATGGGGCCCCCTGGTCCTTCGAATGCTCCGCATCAGCTACATCGATGAGACGGGCGGCGGCGCCGATGCCGCCGGACTCGTAGCGGACGTCGCCGTCGCATGCCGGCCATCTCGGTCGCAGACCAACCGGAGCCGCCCCAGGTTCGTCGGGTATCTCAGAGGCCCGGCGACTCAGACGCTCAGCCCGCCGCCTCGAGCAACTGGAGCGTCCTGGCGTCACGTTCCCCGTCGTAGAACCGGTCCAGCAGCCGGGCGAACGGGGAATCCGCGGGCGTCACGGCCGCGAACAGGGTCGCGCAGGACCGGAGCTTCATGTCGTCGGGCGAGCCGAAGATATCGTGAGCGGACCGGCCCTCGATACCCAGGGCGGCCTCGGCGCACTCGATCAGGCGCGGACCGAGTACGGGATGATCGAGGTAGGCCCTGGCCTCCTCGATGGACCTGATCGCGTACCGCCTCGACATGGAGCTGAATCCCAGTCCGTCGATCTGCGGGAAGATGTACCACATCCAGTGCGATCGCTTCCGGCCGGCCCGGATCTCAGCCAGCGCCTGCTTGTAATCGCCCTCCTGGGCGAGGACGAAGCGGTTCAGATCATGCGGATCGTCCGTCGAGCCCGCCATGGCGAGCCTCCCATGAATCGTAGCGTGATGGCCTCGATCCCCCAGGAGCCGTCTTGATCCCGGCTCGACTCGGATCTTCGCCGATGAAGGTCGGCCCGTCAACCGGACGAGCAGCCAGCGGGGAAGCCCACCGTATCGAGATTGATAGCTGCCCAGGCCCGGGACGATCCCGGCGGGAGAACCCGGCGAGACGCAGGAGCAGGGCCATCGCCTGCTTGTCCACGTAGCTCGTGGCGAACTTGGACCGGTGGATCGAAGCGGCTTTCCCGTCGGCGTCGAGCCATTTAATTTCGTTGATGAATTTCCGCGTCTGGGCGACACCGTCGAAGGTCTGCGTGTCGTACATCCGGAGTCGTCGGTTCCATCATCTCTCGGTGTCATCGTCGCCCCCGTCGATCCCGGTCAGGGTGAGCCCCGTTGCGATGCCGACACCGATTCTGCTCATCGTGGTGTCCTCGCTTTCGGGTCGACGGCCCCGCCTTCGATTCCAGGCGGCTTGCCGGCCGCCGGGCCAGATGCGATGCTCGATGGGGACGCGTCGGCCGGGGAGAAGAGGGGATGCGGGGAGTGCCGCCGCGATGCTGCTGATGGCCGTGGAGCAGGACGATCGGATCATCTGGGTCGTCGTCGAGCAGCATCGGCCCAGGGGCCGCATCCGCAGCCGCATCGTCCTCCACCTGGGTCAGTACCGGGATCGCGATCAGGCTGAAGGCGCCTTCCTGGAGCGGCTGCGGTCAAATCCCACACTCCGAGCCGTCGCCGAACGCTGGGCCGCGAACGCCGAGGACGTGCTCTCGGATCGCAAGGCGCGGGCCCGGTTCCTCTTGCATGGCGTGAGCACCGGCGGGATCGCGGCCTTTGCCGACGACCTCCTGATGAGGCGCGAGGAGGAAGAGCGGCGGGCCAGGGAGCGGACGCGGGCGGCGGCGTGGCCCGGCGGCATCCCGGCGGTTGCGTTCGCGACGCTCGGCCTCCCGACCGCCGCGTCGCTCGCCGAGATCAGGGCGGCCTATCGGAGAAGGGCCTTCCTGCTGCACCCGGACCGGGGCGGCGATCACGCGGCGATGGTGGCGCTGAATGTCGCCTACGAGGATGCCGCCTGGTACGCCGAGTGGCGGGGGTGAGAGGGCGCGGGGTTCGTAACGATCACCGGCCGAGGCATCTCCGCCCACTCCGCTGATCCGGCCGGCGGCGCCGGTCACTCAGCCCGCCCCGATCTGGCAGCATCCCGCCTCGGTCGCGCCGATCCCCTCGCTTCCGACTCCTCCGTGTGATTCCTCCGGCGGCAGCGCCTCCTCGCTGACCGGGCTCGCCTCCGCTCGCTTCCGACCCGCCAGCAGGATCGTCAGCCCGATCGCCGCCGTCACGCCGAAGATCGCGACGATCGGCACCCGGTCCTCCGGGCTGGCCGCCCCAACCGCCGTCGAGATGACGGCCCCGGTGCCGAGCTGGAAGAAGCCCAGCAGGGCCGATGCGCTCCCCGCATTCCTCGTGAACGGCGCGATGGCCAGGGCGGACGCATTCGGGTTCGTCACCCCGACGCAGCACAGGAAGCAGAACAGCACCGCCAGCGTCCCGGGCAGACCCAGGACCCCGGCCCACGTGCCGGCCAGGAACAACGCGCCGAAGACCACCTGCGCGACCAGGAAGCGGAGGAACAGCGCCTCGCTCGATGCGTGCCGGAGCAGCACCACGTTCACCTGGCTGGCGGTGATGAAGCCGCCGGCGAGCAGGGCAAAGATCAGGCTGTAGGCCCGCCCGCTCACCCCGAATCCGTCCATGAACAGGATCGGCGAGCCGGCGACGAACGTGAACAACCCGGCGAACGAGAACGCCCCGGCCCCGGCGTAGGTGTGGAACCGCGGGTGCCGCAGGATCGAGAGGTACTCGGCGAGGATCGGCCCCGGCCGCAACGAGATGCCCGCGTCCGGCCTGTGGCCCTCGGGCAGGAGCGAGAGCACCAGCGCCAGGATGCCGACGACCACGGCCGCGAGCACGAGGAACAGGGCCGGCCACCCACCGAGATGGATGACCCCGGTGCCGACCGTCGGGGCGAGCAGCGGGGAGACGGCGATGAACAGGAACAGCCGGCTCAGCACCCGGGCGGCCTGGTCCCGGGGGAAGAAGTCGCGCACCATCGCCACCGACGCGACCTGGGCCACGCACCCGCCCAGCGCCTGCACGAACCGCAGGCCGATCAAGGTGTAGACGTCCGGGGCGAACGCGCACCCGAACGAGGCGAGGACGAACAGGCCCAGCCCGACTGTCAGAGGGGGTTTCCGCCCGAACCGATCGAGCAGCGGGCCATAGACGACCTGCCCGGCCGCCAGGCCGATGAAGTAACTCGACAGTGTCAGCGCCACGGTGGTGCTCGGCACCCCGAACCCGGCCGCCAGTTCCGGGAACGCCGGCAGGTACATGTCGATGGCAAACGGGCTGACGACGCTCAGGGCACCAAGCAGGGAGATCACGAACAGGCCGGATTGTTTCGCTCGCAAGGATCAGGACCTTCCGGGGGTGTTGAGTGGGTGAGGATCTCGGCAGGACGGAACGCGGTGTGGTTCGGTCGATTGTTCCGGCGGAGTCAAGGCCTCACGCGGGGCGCCGGAGGTTCGGCTGGAACGCCGTCAGCAGCCCGATGAGCGGCAGGAACGCGCACACGCGATACACGAACCCGATGCTGGTCTGGTCGGCCAGCCGTGCCGAACGCGAACCCGAAGAACACCCCGGCCACGGCCTTTCTCGTCGCCCGCTCGGCCATGGGGTCGCGGTACCACATCCCGACCCGGGCGAGGATCACCATGGCGGCGACCGCCGCAGCGGAGAACCACGCCTCCGCTGGGACAGAGGTCGAGAATCGAGGCGATCAGGGCCATGTTCGGCGTACCTCCGCCGGGTTACGGACGGTACGGGTCGGTGATCTCGCCACCATTCCAGGGCGTCGCCCGGCCTCCGCGAACCGAACGGATTATCGACAGAAACACTCAAGACGATCGAGGCCGGGCTCGTCGCCCGTGAGCTGATCCTCAGGCGCAAGGTTTCCGACGTCGTGGTCTGCTGCCCGCCGTCGATGGTCTTGCAGTGGCGTGAGGAGATGGAAGACCGCTTCGGGCTGCTCTTCCAGATCATCGATCGGGCGTACGTTCACCGGATTCGCAAGGAACGCGGGTTCAACGTCAACCCGTGGTCGACGAACAACCAATTCCTGATCTCGCACAATTTGATTAAGGAATAGGCCAGGGATAACTTCCCGATCTCATGCGGGCTGAGGGACGGCCGTATAGTTCCACTTGGGGAGGATCTCGTCGAACACGATCTTCATCGACTCCTTGAAGCCCGCGGTGCATTTGCGGCCCGTCTCATACAC
>DAIDKV010000005.1 GCA_027449865.1 Planctomycetales bacterium
ACCGTCGAGCACCACCAAGGCGCGATCGACATGGCCAGGTCCGAGTTGAAATCCGGCAAAAGCCAGGAAGTGAAGGACAAGGCCCAGGAGATTATCGAGAAGCAGGGCAAGGAGATCGCCGAGCTCAAGCGGATGCGATAAAATAGGCCAAAGTTCACATCGTATGACAGACCGCCGTACCAGTCCCTCCGGCCCGAGCTTGTTCGCATCCCTCCAAGCCGGCCGCGCGCTTGCCGCCATTCTCGTGGCATTCTACCACGCAAGCGCCTATATCTTCTCGCTGGATAAATACTGGGGCTTCGATCCCGCCCGCCATTTCATGGACTTCGGCCGCGCCGGCGTAGAATTCTTCTTCGTGCTAAGCGGCTTCATCATTTTTTACATCCATGCCAAGGATATAAACCGCCCAGATCGCGTCTTTCCCTACGCTGCGAAGCGTTTCCTCCGCATCTATCCGATCTACTGGCTGATCGTCGGCGTCGTCATGGCCATCTATTTCGCAGTCCCTTCATTCGGCTTGCCTTACCAGCGAGAACCTGGCACCATCCTCTCCTCTCTCCTGCTCGTGCATGTCGACGGTACCTCCGACACCGAGCTGGCCGCCGCCTGGACCCTCTACCACGAGATCCTGTTCTACGCCGTGTTCTCCCTGCTGATCCTGCGTAAAGAACTCGGCGTCGCCGTGCTGTCCCTGTGGATGGCGCTCTCCGCGGCCACCCTCTTCGTCACGCCGTCGGTATATATCGTCGAGTTCTTCTTCTCGCCGCTGCACCTCCTCTTCGGCATGGGGATGATCGCCTGCTGGACCGTGAGCCACGGGCCCATCCGCAGGCCCGGCCTCGTGGCCCTCGGCGGTATCGCCCTGTTCCTCTCCGCCGGAGCGGACGAGGACTTCTTCTCCCTCGTCTCGGCTATGCCGCGCAACCTGATCTACGGCGTCGCCTCCGCCCTGGCGGTGGTCGGGGCAGTGGAACTGGAGCGCCAGGACCGCCTTAAGGTTCCCGGCTGGCTCGTCCTCTCAGGCAATGCATCCTATGTCATTTACCTGATCAATTTCACCGTACTGTCCTTCCTGGCGAAGATTCTCGTCTTCGCGGGGGCGCGGGAAATGCTGAACCCGCTCGCGGCGTATGTGATCGTCACAGCGTTGTCGGTGGTCTCCGGGGTTATCTTGCATCTCTGGATTGAGAAGCCGTTGATGAAGACCACAAGGGCATGGTTTCGAAAAGCAGCGATGGGGCCCTCCCCATCTCTCGGTTGACAGCAATAATGAATGCATGAAAGCAATCAATCTTTCCGTCCGGCGAGATGGTCGGCGTTTCCACGGGCTAATCGGAGGATCGTTGTCCTGACCCAGACCGGCAGGTGCCGCCAGATTGCGACCAGCTCGTGCAATGCCGCGTCGCCCCAGACCTCCCACCAGAACTCCTCCTCGAGTGCGGGCAGCGGCCTGGAATCGGTCCAATAGTCTCCTTCCCGGAGCATGGCCACGCGTAATTCATCGATGCTCTCGGCCATCTTCCGGTTAGGAGGATTGTTGAAACGGTTGGTCGTGTGGGCATAGTCCTCGAATTTCTTCGCGAATTTCGCCACGTTGTCCTTCGGGATGTGGATGGTCGCCCGCTGGCTGCCATCTTCCTCCAGCCGGACGTAAATGACCTCAGAGCCGATGGTCTTGTTGTCCAGGCTGTCGAGCCACAATATAAAGTTCGGGTCGCTTTTCACGACGATGGGGACGAAGGAGACCCCCTCGGCCGGCGGTTCTACCTGGGCCTGCGCCTGGGTTGCCGCCTGGCGGACGGCATTTGCCAGGCGCCCGCCGTGGGCCGCTCGTTGGTCGCGGGGTGGCGTCCTGAAATCCCCCGATCCCCGGGCCGTCGAGACATAGTTCTGCGGCTGGGCGGTGCCCTGGATGACGAAGTGGCGAAGACGCGCCATGATGCTCACCGTTCCTCTGGCTTAAACGACCGGCGACCCTTCCTTCGGGCGATGGCGTCTTTCAAGGCGTCGAGTTCCACCGCCTTGATCTCTTTGAGGACGGCTTCCTTCGCCGCATCGTCGCAGGACTGACAGATATCCGCATGGCTAAGGCCGGAAGCAAGTTCCGCGGCCATCTCGAGGTCGGTTTCCTCGAGGCCGAACCGGGCGAGCCGGTTCTGGATCAGCTCCCGGGTCTCGCTCCCGTTCGGTTTCTCTTAGCGGATCACCTCGTCGAACCGGCGGAATAACGCCTCGTCGAGCATGGAAGCCATGTTGGGCCCGCCTGGCATCTCACCGGTGATTGGCGCTCACGCCGGGTGTCCGGCGGTGTCCGGCACTCGAAGAGCACGCAGGCCGTTAGCGACGACGACGAGCGATGCCCCCATGTCCGCGGCGACCGCCATCCACAAGGTGGCAAGGCCGGTAAGCGCCATCACGATGAAGACCGCCTTAATGGCGAGCGAGAACAGAATATTGACCTTGATGATGCGAAGCGTCCTCCGGCTTAAGCCGATGGCCAGCGGGAGCTTCGACAGGTCGTCGGCCATGAGGGCGATGTCGGCCGTCTCCAGGGCGACGTCGGTGCCGGCCGCACCCATCGCCAGGCCGAGCGTCGCCCGGGCCAGGGCCGGGGCGTCGTTGACCCCATCGCCCACGAAGGCTACCCGCTCCCCGCGCTCCTCCAGCTCTCGGATCACGCCCACCTTGCCCTCCGGCAGCAGCTCGGCCCGGACATCCTCGATGCCAAGTCTCTCCCCGACGGCGCGGGCGGTCCCGGCATTGTCGCCGGTGAGCATGATGACGTGGCGTATCCCGATCGAACGCAGGGCCTCGATGCTCTGCCTCGCCTCCGGCCGCACAATGTCGGCGATGGCGATGATGCCCAGCGGTTCGTTCGCGCTGGCGAGGAGGACGGCGGTCTTGCCCTCCCGGGCGAACCGGTCCAGGGCCTCCTCGCTCTGCGGCGTGCAGACGCCCCGCTCGAGGCAGAGCCGTTCATTGCCCAGATAGTAATCCCCGCCCTGAATGCGGGCCCGCACCCCGCGGCCGACCAGGGCCTCGAAATCCGCAGCCGGCGCGAGAGGGAGGCCGTCCGCCTTGGCCTTCTCAAGGATGGCCCGGGCGAGCGGATGTTCCGACCCCTGCTCGATCGAGGCGGCGAGCCGGAGGATCTCGGCGTCCTCGATGCTTCCCAGCGACATCACGTCCGTCACGGCGGGCCGCCCGTAGGTGAGCGTGCCGGTCTTGTCGAAGGCCATGGCCGTGATCTTCCCCGCGTTCTCAAGATGCAGGCCGCCCTTGATGAGGATGCCGCTCCGCGCCGCCCCCGCGAGGCCGCTCACCAGGGACACCGGCGTGGAGATGACCAGGGCGCAGGGGCAGGCGATCACGAGCATCGCCAGGGCCCGGTAGAACCACACGCTCCAGGGGCCGAATCCGAGCAGAGGCGGCAGGAGGAGGACCAGGACGGCGAAGGCGACTACGGCAGGGGTGTAGATGCGGGAGAAGCGATCGACGAAGGATTGCGACGGCGCCCGGCTGGCCTGGGCCTCCTCGACCGCGTGGATGATGCGGGCGAGGGTGGTGTCGGCGACCAGCTTGGTGACGCGGACCTCGAGCAAGCCCTGCTCGTTGATGGAGCCGGCAAAGACCTCAGAGCCGGGTTCCTTGCCGACCGGGAGGGATTCGCCGGTGATCGGGGCCTGATTGACCGCGGAGCGGCCCGCCACCACCTTGCCGTCGAGCGGGATCTTCTGGCCGGGCCGGATCACGATGATCTCCCCGACCGCGACATCCGCAGCCGGGATGGTCATCTCCTCGCCGTCGCGCCGGACGGTCGCCTCCGTCGGCGACAGGTCCATCAGGGCCTTGATGGCGTTGCGCGCGCGGTCCATCGAGTAGGTCTCGAGCACCTGGGCGAGCGAGAAGAGGAAGACCACCGACGCCCCTTCCGCCCATTCGCCGATGACCGACGCCCCCACGGCGGAGACCATCATCAGGAAATTCATGTCCAGCGTGAGGTTCCGCGCCGCCCGGTAGGCGCGGGGCGCGATGTACCACGCCCCGGCCAGGGTGGAGAGCGCGAATAGCGGGATCGAGAAGATTCCGCCTACGCCAGCCCATTCGAGGGCGAGGCCCCCGGAGAGGAAGAGGCCGGAAATGCCCATCAGTACCAGCCGGCCGCGCCGCTGCCAGAAGCGCGAAGGCTTCGCGTCCTCTCCCTCGGGCCGCGCCGTCAGGCCGACGCCCCTGAGCGCCCGCTTGATCTCGGCCGAGGTGATGGCGCCTTCCACGCTCAGCCGCCGGTTGAGGAGGTCGAACTGCAGATTGGTGACGCCCGGCAGGCGTCCGAGCTTATCTTCGATCTGACGCACCTCCTCGGCGCAGTCCATCCCCTCGACGATGAAGCTCGCCCGCCTGACCTCGCCGTCCACGACGGGGAACCCGACCCGCGTGATGGCCCCGGCGATGTCGCCACGGGCCAGCTTCCCCTCGGCGTAACGCACGCGGACCCAGCCACCCAGCACATCGACCTGCACGTCCTGGATGCCTTCGAGCCCACGCAGCGAGGCTTTGATGCTCTCCGCGCAGCTCGGGCAGTCCATCCCACCGACCCGCAGGTCGCAGGATGCGGCGGGGCTCTCATCGGCGTCCCGTTGGTGTTCCATGGATGTCTTTCGCCCCTTGAGTGATCCGGGATTCGCGCGACGGCGGTCGGCGGCTTTCCTGGAATCCGGGTTGCCCAATTTCATTAATGTAATGGCATATTGGTGTGAATTCGCAAGCAGTAGTGCATCGGGGCCGGGACATCACGGCGCTCCTGACGGCGGCGAAACGGATTCCTCGCTTCCCCGCCTGGCGAGGACTCCAAGGCGGGCGACCCCCACGAGCTGCCGGCGGTCAAACAGGACCAGGCCGCCCGCCAGGACGAGGTAGACCCAGGCGACCGCCGTGAGCACCCGGATCTCCCGCGCTTCGTCGTCGCGGAAGGCGAAACCCAGGCCCAGCTGCATGAGGAACAGGCCGAGCAGCGACGCGGCGCCCGCACCGCCCAGTCTCAGCCGCAGGAGGAGGGCCACCCCGAAGAGCGACTGCGCGGCCGTCAGGAAGAATTCCTCGTGCTGCCGCACGTCGAGCGGCAGGGAGCCCGTGTGTCCCGCGCCGAAGGAGTAGGCGAGCGGCAGCATCCCGACGAGCAGCGTCCACTGGTTGATCTTATCGCTGACGAGCGCACCGAGCGCATACGTCGGCATGCCGCGGAGGGTGAAGGGGATGGTAATGACTACCTGCGGGGCCTCGCTGGCCAGGGGGGCCACCCACTGGATCAGCAGGAACTGATTCAGGCTGAGCGTCCGGCCCGCGGCGATGAGCGACTCGGCGAAAGGCTCGGCCGAGGCGAGGATGACGGCGGCGGCGTAGGCGGCCAGCACGCCGATGACGAGGTGCTGTCGCTTGTGGGGCAGACTCAGGATGGCTGCGACCGGGCCGACCGCCGGCTCTTCGTCCTCGTCCCCCTCCTCTCCGGGGAGGCGGCCGACGCGGCGGAGATAGGCGGCGAAGATCGCGGCGAGGATCGCCCCGTCGACGAGGCCGATCGAGCCCTTGAGCGTTATCACGAAGGAATACAGGGTGGCGATCGCCAGGAAAGAGATCTCCGCGGCGTTGGACCCGCGGAGGGCGACGCCCCAACCGCGGGCCCGCCAATAGGAGAGCAGGACGATGAGCGGCCAGGCGACCCCGATGAGGAGGCGGTTGGCCCCGGTCATGTTGGCGGCGGCGAATTGGACATAGTCCGATTCCGGATAGCGGCCCGCCTCGAAGGCGTAGTAGATGTCGACCGCGTATTCGGGGAGCACTGTGATCAGCGCGAGCCCGGCAATCGCCAGGCCCTGCGAGATGTGCGTCTCGGCCGCTTCGGCCGCCCAGGACAGGAGGAAGCCCGCGCCCAGGATCGCCACGCCGAAGAGGATGGCGGAGAGCGGGGCGGGCGCGTGCAGGCCGGCGAGCCGCATGACGAGGCCCGGGGCCGTGGCTGCCACGGCCGGGATAAGGAAGTGGACGAGTCCTCTCATGATATCCTCCTCGGGATGCTTCGCCTCGGCCGATGCTGCGCGGACCTCCGCTTTTTGGGCCAACTGTAAAGCTATAGGCGTAAGTTTTTAATATGGTTTATCGCTTGGCGCGGCGGGCCGCGTCATTACGCCGAAGGCTTGCCCGGTACGGGCGGCGGAGCGGGTCATGGCAGGACCCGCAGCCCTACGGCCGTGTTCAGCGCCAGCATCGCGCGCCGGTGACGGACCAGGGCGTCGCGGTACAGGCGGAGGGTATCGTTGTAGTCTCGCTGCGCGTTCAGGTAGGTGACGATGTTCTCCTGCCCCTCCCGGTACAGGCGATAGCGCTCGTCGCGCAGGTGCTTGGATCGCGGCAGGATCGTCCGCTCGAACCGCTCGGAGGCGGCGCGGGTGGTCCGGTAGTTCAGGGCCGCGTCCTGGACCTCGGCGGCGACCTGGCGCTCGAGGCCCGACACCTCGATCTGGGTCTGCATCACGTTCCGCTCGGCGCGGCGGATGTTCCCCTGGTTGCGGTTGAACAGCGGGACGCTGGCGAAGACGCCCGCGCCCCAGGAGGTCGCGCCCCGGGCCCCCGGGTCGCCGTTGTTGGCGTCGAAGCCGTAGGGCGTGTAGAGCGCGAAGACGTCGGGGAACCGCTCGCGGCGCTGCACCTCCACATTCGCCGTCGCCGAGCGCACCCCCAGCCGGTAGGCGGCCATGTCGGGCCGGTGGCAGAGGGCGAGCCGGACCAGCTCCTCGTCCGGCGGCGCGGCCGCGGCCCCGTCGCGGAGCGCCCCGCGGACCTCGATGCGGTCGGCCTGGGCGGGCGGGATGCCGAGCAGGACGGCCAGGGCCCGCTTGGTCTGGGTCAGCCGCGCCGCGGCCTCCTCCAGCGCGTTGGCGATCGTCTCCTGCTGGATGACCACGGTGTCCAGGTCGGTCTCGGGGACGGCCCCCCGCTTGATCTGGTCCTGGGTCGTTCGCACCAGGGCCTCGGAGTTGGTCAGGCTCGTCCTCAGGTAGCCGAGCGTCGTGCGGGCGGCCAGCACGTCCACCCAGGCGGCGTGGAGCAGCTCGACCTCCAGCCGCACGGCGTCCTGGTACTGGGCCTGGAGCACGTTCTTGGACGACTGGGCCAGGCGGACCCGGGCGGGGATCTTGCCGTTGACGTCGAACGGCTGGACGATCGAGACCGAGTAGCCGGTCGAGCCGGGCCGCTGCGGCGAATAGCGGCCGTAGGGCACCTTGTCGACGCCCCCCAGCACGAGCGGGTTGCCGTAGAGGCCGGCGGTCAGGATGTCGGCCTCGGCCTTGGGCAGCTCCTGGAACTTGACGGCCAGCTCCGGGTTGGCCTGGATGAGCCGGGCGATGGCCCCCTCCAGGGTCAGGCCGCCCGGCGGGCCCTCGTCCTCGGCGGCGGGCAGGTCAATCGGGCCGTAGAGCGGGGGCTCGACCCGGGCCGCCGCCTCGGGCAAGGCGGGCGGGAGGATGCCGGGCCGGCGATCGGCGCGGTTGGTCCCCGCGGGCTGCTCCCGGGCCGCCGCGGACAGGATGTCGAGGGCCCGCGGCTGGGGGAGGCGCTCGCCCAGGCGGGCGGCATCGGCGCCCGGGGTCTTCTCGAACGGCCGCTCCACGCGCCCTTGCAAGGCCCCCAGATGCGTGAAATCCTGCTCCCGCGCCCGCTCGCCCTTGGCGATGATGCTGCTGATGATGTCGTCGGCGATGACCGACGTGCCCTGGCCCCGGGCCTGGCCTGCCCCGAGGCAGAGGCCCAGGGCGAGCATCAGGCCCCCCGAAAGTAATCGACGTCCCACGGCGACGGCCTCCCCTCCTGGCGTTGCGGGCTCGCGCATCCGTGCGCCGACGCCCATTGTCCCACTTCCTCTTATCGGCCCGCGTCCGAATGGCGGTGCAATGATCCGGGCGACTCGCCCGCGCCGGGAAGCTCCGCCGGTCCCATGGCCGCGGATAATGGATGCGGAAAGCCCCCTTCGTCCAACTGCCGCCGGACCGTCGCCCAGACACGTTCGGGGTCGAGTTCGGCCATGCATTCCAGGCGCCCGCACCGCTTGAGCCGGCTCCCGGCGCACCAGACGCCCGTGCGCACGGCGACCGCGAGCGGGCCGTAGGGCCCGGTGCGGCCAGGTCTCGTGCAGGTGTAGATCCCGACGACGCCGGCGCCGGCGGCCGCCGCCAGGTGGAGGGGCCCCGTGTCGTTGGACAGGAACACGTCCGCTTCGGCCGCCACGGCGGCCAGCTGCGGCAAGCTCGTCGCGCCGGCGAGGTCGCGCACGGGCAGCCCGGCCAGCCGGGCAAGGAGGGCCTCGGCCAGGGGGCGGTCCTCGGGGGCACCGACGATGACCAGGCCCGCGCCGCGTTCCGCGACGGCCAGCCGCGCGACCTCTGCGAAGTGTTCGGGGGGCCACCGCTTCGTCATCCAGCGGGCCCCGGGATTGAGCACGAGCCGCGGGGAGGGCACCCCCGCCAGCGCCTCGCACGCCCAACGCCGGTCCTCCCCGGTCATGACGGGGCGGAACCGGGGCCGGGAGACGTCCGCCCCCAGGGCCTCGGCGACCCGCAGGAGACGGTCGACGGCGTGGACCTCCCCTTCGCCGGTCGGTACCCGGTGCGTGTAGAACTGCGGGGCGCCCTCGCGGGCCTCGGCCAGCCCGACCCGGACCGGGGCGCCGGTGGCGGCGGCCATGATCCCCGAGCGCAAGAGCCCCTGGAGATCGACGGCGACGTCGAACCGGCGACGGCGGAGGCCCGCGAGGAACCGGCAGGTCGTTGCGACCCCGCCGGGGCTCAGGCGGAGGCGTGCGCGGTCGAAGGGGATGACCTCGTCGAGCTCCGGGTGGCCGTCGAGCAGCCCGCGCAGGCCCCGGTTGACCACCCAGGCGATGTGGGCGTGGGGCCAGAGCGCACGCAGGGCCGAGAGGACCGGCAGGGCGTGGACCACGTCGCCCAGCGAGCTGGGTTTGATGAGGCAGACCCGCTCGGGGTGCAGCCCCCGCAAGTAGATCGGAACTATGGGCATGGTGTACCTCGGACTCCTACGACGCCGGACACCCGAACGCCGGGCCCGCCGCGACGTGCGGCGATGGGCCGGCCCTCGGCTCAGCGTCTCGCCGCGTCGTACCGGGTCCTTTCAGCCAAGGGGGAGACCGGGTGTCTCCCCACGGCCAGCCCGCCGGACGTGGCGCCGTAACCGAACGGGAAGGGCTCGATCTGTTGGAGGCAGCGATAGAGGCGGACCGTCCGCACCGTGGCCCCGCCGCGGCGGACGGGGAATTCGCCGAGCGGCTCGACCCGGCGGAACCAGCGGGCTGCGTCCACCGGCTCGGTCGTGCAGTCGCTCGCCTCGACGAAGACGGCGTTACGCCCGACCCAGTCCCCGGGCTCGCTCCAGCAGGAGAAGCCCCGGGAGTCCCGGTGATAGCAGGCGACCGGTATCTTTTCCCGGACGGCGAAGGCGAGCTGGGCGCTGTGCCGCCAGGAGTCGGCGAAGAGGAATGTGCCCGGTGCGTCGAGCAGGCCGCGACGCGCCAGTTCCCGGGCGACCTGGTCCCAGCCGTAGAGCTCGACGGTCGGGTCGTCCCGGGGCGCGACGAGGCCGAGGAGCCGGCCCCGGCCGTCCTGGAACAGGCCGAATCGGGCTTGCGCCGCGGTGAGCCCGGCCAGGACGATCGGCACCGCCGCCACGATCGCGAGGCGGCGCCTCCTTCCCGGATCGGCGGCGAGCATCCGCGACCACTCGCGACCCAGGAGCGGCATCAGGGCCACGAAGCCGATGAGCGGCCAGTGCGGCATGATGTGCCGGAAGGAGGCGACGCCGAGGAACAGGCCGAGGGCCGGCGCCGCCTGGCAGGCGAAGAACGCCTCGGGCTCGGTCCAGGCCCGAGGCCCGCCCTTGAGGAGGCGATACGAGATCGCGACCAGGGGGAGCCAGATCCAGGGGAAGAGGAACAGGGCGCCCGTGCCGACGGCCTCCGCCAGCCGTTCCGGCCGGAGCCTGAAGGCGTTCGCGGCCCGGGAACCCTGGAAGGTGAAGGACGCCCAGTGGTGGGCGGCGTTCCACTCCACGACGGGCAGGAACAGGAGCGCGCCCACCGCGACCGCCAGATAGGGGCCGGGGGCGCGGAGGCACCGCCGGCTGCGGGGCCAGGCGAGGAGGTAGAGCGCGAACCCGGCCGGCAGGAGGACCGCATGGTATTTGCTGAGCATCGCCCCGCCCCAGGCGAGGCCCACCGCGAACCAGGCGGAGAGGCTCCGCGGCCTCTCCGCCGCGGCCGCGAGCCGGTCGAGCGTCAGGAGCCAGAAGAAGAGGAGCGGCCCGTCCGGCGCCGCCGTGGCGCCGACCACGAGCCCGAAATAGCCGGCGGCGTTCAGGGCCAGGGCGGCGAGGAACCCCGCCCGCGGCCCGAAGAATCGGGCCGCGAGCCGGGCCATGAGCCAGGTCGAGCCGGCGAACAAGAGGAGGAAGCCGGCCCGGAGCGCCAGGGTCGTGGGCGCCGCGTCCCCGAGCGTCAGGCCGATCTTCCCGACCAGCGCCACCATCGGCGGGTGGTCGAAATAGCTCCAGTCGGGGTGCCGCGCGTAGAGGTAATAGTAAGCCTCGTTCGTGACCGGCCCCAGGATTGCCGCCCAGGCGAGGCGGAGCAGGCCGGAAACCGCGATCAATACCCAGAGCGCTTTCCTCGCCGTCATCTTGGGCCTCCTTGCCCGCGGGCCGCTTCCGGATCTCTGACCTCGAACTCACATTCCTGGACCTCGCCCCGGGCGGTCCTCCGGGTCGACAGCAGGCGGACGAGCAGGAACCGCCCCCCTTCGGTTCGGAACTGACCCTCGTCGAGCATCTCCCTGGGGTGCCCCATCGTCGGAGGCGCGACACGGCCCGGCGCGGCGGGGTCCGGGCCCCGATAGGCGTACCAGGCGAATCCCACGACCGTCCGGCCCATGCCCGCGCCTCCTTCAGGCGTCGATCGCCAGGACCTCGGACGGGTGGGGGATGCCGCGCCCCGAGCGGTGCTCGAGCCGCTTCACCTTCCCGCGCAGGTGCATCACCTCGTCGCGTAAGTCCCGCACCTCGTCCAGCAGCTGCAAGACGGTGCCGGCGAGCGACTCGTCCTCGATCACTTCGAAGCCGGCTTCGTCGCGAGCCGGCGGCGTTTGTTGGTTCTGAGACATCACCATCCTCCAAGAATCTGGGGAAACATCCATGAACGTCAGACCTTTAGCAGTTCGCCGGGCACGGCTACGGCCCCGTTCCCCTCGTGGCGGGCGTCCTCGCGGGCCACGTCCTCCCGCTCGGGGCCCTTGCCGAAGAGGAGGTAGAGGACGGGCAGGGCCAGCATGGTGAGGAACGTGTCGCAGACCATGCCGAAGAAGACGACGGTGGCCAGCGGCCGCTGCACCTCGGCCCCGATGCCGGTCGAGAGCATCATGGGCACGAAGCCGAGGGCCGCGACGGTGCCGGTCATGAGCACCGGCCGGAGCCGCGCCAGCCGCGCCTGCTCGATCGCCTCCCGCTTCGGGACCCCGTGCGCCATCCGGTCGCGGATGTAGCTGACGAGGATCAGCCCCTCGAGCATCGACGCCCCCGCCAGCGCCACGAACCCCACCCCGGCCGAGATGGTGAACGGCAGGCCGCGAATCCACAGGCCGAGGACCCCGCCCACCCGGGCGAAGAGGACGCCGCTGAAGATCATCAGCGCGTCGCGGAAGGAGTGGAACGTGAGGTAGAGCAGGCTCAGGATGAGCGCCAGCGCCAGCGGCACGACGATCAGGAGCCGCCGCTCGGCGCGCTTCAGGTGCTCGAACTGCCCGCCCCACTCGATGTGATAGCCGGCGTCCAGCTTCACCCCGGCCTTGACCCGGGCCTGGGCCTCCTCGACGAACGAGCCCAGGTCCCGGCCGCGGACGTTGGACTGGACGACGATCCGCCGCTGGCCCCATTCGCGCTGGATGGTCGACGGCCCGGTGACCTCCTCCAGGCGGGCGAGCTGCGTGAGCGGCAGCCGCTGGCCGGAGGCGGTCGCGACCAGAACCTGGCCCAGGGCGGCGGGATTCTGGCGATAGTCCTCGGAGAGCCTGACCACGAGCGGGAAGCGCATCCCGGGCTCGAGGACCTCGCCGACGGGGAGGGCGCCCGCGGCCTTCACGGCGTCGAGCACCTGCCGGGCGGAGACGCCGTAGCGGGAGAGGGCCTGCCAGTCGACCGCCACGCGGAGCACCGGCTGGCCGGTGATCTGCTCGAGGCTCACATCCGCGGCGCCGGGGACCTGGAGCATGATCCGCAGGATGTCCTCGCCCTTCTCCTTGAGGACGGCCAGGTCGTCGCCGTAGAGCATGATCCCGAGATCGGCGCGGATGCCCGAGACCATCTCGTTGATCCGCATCTCGATCGGCTGGGTGTAGGCCGCCCGCATCCCCGGCAGCGTCTCGGTGACCTCGGCCATCTCCTTGACCAGCTCGTCCTGGCTCTTCGCCCGCGTCCAGCCGCCCTCGGGCTTCTGCGTGACGTAGCGCCACCAGGCGGCCGGGCTGCTCGCAATCGCCGGCCGCGCGATCGGGTAGCGGCCCTCGCGGGGCTTGAGCGTGATGAAGATGTCGCCGACCTCCAGGCCCATCGGGTCGGTCGCGACCTCCGGCGTCCCGACCCGGCTCCAGATGTTCTCGATCTCGTCGGGGAACTCGCGCTTGAGCATCCGCTCGATCCGCGTTCCGTAGCGCAGCGACTCCTCCAGGCTCACCCCGGCGAGCCGCACCGTGTTGATCACGATCGTCCCCTCGTTCAGCCGGGGGACGAACTCCGAGCCGAGCGACAGGCCGAGGATGGTGGTGGCCACCGTGATGGCGCCGACGAAGACCAGGGTCGGCCAGGGGAAGCGCAAGCCCAGCCGCAGGATCGGCTGGAAAAGCAGGTGCGCCAGCCGGTCGACGAGCGTCTCCTTCTCGGAGATCTTGCGGGGCAGCGCGAAGGAGGCCAAAACCGGCATGAGCGTCAGCGACATCACCATCGAGCCCAGCAGCGCGAAGATGACCGTCAGGGCCATCGGCCGGAAGAGCTTGCCCTCGACCCCCTCGAGCGTGAGGATCGGCAGGTAGACGATCATGATGATGAGCTCGCCGAACATCGTCGGCTTCCTCACCTCGACGGCGGCGTCGCGCACCACATCGAGCTTCTTCCGGGCCGTGCCGTCATGCGCGATGTGCCGGACGCAGTTCTCGACCATGACGACCGAGCTGTCGACCACCAGTCCGAAGTCGATGGCGCCCAGGCTCATGAGGCTGCCGGCGATGCCGATCCGCTCCATCATCGTGACGGCGAACAGCATGGAGAGCGGGATGGCGGAGGCCACGATCAGCCCGGCGCGGAAGTTCCCGAGGAAGGCGAACAGCACGGCGATGACGAGGACCGCGCCCTCGAAGAGGTTCTTCTCGACCGTGTGCAGCACCTGGTCCACGAGATGGGTCCGCTCGTAGACTTCCGCGATCTCCACCCCCTTGGGTAGGGCGGAGCGGACGTCCTGCATGGCCTTGTCGAGGCCCATGGTGACCTCGCGGCTGTTCTCGCCCATCCGCATGAAGGCCAGCCCCAGCACCGCCTCGCCCTTACCCTCGGCGGTCACCCCGCCGCGGCGGATCACGTGGCCGACAGCGACCTCGGCCACGTCGCGGACGCGGACCGGCACCCCGTTATGCGCGGCGATGACGACGCCGGCGATCGCGTCCGTCGTGGCGACGCGGCCCACCCCCTGGACCAGGCTCGCCTCGCCCGCCTCGGTGACGTAGCCGCCGCCGACATTGGCGTTGTTCTCGCGTAACGCCCCGGTTACGTCGTCGAGCGTGAGCTTGTACTTGGCGAGCTTCACCGGGTCGACCCGGGCCTCGAACTGCTTGGCCGTCCCCCCCCAGGCGTTGATCTCGGCCACGCCCGGCACGCGCCGGAGTCGCGGGCGGATCACCCAGTCCTGGAATGTCCTGAGCTCGGTCAGCCCGACCTTAGGATCCGAACTCGTAAGCAGGTAGTGGTAGATCTCGCCCAGTCCGGTCGCCACCGGGCCCATCTCGGGCTTGGCGATCCCCTCCGGGAGCTGCGCCTCACCGAGCCGCTCGTTGACCTGCTGGCGGGCGAAGTAGATGTCGGTGCCGTCCTCGAACGTGGCGACGACCTGCGAGAGCCCGAATTTCGAGATCGAGCGGACCTGCTCGAGGCCCTTGAGGCCACCCAGCGCCATCTCCACCGGGAAGGTGATCTGCCGCTCGACCTCTTCGGGCCCGAGTTCCGGGGCCACCGTGTTGATCTGGATCTGGACCGGGGTCGTGTCCGGAAAGGCGTCGAGCGGCAGGCGCCCGGCCGCCCGGACCCCGAGCGCGACGAGGATTCCCGCCAGGAGCAGGATGACGAAGCGGTTCTTCAGGCTGAAGCCGATGAGCGCGTTGAGCATGGCAAGCCCTCCTTCGGGCCGTTCAGTCGTCGGTGCAGCCGGCACCGAGGGCGTCCTTCATGGTCTCGGTCTTCAGGAAGAAGGCCCCGGTGGTGACGACCCTCTGACCGGCCGAGAGCCCCGCGGCCACCTCGACCCGGTCGCCCCGGGCGGAGGGGCGGACCCGGACCCGCTGGGGGTGATACGTCCCGCCGGCCAGGGCCACGAACACCAGGTGGTCCTGGTAGCGGCGCTGGACCGCGCCCCGCGGGACGACCACCGCCTCGTGCTCGTCGCCGAGCTTGACCTCGGCCCGGCCGAACTGGTGGGCGCGCAGGCGCCCGTCCGGGTTGGCCAGCTCCGCCCGGACGCGGGTGGTGCGGGTCTGCGGGTCCACTTCCGTCCCGACCCAGGTGACCTTGCCCTCGAAGGCGGGAACCTTCGCGTCCGGGTTCGCGCCCGAGATGGCGAAGGTCACCGCCTGGCCGGCCTTCACCGTGTCGATGTCGGCCTCGTAGACGTCGATCCAGAGCCACATGGAGCGGGTGTCGGCGAGGGCGTAGATCTGGGTGGTGGGCTCGACCGCCTCGCCCGGCACGGCCTGGAACGCCACGACGGTGCCGCCGATCGGTGCGGTGATCTCCAGCAGGCTCGAAGTGTCCTGGGACTTGGCGAGCCGGGCCAGGGCCGCGTCGTCGAAGCGCAGGTTCTTGAGCCGCTGCGCCGCCTCGCGCGAGGTGGCCTGCGCCTCGGCCAGCGCCGTTCGCGACTCGAGCTCCTGCCGGGCGGCCACCGAGCCGGTGGCGGCGAGGCCCTTGGTCCGGTCATACGTCGCCTGGGCGAGCTCGACCGTGGCCCGAGCGGAGAGATAGCGGGCCTTCGCGGCGCCGACCTCCGCCGAATCGACCACCGCGAGTACCTCGCCCTTGCGGACCGCGGCGCCGAGGTCGGCCTTCACTTCGCTCAGGAATCCGGGGACGCGCGGCCGGATCTCCGCGTAGCGCCGCGCGTCGTAGGCCGCCTCGGCGTTGGCCCGGAGGGTGGGGGCCCGCTTCTCCGTCGTGGCGGGGGCGGTCTCGATCCCGATGTCCTCGGCCATCGCGGCCGAGGCGAGCTTCACGTCGGGCACCTCGCCCGGCGCCGCCGAGGCGGCGGGGTTGGTGCCGCACTTCTCGCAGAAATGCTTCGGCAGGCCGTGGCCCTTCGGGCACATCTCGATGTCGTATTTCTCCTTGAGCTCCGGGTGGCAGAGCGTGCAGATGTCCTCGGGGATGTTGCCGTGCTCCTTGCAGAGCGTCAGGCTCGATTTCAGCTCCTTGTGGCACAGCGTGCAGAACTTCTCCGGGACCCCGTGCTCCTTGCACTGAAGGGCGGTCTCGGACGTCCCGCCCCCGGCCCGCGGGCGGGCCCAGGCGGGCATGAGGTCGGGGCGCAGGACGGCGACGCCGAGGCCCGCGGCGGCGGCGACGCCGGCCGCGATCAAGAGGCCAGAAACGACGCGTTTCATGGGTTCGTTCCTTGATGCAGGGATGTGGAGCCGCAATGCCGCCCGGGGCGCCAAACGGCGATGGTCGCCGAGGCGCAAAGGCATGCATGCGAGCGGATTACGGAGGATTTGATTGGCCCCGGGACGGGGCGAGGGACGTGCACAGCCCCTTCAGGAGGAAGGGTTGCGAGCGGCGGGGCGGATCAGCAGCGGAAGTTCTGGAGGAGCGCGCGCAGTGTCCCGGCATCGCCGGGTGACGCTGGGGAGGGGAGGGCGCTACTCGACTGGCCCTCGGCTTGCGGGGGCAAGCCCAGGGGATCGAGTGCCCAGAGCTCGGGGAGCGGCTGGCCTACCGCATCGGGGACGGGCAGCGGTACCTGATCAGCCTGGACCGCCCCGGCGGTGATGCAGGACACCCCGTCGTCCGGGCAGGGCACCGGGACGTTGCGTCCATCCTCATTCAACTCGGCGCAGCATCCCGACTCGACCGCCCGGCAGAGGATCGGGCAGGCAGAGAGGATGCCGACCAGGAAGAAGACGAGGATCGATCGCAACGCTAACCTCGCACAGAAAGGGCGGATCACCCCCTCATTCTACGCCGGGCGGGGAAATCCAACTAGCTCAAGTCCGAATTCTCCGGACATTCCTCCTTCTCATCGGATAAGTCCGGGCGCATCCTGAAACGCGAATCGGAAAAGCTGCCCTCGAGCATACCCCGCCCTTGCGCCTGTCTCGGGCTACTCCCGGAAGCGCTGCACGCAGGGCGTCACACGTTGCCTGAATCATTCGCCTGTCGCGCCGGTGCGAGCGTCATGACGTAGCCGCAACAACGCGGCCATCCGGATCTAATAAATCCAACGATGTCTGACACGGAGACGATCGTCGCCTTGTTGCATATCGTGCATCGGACAATGCCGCCTGAGTTTGCGGGATCATCGGCCGGTACGCTGGGCTGGTTCATGTCTGCCTCCTTTCCAGTTCAAAGAAGTACTGTTGCGGCGTGTAAATGTGCATGCCCGCCCGCGCGCTGACCGTAAGCCGAACGCGATGACCGGCCTGCCTAGACCGGCTCAAGGGTCCGTGGGCGTCCGGCTCGTACTCTGTCAGCGGGCGGGGGTAGAGTCCTTGTGACCCCGAAACTTCACCCCGTCGGCTATCGCAGTTCGGGCCCGAGCCATTGGGGATTGAAATTTACGGGCCGGCCCATGCTTTCCTCGCAAATCCGCTTCATGTCCGCGGCGTGCTGCAGCTTTCCAGGTTCAGCCTCCTTCAGGCTGTTGGCGATCTCCTTGCCGCATTCCTGGGCGAGGATTGCGCGCCGTTCGCCGGATGCCTTGCCCGCGAGCGTCTGTTCCAGCGTTTCGTCATACGTGGGGGTACAGCCCGCGAGGGTCAGAGAAGTGAGAATCAGGATTCGGAGTTTCATCGGGTGGCCTCCCATTTCTGTCTATTCGGCGCGTTCTCGGCTGCCATCTGACGGCAGATGGCCTTGAGGCGGCGGGTTTGCGCGGTGTTCTGGTCCAACTTGGCCCCGTGCGCCGTCCGGGTCTCCTTCGACTCGTTACCGAGATGCTCCGCCTCGTTCAGGCATGCCACTCGCAGGATTTCCTGACGCTGCTCCGGCGACTTGCTGGCGAGTTTCTCCTCGAGCGTCTGGGGCGGCTGCGGCGCGCAGGCCGTTAATGCCGCGGCGGCGGCGATGGGCAAGAATCGTTTCATAGTTCCTCCTTGTTGGTGACTTCGTCTGCTAGGGAAAAAAAGTGGTACAGCGCGGGGATGATGAGCAGCGTCAGGATGGTCGCCGCGATCAGCCCCCCGATCACCACGATGGCGAGCGGCTTCTGCACCTCGGCTCCCGCGCCGTGGGAGAGCGCCATGGGCACGTAGCCAAGCGAAGGGACGACCGTCGCCATAATCATGGCCCGCAAGCGGTTGAGCGTCCCCTGCCGCACGGCCTGGTCCGCCGGCACTCCCTCCTGGACGAGCTGGTTGATGCTGTTGACCATGACCAGGCCGTTCAGCACCGAGATCCCAGACAGCGCGATAAAGCCGACGCCCGCCGAGATCGAGAAGGGCATGCCGATCACGAGAAGGGTGAACACGCCGCCCACGACCGCCAGCGGGATGCCGCTGAAGACGAGCAGCGCCTGCCGGATCGAATCGAGCGCCGCGAAGAGCAGCAGGAAGATGAAGAAAAAGCAGGCGGGCACCACCACCATGAGCCGGTCGCTCGCCTCCTTCAGGTTTTTGAACTGGCCGCCCCATTCCAGCGAGTAGCCTGCGGGCAGCTTGACCTTGGCGTCCGTCGCCGCCTGGGCCTCGGCCACGAAGGAGCCGATGTCGCGCCCGCGCACGTTGGCCTGCACCACCATGCGCCGCTTGCCGTTCTCGCGGCTGATCTGGTTCGGCCCCTCGGTGAGCTGCAGGCTCGCCACCTCTTTGAGGGGCACGTAGCGGGGGCGACTGTGCGGCAAGGCCGGGTTCTCCTCCACGCCCATGTCTTCGGGCAACAGGATGGGAAGGTTTTCCATCACGGACAAGTCCCCGCGCAACCCGACCGGTAGGCGGACGAGGATGTCGAAGCGGCGGTCGCCCTGAAACACCAGCCCGGACTCGCGGCCCCCGACCGCGATTGCCACCACGTCGAGGACGTCGTTGACATTCAGGCCGTAGCGGGCGATGGCTGGGCGGTCGAGGCGGATCTCGAGGAACGGCAGGCCGCTGGTCTGCTCGACCTTCACGTCGGCGGAGCCGGGGATGTTCCGAAGCACCTGCATGATCGCCCCGGCGGTCTTGCCCATGGCGGCGAAATCGTCCCCGTAGACCTTCACCGCCACGTCGCCGCGTACGCCGGCGATGAGCTCGTTGAAACGCATCTGGATCGGCTGCGTGAACTCGTAATTACTGCCCGGCACTTTGTGAACTTCCTCCTCCATCTGCTTGATCAGCTCGGATTTCGGCAATTTCGCATCGGGCCATTCCTCGTGCGGTTTGAGGATGATGAAGGTGTCGCTGGCATTGGCCGGCATAGGATCCGCAGCCATCTCCGCCGTGCCCGTCTTACTGAAGACGAAGGCGACCTGCTTGAATTGGCTGACCACCTTCTCCACCTCGAACTGGATCGCCTGCGACTGGGTGAGCGACGTGCTGGGGATGCGCAACGCCTGCATCGCGATGTCCTTCTCGTCCAGGGTCGGGATGAATTCGCGGCCCAGGAATCCGAAGGCGGCGATCGCCAGCACTACCAGACCGGCGGCGATGCCGCTGGTGAAGAGCGGCCGCGCCAACGCGCGCTCCAGCCAGGGCAGATAGAGCTGCTTGGACTTGTCCATCAGCGCCCCTTCGCCCTCCTTGACCCGGCCCGTGACGAAGATCGCGATCATCGCCGGCACGAAGGTGATCGAGAGCACGAAGGCCGCGACCAGGGCCAGGATGACGGTGATCGCCATCGGCTCGAACATCTTGCCCTCCACGCCCGTGAAGGTGAGCATCGGCACGTAGACCATGATGATGATGGCCTGGCCGAAGACGATCGGCTTGACGATCTCCGTGCCGGCCGCCATGACCTCGTGCAGGCGCTCCTTGAGCGAGAGCACCCGGCCGTAATGCGCCTGCGCGTGCGAAAGGCGGTGCAGGCAGTTCTCCGTGATAATGATCGCCCCGTCGACGATCAGCCCAAAATCAAGGGCGCCGAGGCTCATGAGGTTGCCGCTGATGCCGAACTTGATCATGCCGATGAATGTCATGAGCATCGAGATCGGGATCACCAGCGCCGTGATCATAGCGGCGCGGATGTTCCCGAGCACCAGGAAGAGGACGGCGATGACGAGCAGTGCACCCTCGGTCAAGTTCTTCTCGACCGTGCCGATGGTGCGGTTGACCAGCGTGGTGCGGTTCAATACCGTCTTGGCCTCGATGTCGGGCGGCAGCGATTTGACGATCTCCTTGAGCTTCGCGTCCACCGACTCCGACACGGTGCGGCTGTTGGCGCCGATCAGCATCAGCGCCGTGCCCACCACGACCTCCTGGCCATTTTCTGAGGCCGAGCCGGTGCGGAGCTCCTTGCCGATGCCGACCTCGGCGATGTCGCGCATATAGACAGGCACGCCGCCCCGCGTGGAAACGACGATGTCGCCGATCGCCTCCGGGGTGCCGATGCGGCCGTCGGCGCGCACCACGTAGGACTCGCCGGATTTCTCGATGTAGCCCGCGCCGAGGCTCTTGTTGTTATTCTCCAGGGCCTCGACGACATCTTTAAAGCTCAGGCCCAGCGCCACCAATGTCTGGGGATAGGGCTGCACGTGGTATTCTCGCTTATAGCCCCCGATCGCGTCGACACCGGCCACCCCCGCCACGCCTTTGAGCTGCGGACGGATGATCCAGTCCTGCACGGTGCGCAGGTAGGAAGCGAGCTCCACATCACCGTGCAGACGCTCGCCCTCCGGCGTGAGATAGCTCCCGTCCGGCTGCCAGCCGGGCTCCCCGTCCCGGGCTTCGGCGCCTTCCCCCTGCGGGTGCCCGTAATGCACCGTCCACATGTAGATCTCGCCCAGGCCCGTCGAGATAGCGCCCATGCGCGGCTCGGCGCCGGCGGGCAGGCTCTCCTTTGCCTCCGCCAGGCGCTCGTTCACCTGGGCGCGGGCGAAGTAGATATCGACGTCGTCGCGGAAGACGGCGGTCACCTGGCTGAAGCCATTGCGGGAGATCGAGCGGGTGTTCTCCAGGCCCGGGATGCCGGCGAGCGCCGTCTCCACCGGGAAGGTCACCTGCTTCTCGATCTCCGTCGGGGAGAGAGCGGGCGCGGTGGTGTTGATCTGCACCTGCACGTTGGTGATGTCCGGGACGGCGTCGATCGGCAGGCTCTTGAGCGAATAGAGCCCGAACGCCGCCACCGCCGCCGTGAGCAGCGCCACCAGGTAGCGATGATGGAGAGAGAATCCGAGAGTGCGCTGAATCATGCCGGCTATTCCCCTTCCTCGGCGCCGGCCTTGCCGATATCCGCCTTGATGATGAAGCTGTTGTCGCTGACATAGGTCTCGCCCGGTTTCAAACCTTCACGCACCTCCGTCCACTGGCCGTCGCTCGTCCCGGTCTTGATCGGCCTCATGGCAAAGCGGTCGCCGTCCTGCACGAATACGACCGTCTTGCCTTCCATAGTCTGGATGGCGGAGGTCCTGACCGCGACCGGGACCTGCTTTTCGCGGATAACCACGTCGCCGCGCACCGTCATGCCGGCGCGCCACATGCCGTCCGGGTTAGGGAGGGTGACCCGGGCGATGACTGTCTGGCTCGAGGATTCCGCCACGGGGAGCACCAGTGAGATCGTCGCTGCGCCGACATGCCCGCCCTCGAAGCTCGTGACGCGGACCTTCTGGCCGCCCGCGATCTTGTCGATATCGCGGGGGAAGACGTGAAATTCCGCCCAGACATCGGAGATGTCTGCGATGGTAAAGAGCGGCGACTCGCCCGCGACGTCGCCTATATTAGTGTTGCGTGCCAGTACGACGCCCGTGATCGGGGATTTGACCGCGTAGGGCTGCAGGCTATCGTTGCTCTCGACCATGGCGAGCACGTCGCCGACATCCACGAGTTCGCCCTGGCCCTTCCTCACCTCGCGCACGATGCCGGGAAAACGCGCCTTAACCAGTGCCAGCGTGTTCTGGTTTAAGGTGATACGGCCGGAGAGGGTCACGGTCTCGGAAACGGTGCCGCTTCCGGCCGGCTCGACCTTGATGCCAGCGGCCTGGGCGGCCTCCTGGCCGATGACGGTGCTATCGGGCTGCGATTTGGTCTCGGCTTCGTCCTTGTCCTGCGAAGTAGCGACCGTCTGCGCATGATGCTGAGCGATGAGCCAGTAACCAGCCCCTCCCAGCGCCAGGATGGCCAAGGTGATATATTTCCTATTAACCGAATCTTTCGACCTTCTAACCATTGGAATCCTCTATTATTTTGGCTGTTTGGAGATGTTCCGAGGTAAGTCGCTCGACTTCGGCCCGGCTTCGATGGTAATTGCGTAGCGTGTCCTGGTACTCCGCGCGCGAGCTGTAGAGGGTGCGCTGTGCGTCGAGCACTTCGAGATACGAGAACTTGCCTGCGTTGTAGCCCTCGCGGGCCAGCGCAAATGCCTTCTTGGCGGCGGGCAGGATGTTGTCCCTCATCACTACGGCCTGCCGATAGGACGCCTCGAGTTCGGCCTGCGCGCGGGTCAGATCGGCCTGGAGGGCCTTCACCGTGGAGTCCCTCAGACTCTCGGTGCGGCTCACGTCGTGGCGTGCCCTTTCGATATTCCCCTGGTTGCGGTTCAGGACCGGGATCGGGAGCGAGACGCCCACCACCAGGGCCCGGTCATTGCTGGCCCGGAGGTCGCGCACGCCCGCGTTCAGGCGCGGATCAGGCACGGCGTTGGCCCTCTCCAGGTCGAGCTCGGCTCGACTCCTTGCCATTTCGGCATCGAATCGGGCCAGGTCGGGGTTCACCCTCAGCGCACCGAGCGTGTCGCCGAGCCGTGCCGGTTTGGTGATTTTGTAATACGAGGCCGTGCTGAGCCTGAAGCTGTCCGTGGGCTCCCCCATGAGCAAGGCGAGGGTACGCTTCGCGGCCGCCAGCTGGCGCAGGGCGGTGTCGTAGGCGATAATGCTCGAGGAAAGAGTTACGCTCGCCTTGCTCTCCTGGATCAAGGGCTCGCGTGCCGCGCCGACACGCCTCGAAACCTCATCCATGACTTGCTGCGCCAACGCCTTCTGCTCCTTGGTGATCGTCACCATCTCCTGGGCAGTGGCGGCATCGGCATAGGCCAGCTGGACGTCCCGGATGAGGTCCAGCCGCGCCGCCTGGTAGTCGAATCCCGCCAGCGTCACCCCCTGGTCGGCCACGGCAACGCGCGCGGCTCGCTTTCCCCCGACCTCGAACAGTTGGGAGACGCCGTAGGTGATCTCACCCGATTTGAGGCCCCGGTACTCCCCCCGCCCGCCCACGTTTTCCGCACCGACGCTGGCCTCGGGGTTGACCCATTTGCTCGACTGCCGCCGCGTCCCGCGGCTGGCCAGCTCGGCGTCGCGCGACGCCTTGAGGCGCGGGGACGTCGCCAGCGCTTCTTGAATGGCCGCGTCGAGGGTGACCACATCGCGCTTGGTGGGCTTGTGACGGGCCGAGTACTCGCCGGTCGGGGGCGATTGCGCCGGAACCACCGTTCCGTCCTGATCGAGGAGGGGCTCGACGCTCGCCTGGGCGAGCAAAGCCCTGTCGGCGCCATACGCTGCACCAGAGAGGGCGGTCGCAGCAAGCAAGCATGCAAGCAATTTGGTCATGGAGTCCTTCCGTGAATGATTGGGGATGCAAAACATCGACGCTCGCAAGCACGTCGCGACGAGCATTGCAGGGCGGTCTGGGTAACCTAGTCGCTAGGCCTTGGAGGGAGGCTCGAGGAGGGGGCTCGGGACCGGGCCCTGGGGGAAATCCTCGGAGATCACTGAAACGCGCGTGCCCGGAGCAAGGCGGGGCAACGCGACCGAAGTGGCAGGCGCCCGGTCCCCGTAATGGGCATGCGCCAGGCAGCAATGATGGCTGCAGACGATACCCTCGTCGGGATCGCTCGCCTTGTCCTGCTCGGTCATTGCGACTGCGGCGGCCGCTTGGGCGGCACCCTTCAAATCGCAGCAACCGGCGAAGGAGGGGGACGCGACCAATGCGGCAATCAGCCAAATGCAAACGATCCGGGCAATCATGCGATGTAAATTACATTAATATAATATACTTTCAACTAATTTTGTTCATTAGTTATTCAATTTTTGTCGCCATTTAACATTATAAAGATTAATATATAATAGTAATATTATCAATTTTTTCACAGTCTTCAGGATTATGGATCAAATTACCTTGGAGATCGTAGTGATTCAGCCATGCACGGGACCGAGGGAGCGGTGATGGGAAAGCTGGCCGAAGAGATCCTGGAGGCCCTCAGGCAGGAATTCTCAGACCTTCCGGATCCGAGCAGCGTGATCCGGGTCATGGTCCGCCTCCTCGTCGCCGGGCTCCTCGGCGGCCTGATCGGGTTCGAGCGGCAGTTGAAGGGGCGGTCCGCCGGCCTGCGGACTCACATGCTCGTGGCTCTCGGCTCCGCCTGCTTTCTGTTAATCCCCCAGCAGGCGGGGGTGCCGATGCCCAATCTCGACCGTATCGCCGCGGGTCTCATCACCGGCATCGGATTCCTGGGGGCCGGTGCCATCTTCAAGGCCGAAGGGGAGGGCCAACCCAGGGGGCTAACGACCGCGGCTGCAATCTGGCTGACGGCGGCCGTCGGGATGACGGTCGGCATGGGCCGGCTGAGTTCGGCCGTCGTGATCACGGCCCTGTCCCTGGTCATCCTGGCGCCGCTCAGCCGCCTGGACCGGATGATCGATCGGGCCGCCAAAGATGTGCCGTCGCCGGACCCCGAATGCCGGAATGCGCGTAGCCAGGACCGGTCGCTCCCGAATCCTCCCGGGGAATCAGGGAAGTGATCGGGCAGGCATCCGGACGCCGATATCGTACTCCAGAGCTTTTACTACGGGAGTTTTACATGATATTCCGCCCCGAAGCATCCTTCCCGTAAGTCAGCAGGCGTAGGGCGTTGGCCAGAACCACCAGCGTGCTGCCCTCGTGGACGAAGACCGCCGTGCCAATCCCGAAATAGCCCGTCGTCGTAGCAAGTATCAAGAAGGCGATCACCCCGAGGGAGACGTAGAGATTTTGGCGGATGACGCCCTTCGCCATCCGGCTAAGGCCCACAGCGAAGGGGAGCTTGGCCAGGTCATCCCCCATGAGGGCCACGTCCGCCGTCTCCAGCGCGACGGCCGTCCCGGCACCGCCCATGGCGATGCCCACGGTGGCGTGGGCGAGTGCGGGTGCGTCGTTCACGCCGTCTCCCACCATCGCCACCCGTCCGTGGGCCGAGAGCATCGCCTTGATGGCCGAGACCTTGTCCTCGGGCAGGAGGTCGGCCTTCACCTCGTCCACGCCGACTTCCTTGCCGAGGGCCTCGCCAACGCCCCGGTTGTCGCCGGTCAGCATGACGAGCGGGCGTATATCCAGGGCACGCAATTGGCCTAGAATCTCTTTCACGCTCTGCCGGGGCCGATCCGCGACCCCGATGACACCGAGCCAACGTCCTGCGTACCGGACGGCCATGATGCTTCGCCCGGCGTCCTGGAGCTTGTCCACGGCCGCCTGGATCTCTTCCGGGATCTTGCCGCCCTCCCACAGGCGCAGCGTACCGATTTCGACCTTCTGGCCTGCAATCGTCGAGCGAACGCCGCGGGCTGTGACGCTCTCCAACTCGTCCCCGTTTTGTCGAAGGCGATCGCCCGGAGCGTGCCTAAGTTTTCCAGGTGAACGCCGCCTTTGATCAGCACGCCCTTGCGAGCGGCCTGGGCGATAGCGGCTAGCACGGCCGCTGGCGTACCCAGGGCCAGCGCACAGGGAGATGCCGCCACGAGGAGCGCCATGCCGCGATAGAAGCTCGTCTGCCACGGCCAGAAGCCCAACAGCGGGGGCACCACAATGAGGAGGAGGTCCGCCACGAGGACCACGGGCACGAAGATCGCCTCGAATCGGTCGGTGAATTGCTGGGTCGGAGCCTTCTGCGTCTGGGCTTCCGAGACGAGCTTGATGACCCCGATCGAGCGTCCGGTCGCCTGCGGCACGGGTGGTTTCGATCTCCAGCGCCCCTTCGCCGTTGATCGTGCCGGCATAGACCTCGGCCCTAGGCTCCTTATCCACAGGGACGGACTCGCCCGTGATCGGGGCCTGATTCACCGCCGAGCGGCCGGAGAGGATGGTGCCGTCCACAGGAATTCGCTCGGCGGGCCTGACGATAACCACTTCGCCCTTGGCCACTTGCTCGACCGGGACCTCGACTTCACGGCCTTCGCGCAGGATGCGGGCTACGGGCGGGGCGAGGTCGGCGAGCACACGAATGGCCCCCCGGGCGCGGTCGAGGGCGAAGTGTTCCAGTGCGTGGGCGAAAGAGAAGAGGAAGAGGAGGAACGCCCCCTCGACCCACTGGCCCAGCACGGCCGCGCCGAGGGCGGCGAGGAGCATCAGGAGGTCGATGTCGAAGTGGAAATGTCCCTTGCGGAGCGACTTGGCGGAATGCCCAGCGAGGTCGAAGCCGCCGAACCCATAGGAGACGACATAGAGGGCAACGGCGACCCCGCGCTGGAGGCCCGCCCATCGCTCGCCCGCCCAGGCGAGGCCGAGGAATAGGCCGCCGATGAGGCTCCAGACTAGCTCCTTGTGATGGGCATACCAGCCCTCTTCATGCTCCTCCTGGTCCTCGCTCTCTTCGCCACCAGCCTCGGCCGCTCCGGTGGCCTTCGCCGCGCGTGACACGCCTCGTGGGGGAATATTTATACCCATGTGCTTCAGTCGCTGCTCGATCGTTTCCAGGGAGACGATCGAGCGATCGAATTCGACCCGGGCGGCCTGGGCCGGAAGGCTTACCGAGACGCCCAGCACTCCATCCAGGCGGGAAAGTTCCGTCTCGATGCGCCGGGCCGCATCCTCGCCGCTCATCAGGCGGAAGGGGATGATCGCATGACCGAAGCGTTGAGTGATCTGCAAGCCGGCGGCGGTGGCCAGTCGCTCGACCTGGGCGAGCGTTACCACGTCCGGGTCGTAGTGCAGGCAGAGGGCCGGGGCTTTTCCGTCCTGGCCGTGGATATGGGCGCGGCTGATGCCCCGTCCCTCGCCGATGATCGCCTCAAGGCGGTCGACGCAGGCGTCGTCGGCGTCGGGCAGCTCGGGCAGGAGGAGGTGAGGTTGATGGTCGTTCGGCGAAGACTCATGAGGTGCATCCAGCAAAGTTGGGGTGAGCTTTACGCGATCATCTCGACCATGCAGAGCAGCAGGAAGCCGGCGAAGAACATCGCGGTGATGAGAGGGGTCTGCGGCTCCTCGTGCGCCTCGATCAGCAATTCCTCGGTGACCAGATAGAGGAGCGCGGCGAGGCCGAAGGAGAGCACCGCCTCCATGACGGCTCCCGAGAGGTTACCGAGGAGGCCCGCCCCCGTCGCCGCGCCGCCAGCGAGGAGGAGGCCGAGCCCGGAGGGTATGGCGATGACCTGGCGCCGAGGAGCCCCGGCCTTCACCAGGGCGGAGGCGGTCGAGAGTCCAAGGAAGAGGACCTCGATGGTGAGAGCCACCGTGAGGAGGATGCCCTGCTTGCCACCCGCCGCGAACCCGATGCCGATGACGACCCCGTCAATCAGGAGGTCGATGCCGACCGTCGTAGCGAGCCCCGTCGCGCCGCCGGAGCCGGACGTCTCAAGCCGGTCCGTGAGCCACTTCACCGCCAGCATCACGACAGTGCCCAGGGCGAAGCCGACGAACACGCCGCCGGGCGACCCCCGGTGCATGATGTCGGGCAGGAGTTCGCCGGCCGCCGCGGCGAAGACCACCCCGGCCGCGAAATGCTGGGTAGCGCTGCGGATGAAAGGCCCGGGCGGGCGGAAGGCGGCTAGGGCGGCGCCCGCCGCGACCGCCGCCGCTGGTATAAGGGCATAGGCAGCTGCGGTGATGGATGGATGTGTCATAATTTATATAGTTATTTGATGAATTATTAATATTCCATAAGGATCTGCGCCGGGGCCCCTCACGGCAAGACATGCTGACCGACTCGGCGATGTGACGGCCCGGTAATGGTTGGTGGCGCTAAAGTCAGGCGTAGTGCTCAGGCCGGCCGGAGTCTGTTCCGGCCGCTCCGACCATCGGGCGCTGGGTAGTCGGCGGCACGAACCAGTGGTAGATGGTCGGCAATACCAGCAGGGTCAGCAACGTCGAGCTGACCAGGCCGCCGATGACGACCGTGGCGAGCGGACGCTGGACCTCCGCCCCCTCGCTGCTCGACAGCGCCATCGGCAGGAACCCCAGGTTGGCGACGAGCGCGGTCATCAGGACCGGCCGCAGCCGGACCATGCCGGCCTGGAAGGCGGCCTCGGTCGCGTCCGTCCCGTCGGCCCGGAGGTGCTCGGCGTAGCTGACGAGCACCAGGCCGTTCAAGACCGCGACGCCGAAGAGCGCTATGAAGCCCACGCCTGCCGAGATCGAAAACGGCATGCCCCTGAGCCACAGGGCCGCGATCCCGCCGATCGAGGCCATCGGGACGGCGAGGTAGATGAGGAGCGCCAGCCGCGCCGAGTTGAAGCTCGAATACAGCAGGAGGAAGATGAGGAACAGGGCGAGCGGGACCACGATCGCGAGCCTCCGCGACGCCGAGACCAGATGTTCGAACTGGCCGCCCCAGGTCAGCGAGTAGCCCGTCGGGAGCTGGACCCGCTCGGCGATGCGGCGCTGCGCCTCGGCGACGAAGCTGGCCACGTCCCGGCCGCGCACGTTGCACTCCAGCAGGATGCGCCTCCGGATGTTGTCGCGGCTGATCTGCGCCGGGCCCTGCTCGACCGCGAGGTCGGCGAGCTGCTCCAGCGGGATCTGCCGCCCCTGGGGGTCCGCCACCTTGATCCGGCGGATCGCGTCCAGGTCCTTGCGGACCGCCGGGTCGAACCGGACCTGCAGGGCGAAGCGCCGCTGGCCCTCGAACACCTGGCCAACGGTCTTGCCGCCGACGGCGGCGACGGCGTCGAGGACGTCGGAGGCGTTGATGCCGTAGCGGGCAATCTCGTCCCGCCGGATGTGGACGCGCAGCACCGGCAGCCCGGCCACCTGCTCGGCCTTGGCGTCGGCGGCGCCCGGTACGGACTGGAGCACCGAGACGATCTCGTCACCCTTACGCCGCAGTGTCTCCAGGTCGTCGCCGTAGAGGCTGATGCCCAGGTCCGAGCGCACGCCGGCCACCAGCTCGCTGACCCTGAGCTCGATCGGCTGGGAATAGCTGAAGATGTTGCTGGGCACGACGGCGTTCAAGAGCTCGTTCATCGCCTTGACGAGCCGGTCCTTGGGGTTGACCAAGTTCTCCTTCTCGAACGTGGCAAATACGTCGGCCGCACGCCGACGAAGCACCTCCGCGGGCTCGCCGACGTGGCCCCGAGCCATCACGGCCGCCAGGTCCTCCGGGCTCCGGACCGAGGTCCATTCCTCGCGGGGTTTCAGCATCACGAGGATGTCGCTAATCTCCACCCCCATCGGGTCGGTGGCGATCTCTCCCCGCCCGGTTTTTGAGACGACAGTGTCGACTTCGGGGAACGCTTTCAGGACCTTCTCGATCTGGGTGGCCGACTCGACCGATTTCTCGAGCGAGACGCTCGGCAGCCGCCAGGCCTGAACCGCGATGGACCCCTCGTCGAGCTTCGGCATGAACTCGGCGCCGAGGCCGAACGCCAGCCAGACGGCGCCCGCGAACAGCGCCGAGGCCGTCCCGAGGGTGAGGAGGGGGTGATTCAGGACCCGATGCAGGATCGGCTCGTAGGCTGCCTTCGCCCAGCGGATCAGGAACACGTCCTTCTCCTTCACCGGCCCCCCGAGCAGGATGGCGGTGAGCGCGAGCCCGATGAGGATCGCGGGCGTCACGACGAGAAGGATCAGCTCCTCGGTCGGGATGCTCCCCCGGAGGAGGACGTAGGCACAAAGCGGGTTCACGAGCGATGCCAGCGGGAGCCCGAAGCCGGCGAAAACCCCGGCGAGCGGGAGGCCGAGCGCGACGAGGGCGATGACGAGGGACGTGGCGACGCGGTGCGAGCGGCACCACCGGACCACGCCTCCCTCCGGGTCCTTCTCTCGCTTGAGCGCCATCGAGGCGAGCACCGGCATGAGGGTTAGCGACAGGACGAGTGAGCCCGCGAGCGCGAAGACGACCGTCAGCGCCATCGGCCGGAAGAGCTTCCCCTCCATCCCGATGAGCGCCAGGATCGGCAGGTAGACGATGGTGATGATCAGCTCCCCGAACATCGTCGCACGCCTGACCTCGATGGCGGCGTCGCGCACCACCTCCTCGACGCTCCGCCGGTCGTCCTCCGGCGCGCCGTGGCCGGAGAGCCGCAGGACGCAGTTCTCGATCATGATGACGGAGCTGTCGACGACCAGTCCGAAGTCGATGGCCCCGAGGCTCATCAGGCTCCCGGCGATCCCCCAGTAGAGCATCATGTCGATCGCGAACAGCATCGCCATCGGGATGGCGCAGGCGACGACGAGCCCCGCCCGGAGGTTCCCCAGGAGGATGAACAGGACGACGATGACGAGGAGGCCGCCCTCGGAAAGGTTCTTCAGGACCGTGAGGATGGTCTTCCGCACCAGGTCGGTCCGGTCGTAGTAGGACTCGATGGTGACGCCCTTAGGCAGGGTCTTCCTGATCTCCTCGATCTTCGCCTTGACGCGGTCGACGACGACCCGCGAATTCTCGCCCATAAGCATCATGGTGATGCCCGAGACGACCTCGCCGCGGCCGTCCCGGGTGACGGACCCCTGGCGGATCATCGGGGCGAAGCGGACCTCGCCGACGTCCCGGACGTGGATGGGGGTGCCGTCCAGCCGCGAGTCGAGGACGATGTTGGCGACGTCGTCCAGCTTCTCGATGAGGCCCTCGCCGCGGACGATCCGCTGCTCGTCGTAGTGGACGATGTAGCCGCCGCCCTCGTTGGCGTTGTTCCGCCGGAGCGCCTCGAAGACCCGGCCCAGCGAGATGTCGTAGTTGAGGAGCTTCTCCGGGTCGATGCGGACCTCGTAGGTCTTGAGCTCGCCGCCGAAGGTATTGACCTCGACAACGCCGGGCACGGTCTTCAGCTGATAGGCGACCGACCATTCGAGGATGGTTCGCAGTTCCATCAGCGAGTGGCCCTCGCTGCGGACCTCGAACTGGTAGATCTCGCCCAGGCCCGTGGAAACAGGCGCCATCCCTGGCGAGCCGTAGCCGGCCGGGATCTCCTCCCGGGCCTGGGAGAGCCGCTCGAGCACCAGGGCCCGCGCCCAGTAGATGTCGACGCCCTCCTCGAAGACGATCGTGACGTTCGAGAGGCCGAACTTGGAGACGGAGCGGATCTCCTCCACGCGCGGCATGCCGCTCATGGCCCGCTCGACGGGGAAGGTGATGAACTGCTCGACCTCGAGCGGGCCCAGGGCCGGGGAGTTCGTGAGCACCTGGACCTGGACGTTGGTCAGGTCCGGCACGGCGTCGATCGGCAGCCGCGCGGTCGAGTAGATGCCCGAGCCGATGAGGATGACGCTTAAGACCAGGACGAGGAAGCGGTTCTTGAGCGAGAACTCGATGATCGTGTTCAGCATGGCTTTCGGGCCCTCCGGGCGGCCGGCATCGATTCGGGGTCTCTGGGGGTAAGATCGCTCTGGACCGTTCGGCCCGCGGGCCTGCTTTCAATCCTCGCCGATCTGCTCGCGGAGCAGCTCGGTCTTGAGCGCGAACGCCCCCCGGACGACCACCGGGTCGCCCGCCTTGAGCCCCTCGATGACCTCCGCGGCCTGCTCGTTCGTGCGGCCGACCGTCACGTCCCGCCGCCGGAACTGGCCGTCTTCGAGCCGGACGAAGACGAAGGTCTTCCCCTCGTACTCCTGGAGGGCCGATGCCGGGACGTGGACCACGCTTTCCGACGCCCCGACCGGAAGTTCCACCTCGACGAACATCCCGGGCTTGAAGGCCCCGTCGGGGTTATCCGCCGCGGCCGTTAGTCGTACGGCGCGGGTCTTCTCCTCCACGATGTCGCCGGCGTAGAAGACCTTGGCCTCGAACCGCCTCCCGGGGTAGGTGCCGGCGCGGAACCGGATCGCCCGGCCCTGCAAGCCCGAGAGCGCCGGCAGGTCCTTCTCGAAGATGTCGGCCTGGACCCAGACCGTGGAGAGGTCGGCCAGGTCGAAGAGCTTCTTCTCGGGGCCGACGCGTTCGTTCAGGACGACATCCTTGCTCGTCACCGTGCCGGCGAAGGGCGCCTTGAGGGTGTAGTGTGCCACTTCCTCCCCCTCGGAGAGCGGGTCCATCTTCCGGACGTCCGCCTCGCGGTAGCCCAGGATGACCAGGGCCGACCGGCTCGCCCCCTCGGCGACCCCCGCCTGGTCGAGCGCCTGCTGGGCCTTGAGCAGCTGCTGTCCCGAGGTGAAGCGGATCTGCTCGAGGAGCGAGCTGTAAGTGGCCTGCGCCGCCTCGAAGTCGGCCTTGGCCTTCTGGTACTCCCGCTGGCTGAGGCTGCCCCGATCGGCGAGCGACTTGGTGCGTTCGTTTTCGGCCCGGGTCTGCTGCAGGCGGGCGTAGGCCGACACCAGTTGCTCGCGATTCTCCCCGATCGGCTTATCGCGGAAGCGCTCGGCGATCTCCTGCGGCGCGCCGCCCTTCTCCAGCTCGCGGATGAGGGCCTGGGTGTTGTCGTGGACCTTCTGGGCCCAGTCCTTGTTGACCGCGGCGATCCGGGCGTCCTGCCGGTCGGCGACGAGGGCGAGCTTGGCCTTGCCGACCTGCTGGCTGTCGACGACCGCGAGCACGTCGCCGGCCTTGACCCGCTGGCCGTAGCGCACCGGCACCTCGTGGACGACCCCCTCGACCTGGGAGTAGACGTGGGCCAGCCGGTCCTCGTTCGGCGTGAGCCGGCCGGTGACCCATTTCGTGATCGCGAATCGGCCCTGCTCGGCCGGGGCGACTTCCAGTCCAGCGGATTTCTGCTTCTCCTCGGCCAGGGCGACCACGCCGGGTTCGTGACCTTCGTGCTTCTCGCCCTTCTTCTCCTTTTCGGCCTCTGTGCCCGATACCCTGGGGCCTACCCGGGCCGCGTACATGGCCCCGGCCCCGAGGACGGCCCCGAGCAAGAGGCATGCTGCGAGCGGCGCTGTCCGGGTCCCGCTCGGCTTCATGGTTCGTGGAGCGGTGCTCATCGGTCCGGCCTCCGTCTCGGGCGAATCCAACTGGGCGCGACTCCCGCGATTGGCGACCAATCGTGGCCGGGCGATCGGGACGGGTCCGTACTGCCGATTCTCGAATGTAGGGGTTTCATGGGTGCCTCGGATCGGTGATGGCTTCGGCGTTGCGTCGGGCATGGTGCGGACTCGTCACGGCGGGCGAGCGGAGATGCGGGGAAGTCTTGCGTCTCATGGCAGTATCCTCAGGCCCACGGCCGTGTTGAGCGTGAGCATCGCCCGCCGGTGGCGGATCAGCGCGTCGCGATACTGGCGGATGATGTCGTTGTAGTCCCGCTGGGCGTTCAGGTAGACGTCGAGGTTCTCCTGGCCCTCCGTGTACAGGCGGCGGAGGTCCTCCAGCCGGTGCTCGGCCCGGGGCAGGATCAGCCGCTCGATCCGCTCCACCGCGGCGCGGGACGACCCGTATTCCAGGCTCGCGTTCTCGACCTCGGCCGCCACCTGGCGCTCCAGGCCCGAGACCTCGAGCTGGGTCTGGTGGACGTTGCGCTCGGCGCGGCGGATGTTGCCCTGGTTCCGGTTGAAGAGCGGCACGGTGGCGAAGACCCCCGCGCCCCAGGACGTGGCCGCTTTGGCGCCCGGGTCGCCGTTGTTGGCGTCGAAGGCATAAGGTGTGGCCAGTGCGAAGACGTCCGGGAACCGCTCGCGGCGCTGCAGGTCTACGTTCGCCGTCGCCGAGCGGACCCCGAGGCGGGTGGCGGCGAGGTCCGGCCGGTTGGCGAAGGCCATGCCGACGAGCTGATCCGCGGGCGGTGCCTGGGCCGCCCGGTCGTGGATCGTCCCGCGCAACTCTACCCGATCGGCGGCGGCGGCCGGGATGCCGAGCAGGACACATAGGGTACGCTTCGCCTGCCTCAGCCGCGTCTCCGCCTCTTCCAGGGCGTTCACCGTCGACTCGCGCTGGATGAGCGCCGTGTCCAGCTCCGACTCGGGGGCGGCCCCTTTCTTGACGCGGTCCTGGGCGGTCTTCAGCAACGTCTCGAAGTTCGCCACGCTCGTCTGGAGATAGCGGAGCGTCGTGCGGGTCGCGAGCACGTCAACGTAGGCCGCGTGCAGGTTCTCGGCCTCGAGCCGGACGGCGTCCTGGTACTGGGCGCACAGGACCTGCTTGTTCGCCTGGGCGAGGCGGGTCCGGGCCCTGATCTTGCCGTTGACGTCGAAGGGCTGCACGAACGAGACGTTATAGGTGTTCGAGCCGGGCCGCCGCGGCGAATACTTGTCGCCATAAGGGACCCCGTCGGCCGCGGCGAAGACCAGGGGATTCCCCCAGAGCCCGGCTGTGAGGATGTCGGCCTCCGCCTTGGGGATCTCCTGGAACTTGATGGCGAGGTCGGGGTTCGCCCGGGCGAGGAGCGCGATGGCTTGTTCGAGGGTCAGCCCGTCCGGGGGGCCCTCATCCTCGACGGCGGTTCGCTGGATCGGCCCGTAGAGGGGGGCCGCCGTCCGCGCCCGCTCGGGCAGCGCGGGCGGGAGGATCGGCGAGCGCCGGTCCCGGGGGGAGGAGGCCTCGGTCTGCCGGGAGAACGCCTGGAGCGTGTCCAGGGGCCGCGCGCTGGGCAGGCGATCTCCCAGCCGCGCCTTGTCGACCCCCGCGATCCTCGGGAAACCGCTCTCGCGGGCCCCGTGGATCGGGCCCAACCGGGTCGAGTCCCGCGCCCGCTCCTTGGCCCGTTCGCCCGAGGAGATGGCGATGATGTCGTCGAGAAGAGTGGTGGTCCCCTGGCCCCGGGCCTGGCCCTCGCCAAGGCCGGCAGCAGCCGCGAACACGAGCCCGTACAGGCCGAGTCGGTAATGCAACGTCATGGGAACCCTCCTGGTCGATGAGTGGGCATCCTATCCCTCCCGCGCCCGGCCAGCGGCCTCCCGGCCTCGCCTAATGCGGGTTGATCATTATGTCCGGCGACGAAATACAGCATGTGCATACGAGTTAACAAAAAGTAGGGGTCGGCAGCACGGTCGTGCCGGTGGCGACGAATCGCTTCATGGGGCAGTCCCTCGTGCTCGAGATATGGGCGCGCAACGCCTCACACCGGGGGACGGCCCTTACGGAAACGACGGGGTGATCGACGTGTCCGGGCCCGAAAACGGGCAAGGGACCGGCTCAGAGCGCGCAATGGCACCCCGGCAGTCCAGGAGGGAAGGGAGGGTTTAGAAGCGGAAATTCTGTAGGAGGGCGCGGATGGTCAGGGAATCGCCCCAGCTCGCTAGCCCGGTGGGCGAGCCTTCCCAGGTGAGGTGATGGAGGGGGTGGGCCAGGGACAGCGGCGGCACGAGGAAGAAGAGCGGCGCGGACACGTCCAGGCCGGGCGTGCTCGCCCGCATGTCGCTGATCTGGACGGCCCCGCGGCAGACGCAGTTGTCGCTGCTCTCGGGGCAATGAACCGGGGCGTCGCCCTTACCGGTATGCTCATGCTGCACACTATGGCCGACCTCGTCTGCCCCGCAGAGGAAGGGGCAGGCCAGAATCAGGCAGGCCAGGAGCGTGGAGATGAGAGTGCGCACCGGAAGTTGCCCGTGAGGACACAGACCGCGTCAATCGTCAATGGTACGACCTCGCGGCCTTCTAGGTCAAGCTCGACCAAATGTCGAGTCGGCCCGGGACCAACGCGTCGTCCTATACAAGATCGGGCGGCCGGCGGGATTTCTGAAGATGAACCGGTTTTACTTGGTGAAAAACTCTGGCCCGTAATACCTCGTCTTTCCCCTCACACGACGGGTCATTATCGTAATCTTATAAAAACGCAGCGTTTTAGAATTGATAATTTAATCCTTCATTGCCACCATCGCCGGCTCTCAGTGCAAGTATCAAAACGGCCATAAGAGTAGAGGTTTTATGCACCAGCCCGATCCCCGAATGGAAGAATGTATCAAGCAGTGCTGGGAGTGCCGCGAC
>DAIDKV010000006.1 GCA_027449865.1 Planctomycetales bacterium
ATCCACGGTCATCGCCACGCGGGAATCCGGATCGTCCAGGAAGGGGCGACGATGGTGCACGCGCTGGATGCCCACGTCGCGCACCCGGAACGGTTTACGGCAGAGGATCTGTTGCCCTATCGCACAGCCCGTGAACCGCCATGCCAACGTGAGGCGATGAAGCGCCGCAAGGTCATGCGAAAGGCCCGATCCAAGACGAAGCGTCCCATCCTCCTGGCCGACCTGGAACGGCGCTATCGTGAACTGCCTTCCTCCTAGCTCTCTGGCGGGTCATTGATCTTGAATGGCCGGGGCGAGGTCGCCCAAACGACTGGTCGGTCCTGGCGGATGATTTCTCCGAATTCGTCGAAATGCTAGGATTATAAGGGCGGCGGGATGGTTTGCCCGTGCCCAAGGCCATTCCAAAATTGGGCGGATAACGCGAAGGCTATTTCGATGGATCGTTCGCAATCGATTGCCCACCACATCGCGGTACTGATGTATCACGACACGTCGAGCGGCTCATTTGAAGAGAGCGCCCGCACTTTCGCCGAGGTTTGGGAGGACCTGGTCCCCGAGCAAGGCCCCGCAACCACCATTCAGGGGGAGATCCTTCGCGCGGTTGGGAGGCTGGCCGGCGAGGATCGGCGTAACGGCTGTGTGAACTGGGACGAAGATTATGAAGACCTCGTCGAGTTTTTGCGTACCTGGCTACCGAGCGACCGGGTATTCCGTGCAGCGCAGCGTGCCCGAATCTCGACGGATCTGGACGCTGTCGTCGCCAACGGTCGCAGCGGCATCGACCATGAGGTAATCCGGGTTGTTTTTGGAAGGCTGATTGAGGATGCGTCCGCCTATTGTCGAGCTTTCCCTGATCCTGTCCCGATGAAGCAAGGACATGTAGAGGGACATGGCGACAACGGGTAGCTTCTCGAACTGACATGGCGTCAGGCGAATGAACTGCACAAGAATATCACTCCGGCGACGAACCTCTTAGGAACCGTCCGTCCACCAAGCTCCTTCCCAGGATCGAGGTCTGCCATGGAAATGTTCCCTGTGCTCGTCTGCATCGTCGCCATGATTCTTTGGGCCACCCTTTGGCGGCGGCTCGCGAGCCGTCCTCCGATCGTCTGGAGGCGTCTGGTGGTCTCGCTTTCGGTGGCCATCCTGGGTACCGTGGCCGTCCCGCTCATCGTCGGCATCGGCCTCTGGCTGAGGTAGTCCGCGGCGTTGTCCCGGCGGGTCGCTGATCCCTGGAGAACCTGGAGCGGGCCGAACAGAACTTCCGACCACGAAGGGGTGAACCGGATGCGTCCGCAACCACTGATCTGCGTGGACAATGTGGAAGCGAGTAGCCGTTGGTATCGCCAGTTGCTCAATTGCGAGAGCGACCACGGCGGGCCGAATTACGAGCGCCTCGTGGTCGCCGGTAAGCTGGTCTTGCAGTTGCATCGGTGGGACGTCGATCATCATCACGGACCGATCGGCGACCCGGACGATCGGCCTCCCGGAAATGGGTTGCTCCTGTGGTTCGAAGTTGATGACATCGATGCGGCGATCGCCCGGGCTGAAGCCATGGGGGTCGAGATCCTCCTGCCTCGCCATCGGAACCCGCCCGATGGAGATGGCGGCCCCAATCACTGGGAAATCTGGTTGCGCGATCCGGACGGTTACAAGGTCGTTCTGGCGAGTCCGGACGGGACGGCCGACGGGGATTGGCGGCCCTGACAGGCCCCTTTACCCACCTCGGGCGACGTCAGACGCGGCCCGCGGGGCCGTTTCTGGTAGAATCACGGGTCGCTTGGGGAGGTCGGATTGTTGAGCCAGGTGATGGACAAATAATGAAGCCGATCGACGTCTATCATCGCTGGGTCGAGTGGAGCGACGAAGACCAGGTTTACATCGGCGAATGCCCTGATCTGATGACCGGAATCCACGGTGATGATCCGGTCCAGGTTTACAAGGAACTCGGCGAGGTTGTCCAGGAGATCATCGATCACTTCCAGCAGACAGGGCGCGAACTCCCCCCGGCGCGAACGCGGCCGATGATGGAAGTGAGATAGCCCTCCGGAGAGACGCCCATTCTCGGGCCAGAGGTGATCGTTCGTCGATGGAGGATGAGCGATGCCGTCGTGGGTGCTCCTGTTGTTCGTCTGTTTCGTGTGATGCCTGTGGGCTGTGTCGGCGGCGGCCGAACTTGCCGCGGAAGACGCGCCGAGTGGCGTACCGGCGGGGCAACGGCGCGGGTTCAGTCGTCGTCCGCATCATCCGTCCGATCGCCGGCGATTCGCGCCCGGTGGATGGCGATTCCCAGCCCGATCGCGTTGTTGACGACCAGGCAGCCGTTGAGCGCGATGTAGACCAGGTTGTGGACCATCGTGCTGTAGACGAGCTGCCCGAGCGTCCCGACGAACGCCAGCACGAAGAACCAGAGCGACGTCGCGCCGGTGTGCTTGTGGCGCTCGTGCCATTGTCGATACGTCTGCACGCCGAAGGTGGGGAGCAAAATCAGCCCGCTCCCCCATCCGATGATCTCTTGCCAGATCATGTGCATCCCTCCCCTGCCCTCCACTCCTTGCACTTTGCGGGCCCACTGGCGGCCCGACCGTTGCAATTCCTCACCAGTCGGAAGGGTAAGGACGAGACTCGGCCAAGGGAGGGAGCCAATCATGCCGATCGTATCGAGCCAAGGGCGGCCATGCGCGGAACTCCGGGCTCGATTGGTCCCACGACCAGGGATTCAGGGACCAACAGAACGGTCACCGCCCGATCTTGATCTGTCTCGGCCTGGCCTGCTCGGACTTGGGGAGCGTGAGCGTCAAAACGCCGTGCTCGAAGGATGCCTGGGCCTTGTCGGAGTCGACCGGTGTTGCCAGCGAGAGCGTCCGGCGGAACTGGCCGGTTCTGCGCTCGCGGAGGTGCCACCGCTCGCCCTTCTTTTCCTCGTCCGTACGCGACTCGCCCTGGATGGTCAGGGTATCGCCGTGAACGGTGATCTGCACGTCGTCGGGCTTCACGCCCGGCAGCGACGCCTTCACCACGAACGCATTCTCATCCTCGACAACGTCGAGCGGCAGCAGCCCGGGGACGGTCGCCTGACCCGGGACGCTCGACGGCCGGATGAAACTCTCGCGAAAAAGGGCATTCATCGCATCGCTGAGGCTCACCGCCTCGCGGAATGGATCCCAGCGTTCGATCGCCATCGCCTCGGTCTCCTCGAATGGGGATGTGGGGGTCAAGATGGGGATGGGTCGGGGCGCCCGGCGGACGCGCCGCGGTTCGATCCTCCCAACCGCGACGCGCCGGGGCCATTCTCAAACGGATCAGCTCGACTTCAGCGCGATCTTCCGCGGCTTCGCCTCGGGGCTCCTCGGCAGGGTCAGCCGAAGAACGCCCCGGCTCAGCTCGGCCTGGACATTGGCCGCGTCGACCTCGTCAGGGAGCCGGATCGCACGCTCGAACCGTCCCCAGGTTCGGCCGTCGTGGACGTACTTCCGATCGGCCTCGGGCTTGCGCTCGCCGCGGATATAAAGCAGACCCTTGTGGACCGTGACCTCGATATCCTCCTCCGCCATCCCGGGGAGGTCGACCTCAACGTGGATGCGGTCCTCGTCGTGCCAGACCGAGATCGGCGCCGGGCCGTCGGCGCGAGGCGCCAGGCCGAAGGCCGCGTCGTCGAACAGGCGGTCAAATAACCCCTCCAGCCGGTTCATGGGCGAGGTCCACGGAGTCAGCGTCACGTTGTTGCGAATGGCAGGCACCATCTATCCTTTTCCTCCCAGAAGTCCACGGGCCACAACGGAAAGGAAGGTCCCCAAAGTGGTCTCCGGAAGCCTTCGCCGGACGTCGGCCCGTGCGTCGCCGGCCTCGTTGCTTCCTTCGTGCGGAAGTGGAAGCAACGCGCGTGCCATGCCAAAAAGATCGCCGTTAATACCTGAAGGCAAAAGTTTTGTGATTTTAAGCCGAAGCCACTGCCAGGCGGTCTTGTGCCAATATGGCAGCCAGTTGGCAGGCTCGTTCGCGACAATGTCAAAACGGCAGTCGAGGGGGGATCTGGCCATCAGGCGATGGGGTCGGGTTCGGCGATGGAGACACTCGGGCGGTGATGGTCGGACGGGCGATGGAGGACGTCGGAGATCCGGAGGGCGGCGAGGAGTTCGGTCGGCGTTCGGGCGTTGAGGGCCTGGTCGCGGATGTGGGGATCGTGGGTCATCCGGGCGATGGAGGCGAGGATCTGGAGCTGGGCACCGGCGTCGGCGGGGGGTGTGAGGACGAGAAAAACCAGGTGGACGGGTTCGGCGTCGGGGGCGTCGAAGTCGAGCCCGGCGCGGAAGAGTCCGGCGACGACGATGGGCTCGCGGACGTTGATGGGCCGGGCGTGAGGAACGGCAACGCCTTGGCCAATGGCGGTGCTCATCATCGCCTCGCGGGCGAGGACCTGTTCGGCGACCCAGTCGGCGCTGAGCGTGAGGCGGTCGGCGGCGACGGCGGCAAGCTGTCGGATGGCGTCCGGGGCGTCGGCCGCCTCGAGGCCGGTCAGGCAAAGGCGGGCGTCGAGCGCCGAGGCGAGCGACCAGGCCCGGTCGCGCCGGAGGAGTCGCTTGAGCATCGGACCGGCCATCGCCGATGTGACGATCGCCAGCGTCACCAACGCCACGAAGAGGCGTTCGCGGATGACCCCGGCGTGCCAGGCGAGCAGGCCGAGGATGATCCCCAGTTCGCCCCGGGCGTTCATCGCCCAGCCGACGCCCCAGGCCTCCGACCATCCGAGCCCGCCAGCCCTCGCCGCGAGTCCGCAACCCAGCACCTTCACCGCGATCCCGACGGTCAGCACCCGAAGGACCAGCCAGGGATGGAACTTATCGACGAAATTGACTTCCAGGCCGATCGCCGCCACGAAGATCGGCGCCAGAACACCCTCGACGAACCGATGGACGATCTGCCGGGTTTGCTCGCGGAGGTGGGGCGAGTCTCCCAGCGCGATTCCGGCCAGGAAGGCGCCGAAGATCGCGTGAATGCCGATCCATTCGGTGATCGCCGCGCCGACCAGGCCGGTAACGAGCAGGAAGCCGAGGACGCCGCCGGGCCAGGCCAGGTGGGCCTGGATCCAGGGCAAGGCGCGGTCGGCCGCCCATCGGCCGAGGGTCAAAACAACGGCGACGAACCCGATCGTCAGCGCGACGGTGTAGCCGATCGGGTGCATCCCGGCCCGACCGCCGAGGACGACCGAGAAGATCAGCCAGGCGAGGAGATTGTTCAGCGTGGCCGACATCAGCACGAGCATGCCGAGATCGGTCCGGAAGCGGTCAAGATCGAGCAGGATCTTGGCGACGACCGGCAGGGCGCTGACGGCCAGCGCGGTCCCGAAGAAGACGGCGAAGAGCGCCGGCATTCCCTGGAGTGGGATGCCCCACCAGCCCGGCATCAACCAGGCGAGCAGACCACCAACGCCGATCGGGACCGCGACCCCGGCCATCGCGATTCCGAGCCCGGACCGTCCCTGCCGCCAGAGGACCGAGAGATCGACCTCCATTCCCGCGACCAGGAGCAGGAGCGCCACGGCGAGCGCCACGACCCCGTCGAGCGCCGAGGCCGCCGCCCCCGACGCCGGGAAGAGCCAGGCCTGGAACCCCGGCGCGATCGCGCCGAGGACGGTCGGCCCGAGCAGGAGCCCGGCGGCCATCTCGCCGATGACTGCCGGCTGACCCAGTCGGCGCGCGGCCTCGCCCATCGCGTGTGCCAGGCCCAGAAGCGAGGCCAGGCCCAGGAAGAAAGTTGTCAGGTCGCCGGAAGTCAGATTCCCCATCGCACCTCCCCCAGGGCGCCGTTCCGGCGCCTCGTTCTCGTACTTGGATCCTCGGTAAGTTATCACGTGCGATCCCAACCAAACCACACGAGACCTCGGCAACCTGCCCGCAGATCGGTTAGACTCGCTGTCCGCGCGATGGGCCGAGGATGACCGCAAGGGCCGATCAGAGCCGAAGGAGATGCCGATGGCCCGGATCGAGGCGCTCGTCGCGATGGCCGCCCTGCCGATGCTCTACATGAGCATCTATCCCGGCTTCCTGATGGGCGCGTTCCTGCTGGGGATCTTTCTTGTCCCGGCGATCGTCTGTGCCGGTGCGGGGCTGGTGATGCTTTGACGGAGTGGGCTACCTGGTTTGGTCGGCCTTGCCATACCGGGCGCGGAAACGACCGAGGGTGGTCAAGATGGCGCCGAGGCCGATGCCGCCTCGGCCCCGGACGTCCCGGCGATGGATCCCTAGGGCGATGATCGCGGCCTCGATCGCAATGATGCGGAGCGGGCTAGCTCGGATGATTCATCGGCGGTCGATCATCCCTTTCCTCCAGGACGACTACCCTTTCGGTCGCCAGATTTTGGGCCTGGGACGGCACTGCCGCGGGATCCGGGTGGGCCGAGCTTTGAAGCTCGTCGCCAGTCTTTCCCCGCATTGAGATCACTCTCAACAGCACGGGCGATCATGGGGGCATTTTTACGTAAACCTTCCAGGTTGAGATGGCCGTCTCTGTAAAGATCAAACCTCTCTTTTCGGTAGCGAATCAAAGCCTCGTGATCGCGGAGTCCCAGTCTTTCGAGGGTAAACTCGGCGAGTGGCCGGATGTCATCGGGGATCTTGTCGGTCAGGACAAGCTGCAGAGATGGAAGCAGCATGCAGAACCAATCATCTCGGACCTCGAAAGGATCCAGGATGCGAGCATCGCACTTTTTTTGATTCAGCGTCCCGTCGCTGTAACGCAGATTGCTCCATTCGTAGGCCAGATAATGATGGCCCTCGGACTTGAGGATCGAGATTGGGACGAAGTGATCGACTTCCCCCTTCACGGCGACGCGCATGGCACAATAGGCGCAGAGGCCCTTGAAGGCCCTCCGGAGCTGAGGCTCGAATTTGGACCAGTAGTCGCGAGGGTGGTTCTCGTAACCGGGATTCTTCTCCAGCCAGCTATTCCCACGCTTTCGGCAGAGTTCGTCGAATCCTCTGAGCTCGCGAGGTCGTCGGACACGGATCACGAATGGGTCTCCACGATCCATCTGGGCCAGAAAGGATCGATTCCCGAGAGCGTCCTTTCAAGTGCTTTCTGGATGGCAGGCTTCGACCGAAGGCCGGGAGGGAGTTGTTTTCTTTCGCCTCGCATGTAGGCTTCGGCCGCCTCGATCGCGATCTCAGCTTCCGGAGAGCGGCCACCCGAGTCCAAGCCGAAGACCGGCGATGTTAACCAGCCGACGGCATCGCCCTGACGAGCCCACGGCAATTTTCGGAGATTGACCTGTTTCCCTCCTCGCGCCAGCTCTAGCAAATAGAGGGAATCGCGGTCCTGCGCGAAATGGGGCTCGATCGATGCGAGGATCAAGGGCGAGTGAGTGGTCGCGAGCACCTGAAGATTGACCTGGGTCTGCAGGGCACTTCCTAATCCCAGGATCGAGGGTAAGATCGTCCTTTGCCAACGAGGGTGGAGGTGGGATTCCAACTCGTCCACCAGCAGCACGATCTTCTTCACAGGATGCTGATTCCGAAGTTGGGATGCTTTCCTGTGCTCGTGCCATGCCCAGGTCAGTAGATAGGCGAAACTAGCGATTCGCTTCTGCCCAGCAGAGGCCAGGACTAAAGGGACGTCTCCGTAGGGCATGGCCAGTGTCGGATGGTCTCGAACATCGTGAACGGAAAGCCGGACAGGTTCGCCAATTCCTATCGATTCTCCTGGGGTAGATGCGAGCTTCTCGACGATCTTCTCCAACGTATCAAAGGGCGAGGTACCCATCGGTTTCCCGGCTCTCAGGGGCCTTCCGTTTCTCTGGATGTGTTCGACCTTGTTCTGGATCTGCCAGTAGGCCCAATCTCGGATCAGGCCGTTACAGAGGGTCTGCTCGCCCTTCGGCGGAAACCCGTCCCACACTTCATTCGGGCTGAAATGGAAAGCACTCGATCGCCGAATCTCGGCCTTTTCGTCTTCCCAGGACCAGCGGGCAGGATCCCAGACCGAAAAAGCGCCGTCGATTCGTGCGTAGACGACCAGGCACCAATCTTTGATCCCATGGATTTTGCGAGGCCATTCCTGTTTCGCGAAATCGAATTCGCTGGACATCTGGCCTGGCCTGGCCCGGCTCCCCGACTCGAATTCCGCGGCGATCAGGGGATGCGTTCCGCTGTCGAGATGCGGCGCGGCTTGATGGCCAGACCACGTACCAGTCAATGCCCACCAAGCCACATCGAGGATAAACGTCTTTCCCAGGCCGTTGTCCCCGGTGAAGATGTTGAGCCGATCCGATAGCGTGATCTCAAAGCTGGGCGCCGGTCCCACGTCTCGCATTCGAAGCATCTTAAGCATTGGGGTGGGCCTTCACGTTAAGTACCTCGTCGATCGCCGCTTCCAGGAGAGGCATCAAAGCATCTCGACATTGCATGGGCTGAGGACTGGGGTGACCGTGTGGCTTGTCGGGCCAGGTACTGGAGGAGATCGAACCAGTCGTAGCCTGGCCCACCCGAACCGCGGCCGAGAAGCCAGGGGAGACGTCCCGATCTCGTCTGCCGGTCGCGCCCGTCGCTTCTTTGATTCTACCTTAGCCCCGATTCGTGGCGTCAGGAGGGTTGCTGGCGCCCGGGCCGCCTGGCAGACTGTGGGGCGTGACCGTCCTCGGATCGGGGGCGGGCCGAAGCACCATCGATCGGGCTCCCGCGAGGAGGGAACGGCCATGAGACCACGCACGGGGTTTGCCTTCGTCCTGGCCGCGTCAGCGGCGATGATTTCCGCGACCACGCGGGCGCAGTCCTCGATCTCGATCCCCACACCAGACGAGATGCGCGCGACCGCCGCCTATACCGCCTCGCACCAGAACCGCGACGGCGGTTTCGCCGCCGAATCCGGTGGGGCGTCGAGCCTCGGCGCCACGCATTCGGCACTGAAGATTTTACGGCACGTCGGTGGGTCGGTGCCCGACGTCCTTGGCTGCATCGAATATGTGAAGTCGTGCCGGGTGCCGGGCGGCGGATTCGCCCAGACGCCCGGGGGCAAGCCAGATCCGGTCACGACGGCCCTCGGGATGATGGCCGCCGAGGAGTTGAAGGTTCGCGACCCCGAGATGATCCGCGAGTGCGTCGCCTATCTCGGCAAGAATGCGAAGGGATACGAGCAGGTCCGGATGGCCGCCGCCGGGATGCACGGCGTCGGCGCTTATTCGCCCGACACCCCTCGATGGTTCCATCAACTGGAGGCGATGCGAAACGCCGGCGGCTCGTTTGGCGAGGGGCCATCCACGGCCTTTGCTAGTGGCGGTGTCGCCGCGGCGATCCTTCGGCTGGGAATGCCTCTGGCCCATCGCGAGGCCGTTGCGAAGGCCATCCGCGACGGCCAGCGTCCCGAGGGCGGATGGTCGAAGGCCGAGGGCCCACCCGACCTTCCCAGCAGTTATCGCGTGATGCGCGGGATGTTCATGATGCACGAGCGGCCCGATCTCGGCCGCCTGCTCGGCTTCGTGGCCCGGTGCCGGAAGCCCGACGGCAGCTACGCCACCACTCCTGACGGCAAGGGAAGCCTTAGCGGGACCTATTTCGGGACGATCCTCGTCTACTGGTCACGCCAGCTCCTGGGCCTCTCCGCGGTTGAGGAAACGGCCGGGTTCACGCCGATGGTCCGGGGGAACTCGCTCGACGGCTGGGAAGGTGACAAATCCCTCTGGTCGGCGAAGGATGGAGTCCTCATCGGCCGGTCGAACGGGCTCGATCACAACGAGTTTCTCGCGACGACCCGCCGACATCCCGACTTCGTCCTCTCGATGAATTTCCACCTCGCCGATGGCCAGGGGAACAGCGGCGTGCAGTTCCGGAGCGCCCGGATTCCCGGTCATGAGATGTCGGGCTACCAGGCGGATATCGGCGAGGGATACTGGGGTGCCCTTTACGACGAGTCGAGGCGCAACCGGGTGCTCGTTTATCCCCGGGCCGCCGCGGTGCATGGCGTGCATCCGGGCGGCTGGAACCACTACGTGGTCCGAGCGATGGGCGACCGGATCAGCCTGGCGCTCAACGGCCTGGCCTCGGTCCCCGAGTACCGAGAGGCCGACCGCTCGATCGCCCGCGACGGCCTGATCGCCGTGCAGATGCATGCCGGCGGCTCGATGGAGGTCCAGTTCCGCGACCTGATGATCCAGCCCCTACCCTCGCCCTCGACGCCGACGGATCCGTCCGCGGCGACCCGCCCCGGGTTCCACGTTCGGACGCTCGGCGCCGATCCGTCGGCGCGTCGATACACGGTCCACGTCCCCGAGGGATACGATGGGACGAAGGCGTTCCCCGCAATCCTGTTCCTCCACGGCTCGGGCGAGCGGGGCGACGATGGGATGGCCTCGGCGCAGGTTGGGCTTGGGCCGGCGATCCTGAATCGGTCCGGCGGCCTGCCGGCGTTCGTGGTCTTCCCGCAGGCCCGCCAGACCTGGGCCGCGGGCTCGGCCGACGCCGAGGCCGCCTTGCAGGCCCTCGACGAGGTGATCCGCGCCTACAAGATCGACACGAAGCGAGTGGTCCTCACCGGCCTCTCCATGGGAGGCCGAGGCGCCTGGGAGATGGCCGCCGCCCATCCCGACCGCTTCGCCGCCGTCGTCCCGATCTGCGGCCCCGGCGACCCCGCCATCGCCGGACGGATCGCCCGGCTCCCCGTCTGGACCTTCTGCGGCGACGCCGACCGCGACGAAACCGTCCTCAACCTCCGCGAGGTCATCCGCAACCTCCGAAGCGCCGGCAACCCCGCCAGGCTCACCGAATACCGGGGTGTCGGCCACAATAGCTGGGACCGAGCTTACAACGATCCCGCGCTCATCGACTGGATGATCCGTGCTCATTAGTCATTGCTCATCGATGCGCTCCCGCGCATCTTGCTTGCTCTGCGGATCGACGTACGCCACCAATGACCAAGATGGGAGGCTAGATTTCATGCGACTCAGGCGGATTTCGACTGTGTTGGTGGTCGGATTGTGGACGGGGATTGGCGGGGGCCTGGCGCCGGCTCAGGAGCCGGCGCGGGGAATGGTCGCCGAGGTCCGCGATCGCGCCGGGATGTTTGGGGCGGGCGCGATCGAATCGGCTCGGGGCGAGTTGCAGCGGGTGGCGCAGCAGTCGGGTGCCTCGATCGTGATTGAGACGATCGACTCGCTCAGCGGCCAGCCGGCCGAGCGGGTCGCGATCGACCTGGCGCAGCGGTCGGGCATCCGGGGCGTTTTCATCCTGCTGGCGCGGAAGGAGCACAAGCTGGAAGTCCTCGGCTCGGGCCCGTATCGGAGCCTGCTCGACGACGCCCGCCGCCGGACGATCATCGATGCCTTCCTCAGTGGCTTCCGTCAGAATGATTTCAACGGTGGGCTCTCGGCCGGGATCGCGGCGCTGGCGCGGGTACTGGAATCGACTCGTCCGCCGGAGCCGGCCGTCGCTCGGCCGTCCGGCTCGCCACCGACCAGCGCGGCGGCGGTTGAGTTTGGCAAGTCGTCGGATGTGGGTCTGATCGAGCGGAACCGGGTCCGGCTGACGCTCGACGGAGCCCGGGTCCTGATCGCGGGCGCGGAGGCGAAGGCGCGATCGATGGGCTGGAAGATGAACGTCGCGGTGGTCGACGAGGGCGGGCACCTGATCGCCTTCGAGCGAATGGAAGGCGCCCGACCGGCGAGTGGTTACACGGCGATGACCAAGGCGACCACGGCCGCGACGATGCGGATGCCGAGTGGCCCGTTCCCGCCCGGGACGACCACGCCCGACCCGCTACTGAACATCAGCCTCCAGAACGCCGCGTCGGCCAGTGGAGGGAAGGTGACGACGCTTCACGGAGGTGTCCCGGTGGTGATCGATGGGCAGGTGATCGGGGCGGTCGGCTGTGGCGGCGGCAGCGGCGAACAGGACGCCGAGGCCGCGCGGGCCGGCATCCAGTCGCTGCTGGAAAAGCTTCCAAAGTCGGCCACGCCGCCGAGCAATCGCTGAGCCGAGAGCCCACGAGAGCTTTCCGAGCCGTCTCGCCTGCTGTCTTCTGGGGAAAACCGGCACCGGCCGGCGATCTTCGCGGCGCCCAGAGATGGACCGAGAAGCCGGAAGATCGGTCAGGTCATTCCGCCTGGCCGACCTTCCCGCCAACGTTCGACAACGCGGGCGCGCACGCGGAGAGTGGTGTCCGGGCCGGAGTCTTCAGGGGCACTGGTTCCGACGAAAAGACACGCTCTCCCGGGCCGCTTTTTGAAAGCTTCCTGCAGGGCATGAGAGGCAGCGAAAACGGGCTCGGGATCATTCCCAGGCCGATCGGAGCCAGATCCCGCCGTCGACGGCCAGCGCGGTCCCGGTGATGTAATCGGCGTCGTCGGAGGCGAGAAAGGCGGCGGCCTTGCCGACGTCCTCGGGCGTGCCGAGTCGTCCCCAGGGAAGGGTCGGACCGGCCTTGGCGATCGCCTCGGCGCCGAAGGCTTCGTGCTCGCCGGGGGTATCGATCCACCCCGGCTCGATCACGTTGACGTTGATCCGATGGGGATACAGCTCGGTGGCGATGGTGAAGGCCATGTTGTTGAGCCCGGCCTTGGCGGCGTTGTAGGCGACGCTCCGGGCATACGGCGTCTTCACGTGGCAGCTTGAGATAAACACAATCTTCCCGCCGCCGCCCCGGCCGACCATGTGCCGGGCCACAAGCTGGGCCATGTGGAACCCGCCGATGAGCGTTCCCTCGATCACCCGGGTGAAGGTCTCCGGATCATATTCGAGGAAGTCGGCGCGTCGCGAATAGGCGGGGTTGCTGACGAAGATATCGATCCGCCCGAGTGCGTCGAGCGCCCGCGCGACGACCGATTCGCACGAATCGCGGCGGAAGACATCGCCCTCGACGAGGAACGCGCGCCGGCCCATCGCCGCGATCTCGGCGACGGTCGCCTCGCCCTGCTCGGTTCGGTCGCGGTCGTTGATGGCGACATCGGCCCCCGCGCGGGCCAGCTCCAGCGCACAGCCCCGCCCAATCCCCCGCGCCGCACCCGTCACCAGGGCCGTTTTGCCCGTCAACTTCATGGTCGTAAATCCCGATCGGTTGGAAGGAGGCAACCTCGCCGAAGGGATGCAGCCTACCGCGCCGGCCGTCGCCCGCAAAGATCCGGGAGCCGGCCGCGATCTCAGGTCGGGGAGGATTCTGGACGTTTTGTGTTCTTGATTGTATGGTCGATGGATCGATCCGAGGCGATGGCCGGCGGGAGACGCCGCAAGGGGACGCACCATGTCCGTGCGCAAGGGGTGGTGGATCGGGACGCTGATGATCGCAATGGCGATGGCGACCTCGACCGCCGGCGCTCCGCGCGACGGCGGATGGGTCGGGCGCGATGTCGTGGCGAGGTTCCGGCCGTTCGTCCTCGTCGATGGGACGCGTGAGATCCGGGTCGGGGAATTGACTCCGTACCGCGTCCTCCGGGCGGTCGGCGGTCGGCTTCTACTCGACGGGGGCGGCGGCCGGGCCATCGGATGGACCACCGTCGATCAGGTCGTCCCGGTCGATCGGATGCGCGAGGTCTTCACGCAACGAATTCAGGCCGACCCCGGCGACATTTATGCCTATCTCATGAGAGCAAAGGCATTGATGTCCGCGAATCAGCCTGACGCGGCGCTGGCTGATCTGGCACGCGCCGGCCGGATTGATCCGGAGGAGCCGATGGTCCTGGTCTTCCGGGGTGAGGCCCTCTTGATCCAGCGCCATCTCGACGCGGCCATCGTCGAATGCAACCGGGCGCTTCGGATCGATCCGGATCTGGCCGAGGCTTACGAACTCCGCGGGGTGGTCCGGCTCCAGAAGCAGGATACCGAAGGCGCGCTCGACGACATCAGCCGGGCGATCCGGCGGAATCCCGAGGCCGGCCGTCTCTACACCAACCGGGGTGAGGCCTGGCTGCGCAAGGGAAACCCCGCGCACGCGATCCTGGATTTCACCGAGTCGATCCGGCTTCAACCGACTCCGAGGGCCTACGCGGATCGGGCTATCGGGTGGTATCGCCGTGGCAAGCCCGAGCTGGCGCTCGATGACTGCGCCCAGGCGCTCCGGCTCGATCCGGCCTGCGCCGAGGCTTACCGCAACCGGGCTTCGATCGAGGCGCATCGGGGCCGATTGGCGGCGGCGTTGATCGATCTGAGCGAGTCGATCCGGATCGATCCGACCCAGGCCGAGGCCCGCGAGGATCGCGGTCGGATCTTGCTCGACCTCGGACGATATGAAGAAGCGATGGTCGAATTCGAGGCCGCGCTCCGGGGCGATCCGGGCCGGCCGATGAGTCACCTGGGGCGGGGAACCGTCCTGGAGTCTCGCCGCGATTACGCCGGCGCACTGGTCGAGTACGCCGAGGCCGCCTTGCTTTCTCCAGGCGAGGCGGTCGCGCACAACAGCCTCGCCTGGATCCGGGCGACCTGTCCCGAGGCCCGGTTCCGCGACGGCGCCCTGGCCGTCGCCGAGGCGACCCGGGCCTGCGAACTGACCCAATGGAAAGGCGCCGAGTTCCTCGATACACTCGCCGCCGCCTGCGCCGAGGTGGGCGGTTTCGAGGCCGCCGAGAAATGGATATCGGACGCCATCGCGATCGCCACCGACCCTGCCGCGAAGGCCCGATATGAGGCACACCGGAAGCACTTTCGCTCTGGCGCCGCCTATCGCGATACCAGCCCTGAGTTCCCGAGTCCCTGAGTTTCTGGCTCGTGATCGCCGATGTCGGAGCCATCGTCCCTGCGATCCGCCCGGGCCTCGACTCCAGGATCGGACCACGAACGCAAGGGCGATCGGGCCTCTCAACCATTCTGGTTCGCGAGCCCGATCGCCCACTGGTTGAGCCTGCGCTCCCAGTCGAGGCGGTGGCTGGAATCCTCGTCGACCAGCCATCGCTGGATCTCGGCCGGGCCGATCGGCAGGAATCGGCTCGATGTCGCGCCGGCGTAGGATCCGTCGGCCTGGAGTTGCTCGATCGTGACCAGGCGACCGTCGAATCGCCAGACCTCCTCCACGCGGAGGGCCCGGTAGATTGTCGGTCGGTCGGCCTTTGGCGCCGAGACGTCGATCTCGATGGCGAGGTCGGGCGCCGGATAGTCGGCCGGCTCCTTCGATTCCCGGGCGACCGCGGCCCGGACGCTCTGGAGCTTGCCAGCGTTGAAGTAGTAGGACAGATCGGCCTCGAGGCCGCGGTTGGCCTCGGCCGTTCGCCAGGTGGTCTCACCCCCGCCCTCGCGGTCGATCCCCAGTGCCAGCGTCACGAACGTCACGATCAGGCCGAGCAACTCCTTGTACCGCTCGTGGAGGAAGCCGGTCGTCATGAGCTCCAGGTCCTTTCCGTCGTAGATCAGGCGGATGTGCTGATGCTCGTCGATGACCTCGCTGAGTCGATGGTAGAGATCGGGATCGACGCCACGGATGACGATTCGCTGATCGCCGGGGATCGTCGCGGGTGGGAACGCGGTTGCCGCGGTGGCCGGAGCGGGCTTCGTCGGGGTCGCGGCGAGGGTAGTCATGGCGTGGGCTCCGTCGTTCTCGGGGGTCGTCGAACGTTCGGTCGGGACTTGCCCCATTATAGGGCCGATCGGCCCGTTTCGAGCATATCGGCGAGGGTCTGCTCGATCGAGAAATTTGGCTCCCAGCCGGTCGCGACGCGGAGCTTCGACGAGTCGGCGACCAGAAACGGGAGGTCCACCGGCCGGACCCTCGCCGGGTCGATCCGAACCTCGATCGGTCGTCTCGCCATCGATCGGAGGGTCTCCAGCGCGTCGGCGATCTTCGTGCCTCGGCCGGTGCCGAGGTTGTAGATCTCGCCCGAGGCGCCCCGGGTCGCGAGCAGTCGGTAGCCGCGGACGACGTCGCGGACATCGACGAAGTCGCGGACGACCTCGAGGTTGCCGACCTCGATCCGCTCTTTTTTCCCCGCCTCGACCTCCGCGACCTGCGACGCGAGCCCGGAGAGGACGTATCGAGGCGACTGCCTCGGCCCGGCATGGTTGAACGGACGGACGATCACGGTGTCGGTCCGATGGGCGAGGAAGTGCTGGATCGCGAGCAGATCGGCCGCGGCCTTGCTCGCCGCGTAGGGGTTATTGGGCCGCATCGGACAGTCCTCGCGCACCGGGATGAACTCGGGAGCGGGGTCGCCGTAGCAGGTTCCCGAGCTGACCACCACCACCCTCGGCGAGCCCTTCGACGCCCGGACCGCTTCGAGCAGGTTGAGCGTTCCGCCGAGGTTCTGCGCCCAGGTCCCGCGCGGGTCGGCAACGCTCTGTTGCGGGTTCGATTGCGCCGCCAGGTGATAGATCACCTCGGGCCGCTCGCGCGTCAGCCGGCCCGAGAGTTCCGACTCGCTGACGGTGGCCAGGTCCATCCGATCGAGCTGGACCGACCCCGAGAGATGCGCCAGGCTCGACGGCCAGGCGCCTCCCATCGAGATCCCGACCACCTCGTCTCCCTCCGCCAGCAGGTGCTCGCAGAGATGCCCGCCCACGAAACCCGACGCACCCGTGACGAGAACGCGCATGCCTATGTGTTTCCGTTATTCGTGGTCCGATGTCCGACTTTCGGCATCACGGCGATATTCCCCCGATCGGACGCGGTCGATCCATCGAGTGTTGGAACGATACCACTCGACGGTCTCGGCGAGTCCTTGTTCGAAGGTGACGGTCGGTTTCCAGCCGAGTTCGGCCTCGGACTTCGAGCAATCGACCGCATAACGCCGGTCGTGGCCCGGTCGGTCGGTGACGTACCGGATCAACTCGTCCCCCTTGCCGCAGAGCTTCAGCAGAGCGCGGGTGACGTCGATGTTGAAGCGTTCGGAGCGTCCGCCGAAGTTGTAAACCTCGCCCGCTCGCCCGCCTCGAAGGGCCGCGCTGATGCCCCGGCAGTGGTCCAGAACGTGGATCCAGTCGCGCACCTGTCGGCCGTCGCCATAGACCGGCACCGGGATCTCGGCGAGGATGTTGGTGATGAAGAGCGGGATCAGCTTCTCGGGGAACTGATACGGCCCATAATTATTCGAACATCGGGTGATAACCGTATCCATCCCGAACGTATGATGAGCCGCCCGAACGAGCAAATCGGCGCCGGCCTTGCTGGCGGCATAGGGACTGTTCGGGGCGAGCGGGGTCGTCTCGCGGAAGGGTGGATCGTCGGGCGCGAGAGTGCCGTAGACCTCGTCGGTCGAGACCTGAACGAATCGCCGGACCTTCGCCGCGCGGGCGGCGTCGAGCAGGGATTGCGTCCCGATGATGTTGGTGCGGAGGAACGGGGTCGCGTCGTCGATCGAGCGGTCGACGTGGCTCTCGGCCGCGAAGTTGATCACGGCGTCGAAGTTCCCCTCGGCGAGCAGTTGCGTCACCAGTCCGCGATCGGCGATATCGCCGCGGACGAACCGATATCGGGGCTCGTCGGCGAGGTCGGCGAGGTTATCGGGGTTGCCAGCGTAGGTCAGGGCATCGAGGTTGGTGATCTGGATCTTGGGGTCGGACGCCAGCTCCTGACGGACGAAGTTCGCCCCGATGAACCCACAGCAGCCCGTTACCAGAACCCGATGGATCGGGATCGACATCCGCACCTCCGTCGCACTCGGCCGTCGCGGTCCCGCCCCATCAGAGACCACGCCAGTGTGAAGGTAGCCGAGACGGGCGATTTCGGCAAGGCGACCTGCCCGTCCGGTTCGGGCCGATGGTTGAGGTGGCGCTTGACTCGCCGCCCGTGGTGCCCCACCATGCCGATAGGTGCGGCCTCGCGGTCGCCTCGACAATTTCGGGCTTCGAACAATCTGCCAATCAGCGCGGGGGATGGACCGATGGGACGCGACGCGACACGACGGGACTTCATCCAGCAGGCCTCGACGTCGGCCGCCGTGATGGCGGCACTCGCCGGTGCGCGGGCCGACGCCGGCACCGCTGAGGGCGGCGGGACGTGCTACCTCTGCATCACCTGCGGGACCCAGTTCGCCGAGTCGTCCCGACCGCCCGAGCACTGCCCGATCTGCGAGGACGAGCGTCAGTACGTCCATCCCGACGGTCAGCAGTGGACCACCCTCGACGCCCTGCGTGCCTCGCACAAAAACGTCATCAAGAAGGAAGAGGAAAACCTCTACTCGATCAACACCGAACCGAAGTTCGGCATCGGCCAGCGAGCGTTCCTGATCCAGACGGGCAAAGGGAACGTGCTCTGGGACTGCGTCGGGCTGATCGATGACCCGACGATCGCGAAGATCAAGGAGCTGGGCGGGATCGATGAGATCGCGATCTCGCATCCGCATTATTACACGGCGATGGTCGAATGGAGCCGGGCGTTCGGCGGCGTCCCGATCCATATTCACGAGGCCGAACGGCCCTGGGTGATGCGTCCGGATCCCTGCATTCACTTCTGGTCGGGCGAGGAACGAGCCCTGCGCGGGGGGCTGAAGCTGGTCCGAACCGGCGGCCACTTCGAGGGCTACCAGGTTTTGCACTGGCCGACCGGCGCCGGCGGCAAGGGGGCGCTCATGGCCGGCGACCAACCTCAAATTTGCATGGACCCGAAGCAGGTGTCTTTTATGTACAGTTATCCGAACTATATTCCGCTCAATGCGAGCCAGATTCGAAGGGTTGTCGAGCGGCTCGACCCCCTGCCCTTCGACCGGATCTACGGCGCGTTCTTCGTCCGGGGCAAGGGGATCGTCCCGACGAGCGGCAAGGAGGTCGTCCTCCGCTCGGCCGATCGTTACCTGCGCGCGATCCGGGGGTGAGAGATTTTTTGGTGTTTCGGAGAGAGGAGTATCGCATGGCCACCGCTGAGGCCCTGATGACTGCGCGGGAATTTGGGCTCCGTCCCGACCCAGGTCATCCGGAAGAACTGGTGCGAGGGAGGATCGTCGCAATGCAGCCCGGTGATCGGCGACATGGCCGGGTCTGCATGAAGGCTGGTCGGATCATCGATACATTCGCCGAAGAGAACGACCGGGGGCGAGCGGTCTCCAACGACTCGGCCATCCTCACCGAGCGCGACCCCGACACCGTGCGCGGGGCGGACATCGCCTATTACAGCTACGCCCGGCTGCCGAAGGGACCGCTCGAGCCCGGTTACGGGCCCGAGATCCCCGAGCTGGTCGTCGAGGTTCGTTCGAAGCACGATTCGTGGCGAGAGATCCTGGTGAAGGTCACCGAGTACCTGGCGGCCGGCGTGCTGAAGGTGATCGTGCTCGACCCGGAGAAGCAAAAGGCGCACATTTATACGGCCGACGACGAGCCGACCACCCTCGGCCCCGACGACGAGCTGACGCTCCCCGGCCTGCTCGACGGCTTTTGCGTCCCGGTGCATCGGTTTTTTGAGTGATCGGTCCCGTTCACGCAATCCATCCTGGGCGTCCGACGAATCCGGACCGGGCGCCGGCGATTTGAAGTCCCTTGGCCGATGAACCCCTTCGGGGTATGATCCGACTCATGGAACCCACACCTTACGACCTGATCGTGATCGGATCGGGCCCGGCTGGCGAGAGCGCCGCGGCGGCGGCGGCGGCGTTTGGCAAGCGGGCCGCGATCGTCGAGCGCAGTCCGCTCGTTGGCGGCGCCAGCGCCAACACCGGCACCCTCCCCAGCAAGACGCTCCGCGAGACCGCCCTGGCGATCTCCGGGCTGAAGGCACGCGACCTCTACGGCGTGGACCTCTCACTCCGTCGCGAGGCCACCGTCGCCGAGTTCATGTACCACGAGCGACGGGTCACCGCCAACGAACGACGGCGGATCGAGCGCGGGCTCTCTCGCCACGGCGTCGTTCTCTATCACGGCGAGGCCTCGTTCTCCGACCCTAACACCATCCGCGTGGTGACCCAGGGCGAGCCCCGAGAGGGCGGGCACTCTCACGACCACCCCGATGGCAGTCATCGCCACGGCCATACGCACGCGCTGAGGCACCACGAGGTTTTGCTCCGCGGTGAGACGATCCTGATCGCGACTGGATCGTCGCCCGTGCATCCGCCCGGCTTTGATTTCGATCACCCCCGCGTGCTCGACTCCGACACCATCCTTCAGCTCGAACGGCTCCCCCGATCGCTCGCCGTGATCGGCGCCGGGGTGATCGGTAGCGAGTATGCCTGCACGTTCGCGGCACTCGGGACGGACGTCTGGATCGTCGACGGCCGCGAGGAACTGCTCCCGTTCCTCGACGCCGAGGTCTCGCGCGCTCTGGAAGACTCGATGCACAACCAGCTTGGCATTGAGTTTCTCTGGAAGAACCGCGTGGTGCGGTGCGATGCGCCCGAGTACGGCGACATCACCCTCGAATTCGACACCGGCGGCCGGCTCTGCGTTGACGCGGTGCTGGTCGCGGCCGGTCGATCGAGCAACACCGCGGCCTTGAACCTGACCGCCGCCGGGATCGAGCCCGGGCCACGCGGGCTGATCAACGTGGATGGCCACTACCGAACCTCTGTCCCGCACATCTACGCCGCCGGCGACGTGATCGGCTTCCCGGCGCTGGCGAGCACCAGCATGGAGCAGGCTCGCGTCGCGATGTGTCACGCGTTTCACACCGGCTACAAGACCGACCTCGCCCCGCTTCTACCGACCGGGATCTACACCATCCCCGAGGCCAGCACGATCGGCGCCTCCGAGGAAGACCTCAAGGCGCGGGGGGTGGACTACGTCGTTGGCCGGGCCAACTACGCCCAGTGCGCCCGGGGCGAGATCATCGGCGACGTGATCGGCTTCCTCAAGCTTCTCTTCCGCCGCGACGACATGAAGCTGCTCGGCGTCCACGTGATCGGCGAGCAGGCGTCGGAGCTGGTGCATGTCGGCGTCGTCGCGATGCTGGCCGAGGCCACCGGCGAGCTTTTCAACCGGTCGTGCTTCAACTTCCCGACCCTGGGCGACCTCTACAAGATCGCCACGTATGACGCCTACCGCCAGCGCGGGTCGATCGCGACCGAGCCGACGTCTGATCCGAAGCCCGAAGGCTGATCCACCATGGCGACCGCGTCCGAGCCCACCACCATCGCCGATCTGCTTGACGGACTCGGCGGCATCCCCGCGCGCAGGGTCCTCCGGCGCCCCAGGCCGGGGACGGCCACGGTGGCCGACGTGACTCGCCTTCACGACCGCACGGGTCGTCATTTCGAGCTGATCGACGGGTCGCTGGTGGAGAAGGCTCCGGGTTTCGACGAATCGATCGTGGCCCTCCACCTGGCCGTGGCGATCGGCGAGTACCTGAAGGTCCGGGACCTGGGCGCGGCCGTCGGTTCGAGCGCACCCATGCGGCTCGCCCCCGGTCGGGTCGTGATCCCCGATGCCGCCTTCATTTCCTGGGAACGCTTCCCCGCCCGGAACCGCCGCCGAGGTGCCATCCCGGCGGTCGTCCCTGACCTCGTCGTCGAGGTCCTGAGCAAGAGCAACACGCCGAAGGAGATGAAGCGCAAGCTCGAAGAATACTTCCGGGCGGGTGTCCGGCTGGTCTGGTACGTCGACCCGGCGAAACGGACCGTCCGTGTTTATACGGCCGTCGATCAATCCACGCTCCTTAGCGAGGGCGACACTCTCGACGGCGGTGACGTGCTGCCCGGCTTGGCGATCGCGATCCGCGACTGGTTCGCCGAGGCCGAGCGCAACGGCCCTCGTCTGCCGAAGCGCGGTGGATGAGGTCGTTGCGATTCCGGCGCCTCCGGTTTAGGCTGGGTCTTTCGAAGCAATCCTCCCACCGCAATTGCCCCGAGGATGGAGGCCACGAGTCATGACGCAACGAATTGCCCCGCGCGGCCCGATCTCCCGCGCCGCCGTCGCCCTGCTCATCACCTGCGGACTGCTCGCGACCGCCGCCGCGCCCCGCCCTGCCCTCGCGCAGGACAAGAAAGACGCGAAGAAGCCCGACGCCCAGAAAGAGGTCAAGAAGGAAGAGGTCAAGAAGCCCGAACCCAAGAAGCCTGAGCCGAAGAAGGAGCAGCCGAAGAAGCCCGAGCCCAAGCCGGCTCCGAAGGCTGCCGCCGCTCCCGCGCCCCAGCCGGCCCCGAAGCCGGCGGTCGACGACCCGGCGAAGCTCAAGGCTCGGGTCGCCGAGTTGGAGAAGCAGGTCGGCGAGTTGCAGCACAAGGTTGTCGCGCTGGAGCTGGAGAAGCAGGGCGCAATGATTTCGGTCGACAAGACGAAGGACGGCAAGGAGTCGGCGACCGTCAACATTCTGAAGAAGTGGGCGGGCGACAAGGACGCGCTCGCGATCCTCAAGACGGTCCCGAATCTTCAGGTCGTCTACATCGACAACGGCCAGGTGAGCGACGCCGCGCTCGCTCCGCTGAAGGACCTATCCGGCCTGAGCGCCCTGACGATCATGAGCCCGCAGGTCACCGACGCCGGACTGGAGAACATCAAGGGCCTCAGCGGCCTGACGATGCTCTTCCTCACCGGCTCGAAGGTCGACGACAAGGGCCTGCCGACCCTGAAGGGCCTGACAAACCTGCAAGTCCTCGCCCTGAGCCGAACCCAGGTCACCGACGCCGGCCTCGACTCGCTCAAGGACCTCAAGAGCCTCAAGTCGGTCTACCTGATCGGCACCAAGGTCACGCCCAAAGCCGTCGAGAAGCTCAAGCAGGCCATTCCGGGAGTGGCCGTTTACAAGTGAGCCGGATCTCGTAGTCAGTGATCCGTGGTCCGTGAAGACGAGGGATACGCATCCGCATTCCTCGACGGCCCACTGACCACGGTTACCGAGAGCGGCGGAAGTCCCCTGCGTCGTCGGGCGTCCTGACACGGATCAGCGCCGGCGGCGAACTCGCGGCAGACCTCGGGCCGGGTCTCGTAGATCGTGCAGCGGTTCTCGGCGTCGAGAAAGCCGCACGAGGTGTGGAACGGCAGCGGGAAAAGCTGATAGGTCCACCGCTCCGTGACGAGGTGGTCGGCGAGCCTCCGGCCCTCGTCGCGGATGCGAGGCTCGCGCGCGGCGTCCGACTCCGAGGCGAAGATCAGGTAAGCCCCGCAGCAGGCGCCGCAGCCGTCGCATTCGTAGGTGGACATAACGCTCTCCGAAGATCGACCGATCGCTCCGCCACGCGCGGGCGATCGAGGCGATGGTAACGCGCCGGTCGCCCGCGCCGCTGCGCATCGCTCCGATCATCGGCGGCCGGCCCGATACTCCTGCAACTTCTGCTCGCGACGGGCCTTGATCGCGGGATCCGCAGTCCGGCTGATGGAATCGGTCTGCCACTTCGCGGCGGCGGCCAGGTCGCCGGCCTCGGCGTGCACGGCGGCGAGCACTTCCAGGTCGTCGGCGCCTCGCCACCCGCCGAGGTCGCAGGCGCGCGACGCCTCTTCCACGGCCCGCCGACCGTTCCGAAGGCGGGCGTCTGGACCCGTCGCGAGGAGCCGGGCCAGCTCGCGATGCCAGGCGCGGCCGAGCGGGTCGAGCCGGATCGCCTCTTCCAGGTCGGCAAGCGTGCGATCGTACCGACGTCGGGCGGTCCAGACCTCGGCTCGGAGCCCATAGGCAGCCGCCGATCGCGGGTCGCGAGCGATGGCTTCATCGAGGTCGGCCATCGCCGCGTCGGCCTCGCCGCGTGCGATCCGGACCGAGGCGCGATTCAGATAGACGTTCGCATCGCGATAGCCGAGCCGGATGGCGGTGTCGAGGTCATTTAGGGCGGCGGAGTGGTCCTTGAGCGCCAGGCGGATCTCGCCCCGGGCGGCGATCATGGCTGCGTCGCGAGGCGCGAGCTGGATCGCCTGATCGAGGTCGATGAGAGCCTGATCCATCCGTCCCATGGCCTGGAAGGTGATCCCGCGGAGGTAGTACGCCTCGGCATTGCGGGGATCGATCCGGATGGCGGCCCCGCATTCGGCGATCGCCCGATCGAGCTCGCCGTGGCCCGAGGCGGCCTCGGCGTTTCGGACCTTTTTCTTCGACTCGGCCCGTCGGATCGGGCTGACGATCGTCGGTCCGATCCCCGGCCGCGTCGGTCGGGCCTGTCCCGCGGCGCCGGGCCAGACGGGTGCCGAGTCGGCCGAGACGACCTCCGACGCCGGTGCCCAGCCTGCGAGGTCTTTCCCCTCGGCCCGGAGCCAGACTTTTGGCCCGTCGATCCGTTCGACCCGATAGACGAGCCTCCGATCGCCGATCCCGGCGATGGCGTTATGATCGTCGCGCAGGGCGAGATCGCCGAACCGCGCGACGACCCGATCACCGACCCGCCCCGGCCCCGCCGCGACTGCCGCACTCGCGATCCCCGCGACGATGGCGACCACCCCCGCGACGATCCACCCCCGCCCCGCGCCTTCGCGCCGCATGAGTACGTCCTCCGTGTGCTCGACCCTGAGGTCGTTTGCTTTGTCCTCTCGCCGTCGTGCAGGAGCCGGCTCCCGCCGACGATCTTCGCGCGACCGATGGCATCGACCGTGTCAGAAATTTGTAGGAGCCGGCTCCAGCCGGCGATCTTCGCGTCGGTTTTGGCTACGTCCGTGTCGCCAGCTGGAGCTGGCTCCTACATTGGCCGATCCACGCGGCGGAAGCGGATGGCCGATCGGCGCGACGTCGGACGATCCACCCGATTCTCTCGCGACAGGGTCCCTTATTTCGCCGATTCGTGATAGGGCTTCTTCTCGCGATAGAGTTTCAGCCGGGCCTGGGCGTCGGAGCGGACCTGGGCATCGGTCATCAGATCGATGGCCTGGGTCTGCCACTTGACGGCTCCGTCGAAGTCACCCGCCTCGGCGCAGGCGGCGGCG
>DAIDKV010000007.1 GCA_027449865.1 Planctomycetales bacterium
CCAGGGTAACGCGCCGATCGCCGGCTGGAGCCGGCTCCTACACAGTTTAGACCCGCCCGAAGCCCAAGGTATCGCGCCGATCGCCGGCTGGAGCCGGCTCCTACACAGGATAGACCCGCCCGAAGCCCAAGGTATCGCGCCGATCGCCGGCTGGAGCCGGCTCCTACACAGGATAGACCCGCTCGAAGCCCAGGGTAACGCGCCGATCGCCGGCTGGAGCCGGCTCCTGCGAAACGGATGGGTGGGCTTCTTTCGCCCTTTCGTGTTTTCGCGATCTTCCGGGATCTCGTCGGGTGACCGGACGGAAGCGGCGCAGCCGCTGGGGGCTCAGCGATCGACCGTGCGGCCAGTCCGCTCGCCGGTGCCCGAGGAGAACATCCTTTGGCCGAGCATACCGGCCATCCCCGGCTCTCGGATGATCTGGGTCTGGTCGGGGGATGTCGGAAAGATGTCAAGATCGAGGCGAGCCCACCGGTCCTTCTCCCACCACCAGTTGGTAGAGCCGGACGTATTTGGGGCGGAGCCGTCGCTTCGTCTCCTCAACAACCTCCTCCGTGGGCCCTCCCGCCAGGAACGGGCTCGGACACGGCATGAAGTCCACCGGCTCCAGAAACGCCCGGACGTAGTCCATGTACGGTTCAGCAACACCGACCGGGACCGTCGCAATGCACGCCGAAATATCGTCGATGGAGCCGGAGACGGCTGCCAGAGTCACGTTGGAGGCGTACTCATCGAAGGTGATCCGACCCGCGTTCAGGAATCTGGCTAGCTTGCGACACCGGCTGACGGATTCGCTGGGCGTTGATCGATCGAGAGATGGTGGTGTTTCCATGGCTTTGATAAACCGCCTCGCGGCCCGCCATCCATCTTCTACCTTGAACGTGAACTCCAAAAACACCCCACCTTGCCGGCCGGGGGGCGACGCCACTCAATCCAGGCACCGCAGCGTCAGGAATAGCCCGAAGAGGAACAGGGGGATCCCCAGCAGGAAAAACGGCCCGGCGAGGAAGAACGCGCCGGCAACCATCAATGCAAAACCGATCGCCAGGCCGGTCAGCCGGCCGAGCAGGGCGATTGTCCAGAAGACCAGTCGGAACGGCAGCGTCACCACGAACCACGCAACCGACAGGGCCACCAAAATCGCGCGACCAAGCCCATGCAAAACCACCGGCACGGCCGCCGTCGCCGGTCTTCGGCGGTGCGGGCCCGCGGCGCGTACGGTCCCCGACCCGAGGGGCCACCATCGGCCTCGGTCCGTTGCGACCGCCAGGGGTGAGATCGGGCCGGAATGGACTTGCTTCATTTCCCCGACCGGGTAGAGTACGCGCGACCGATCGGGCGCCGCGCCCCGATTCGGCCGGCGCCCCGAAAGGATTTCGCCGCCGGGCTCCTTCCCTTACGCGGCTCTCTGGATTATTACCGCCGGCCCCTATTTGACAAGTCGAGTCGATTGGGGGCGTGGGATCAGGCAAGGAGGCCCTGACCGTGCGTCAAGCCGTTCTCGTCGTCGTGCTGGTCGGCGCCGCGTTCCTCGGCGGCGCCTTCGTCAATGGCCCAGGTCTAAAATGGGTGCAGACGCAGGTCCTCGGCTCGATGGGCCTCGACGACGGCGAGATCCCCACGGTGGATATTAAATCGGCGGCGAACGCCGAGCACGCCAATCCGGGGACTCTCGTCGGACCGGTGGTCACCATGCCGGAAATCCTCGACGAACCGGCGTCGAAGGATGCGGAAAAGGCGGGAAAGACGGGAAAGACGAAGGAGCCGAAGGGCGTCGAACCGTTGAAGCCGGTGCGTGAGGCGTCGCCGAGCGTGGATGCGCCCGAGCTGGTCCCGCCGTCGGACGCGATCACCCGGGCGGATGGCCCGCCGCGGGATCCGGATGTCGCCCGAGCCGCCGCGGCGCCGGCTCCCCTGGCGAAGGCTCCTCCATCCCGGCCGGCGCTCCTGGATTCGCTCTCGACGCTGATGCCCACGCCGATGTCGGACGAATCGCGCCCGGCCGTCCCGATGCCGAATCCCAGGCCGGCGCCCGCCTCACCCGCGCCCGCCTCGCCGGCCCCGATGCCGGCGCCCGCCCCGATGCCGATGCCAATGCCGAGGCCTCAGCCCCAGCCTCAACCGGGCTCGGGTCGGACCGGTGACGTGGAATGGTCGACGCTGGCCCGCAAGATGCAGGAGATGGGGGTCAGCCGGTACACGATCGAGGGTCAGCCGGGCGGCCGGGTGGTCTGCTCGTGCCTGATCCCGCTCGCCGGCCGACACGCCGTCGCCCAGCGGTTCGAGGCCGAGGGAGACGACGCCGCACAGGCGGCCCGAGCCGCCCTCCGCCGCGTCGCCCTCTGGCGCGCCTCGCAGCCGCCGAGTTCTCCGTCTCCGTCTCCGTCCCGCTGAGTTTCCGGCGGGCGGAGGGATCGGACTAACTTTCGGTTCGCCTGGAGTAGGCGATCTTCGGGTCATCTTCCGGCTCGTCTGGGTGGGGTCCGTTGTCGTCGATCGGCGCGGCGCCCTGGGCTTTGGCCAGGTCGGATGTCGTTGTAGGAGCCGGCTTCAGCCGGCGATCGGCGCGATACCTTGGGCTTCGGCCGAGTCGGATGTCGTTGTAGTCGGATGTCGTTGTAGGAGCCGGCTCCAGCCGGCGATCGGCGCGATACCTTGGGCTTCGGCCGAGTCGGATGTCGTTGTAGTCGGATGTCGTTGTAGCGATCGGCGCGATACCGTGGGCTTCGGGCGGGTCGGGAGCGGGAGCTCCCTCCTACAGGGGAAGTTGGTTCAGTCCTTCGCGTCGGGCGGTTTGATGGGCCTTGTAGGAGCCGGCTCCAGCCGGCGATCGGGCGCACTTTCGCAAGATGGGCACGATGAGAACGAGCGACCTGGCGGCTTCTTACCGAAAAACCTTCGAATGGGACGAACGACGGGTCGAGTCTCACGCGGCGATGCTGCGGAAATATGAGCAAGCCGCCTTGACCCCCTGGCTCCCCATCGAACCCGACCCGCTCCCGCGCAGTTAGCGATTTTCACCCTCGCAAAGAGCCACCCCCATGACCCCGATCTACCTCGACCACAACGCGACAACGCCGATGGACCCCCGGGTGCTGGAGGCGATGCGTCCGCACTTCCTTGCAGGCGGGAACGCCGAGAGCCGCCACGCCTTCGGGCGGTCGGCGCGTCGGGCCTGGGAATCGGCGAAGGAATCCGTCGCCCGCATCCTCGGCGCCGATCCCTCCGAGGTCATCTTCACCTCCGGCGGGACCGAGTCGAACAACCTCGCCGTTTTCGGCCTCGCCGGCGCCGAGCATTCGCCGGGACACGTTGTGAGTAGCCCGATCGAGCATCCGGCGATCGTCGAACCCATCGCCCGGCTGGAGGCCGCCGGGTTCGCCGTCGATCGCGTCGAGGTCGATGCCGAGGGAGTCGCCGACGCCGAGAAAATGGCCGCGTCCTTCCGCGACGAGACCCGCTTCGCCGCCCTGATGCTCGCGAACAACGAGACCGGCGCGATTCAGCCGGTCGCCGAACTCGCCCGGCTCGCGGCCGATCGCGGAATCCCGGTTCACACCGACGCCGTGCAGGCCGTCGGCCGGATTCCGGTCGATTTCCACAGGCTCGGCGTGACCACCCTGGCGGCCAGCGCGCATAAATTCCACGGACCGGTCGGCGTGGGTGTCCTGCTCGTCAAAAGCGGCGTCCGGCTCGGCTCCCGGTTGTTCGGCGGCGGACAGCAGCAAGGGCGACGCCCCGGGACCATCGCCGTGGCGCTCGCGGTCGGTTTCGCGACGGCGCTTGAGGTCTGGCAGCAGGAGGCCGAGGCCCGAATCGAGAGATGGCAGACCCTCCGCGACCGGCTCGAAACGGGGCTAATGACCGCGCTCGGGCCCGATCGGGTGATTCGCAACGGACCGGCCGATGACGCCCGACGCCTCCCGCAAACCGTCAACCTGGGCTTCCCGGGCCTCGACGGCGACGGACTCTTGATGCAGCTCGACCTGTCGGGCGTGGCGGCCTCGCTGGGATCGGCGTGCGCCAGCGGCTCTACCCGACCCTCGCCAACCCTGATGGCCATGCGCATCCCCGACGACCGACTGCGATCATCCGTCCGCTTCAGCCTCGGAGCCCCGACCACCGCCGTCGAGATCGACGACGCCATCCGCCGTATCCTCGGGGTCGTCCGTGGTCCGTCGACGTAAGAATTTTTTTTTCACCACAGAGACACAGAGAAGAAAAAAGCAAGAAGACTGTAGGAGTTGTTTTTCACCACAGAGACACAGAGAAGAAAAAAGCAAGAAGACTATAGGAGTCGTTTTTCACCACAGAGACACAGAGACACAGAGAAGAAAAAGGCAAGAAGATCGTTTGGCTGATCATTTTCCTGCTCTCTTCTCTGTGTCTCTGTGTCTCTGTGGTTTCCCAAATCATGAAAAATGGCTGTGGTTTCCCAAATCATGAAAAATGGCTGTGGTTTCCCAATCATGAAAAAATGGCATGGTTTGGCTGATCATTTTCCTGCTCTCTTCTCTGTGTCTCTGTGTCTCTGTGGTAAAAAAATCGCCGAATCCTGGCTATAAACACGGACGAAGCAGGGCCCCTCGGTCGGGGGATCGGGCGGCGATCGCGCGAAGGTCGTGAGCCATGTACATTTTTGGAAGATAGGCTGCCTCGGGGAACGGACGATTCGAGGCGATCCCGCGCCATCGGTCCATCTTGACGTGTTCGTTCTCGCGGTTGAACTCGTCGATGGCGAGCAACTCTCCGGCGAATCGGTGGCTGATCGCGTGCTCGACGTCGTCGAAATAGAGCGCGACCCGGTCCAGGTTCCGACGTCCCGGCATTGACAATATTCGAAGCGCTCGCGATGTCGAGGAGTACAGATCGACGTCAAAGGCGATGAAACCAAGTGGTGGGACATCGGGATCGTCGAAGAAGGTGGGCACCGTATCGCCCACGTCGCCGAGGATGAGCGAGGTCCGCGGCCCGAGTCGCGACCGGAGCCGTTCGACATCCATAGGGAAGTCGCCGGGCTTCCACTTGTCGGGGTGGTCGCGATGATCGCCGATGAACGTGGGAAGTCCGGCCGGTCCGTTGTCGAAGCCATAAACGCGGATGGTCACGCCGGATTCCCGCTCGACGGCTTCAGCCTCGCGTTCGAGCGCGAGCAATCCCGACCCGCCCGCAACGCCGAACTCGATCGCCGAGATGGATTCCACCCCCTGTCGACGCGCCTGTCGGGCCGCCTCGACCAGTCCGACGAGATACGCCGGACGGTCGGAGAGGTCCCAGAGGGCGCGGGTCGAGGCGCGGATGGGCATCCGCTTCATCACCGCCCGGACGAACAGCCGAACGGGCGGCTCCATCGCGAGTTTTTTGAGGCGTCCGGTCAGCGCATCCATTCGCGGGCCTCGATTAGTTCCGGGATCTCCCGCCCTCTTGATAATCCGAGGGGCCGGATCGATCAATCCCGGGATGGGCGGCTCATCGCCCGGCCGGTCTCGGATCCAGCGCGATCCCGGCGATGGTCTTCTCCTCGTACGGGCGGAATTGCACCTGATATTCCTGGATGACCTCGGGCGGCAGGTGGAATTCGGCGTCGATCAGGTCGACCACCCAGCGCGGGTCGCCGTCGGAGCCCATCGCCGAGTATCCCGGATGGGTCCCGCCGTCGCGGTCGATCGCGAGGAGCCGCCGGTCCATCCCGAGGAAATTGTGCGAGACCGCAATCGCCGTGATCGGGCGTCCGTCCGAAAACGCGGCGCGGGCCTTGCCGAAGCAAAACTTGTGGCCGTTGACAAATGTCCCGAATCCGCCGCCACCATCGTGGCTAACCTCGGTCTTCCAGGGTCCGGAAGCCACCCGGACCTGGACCCCGCATTCCGCCGACGACTGGTCAAACTCGGCGACGTAATAATCCAGCTCCAGGGCGTTACGACGATCCTTCCTGGGTCGGCTGCCCCAGTATCCCGAACTCCCGATCGGATGCCACCGAATCATATCGGGCTGACCAATGCCAAGAGCCCGCACGACAATCACCCTGGCCTTTGGCTGGTGCGTCCCAACGATGGGCCTCGAGATAATCCGGTCGATGGGCGCCTCGTCCATCGGCGTGCCATCCGGACGCCACCAGGTCTGCGGCCCGGTTGGGAACGTCGACACGCCGATTACCTCGACCGTCGCTCCACCCCGAAACCGAACGCGATATCGGGGCTCGTCCGGGACGTCGGGCCGTGCCGCCGCTGGCTTCGGGGCTTCCGGCCGCGCCGACGGCCCGGCGACCACCATCACCCCCCCGACGGCCGACGCCATCGACAGCATCGCCAGGATTCCAGCCACGCTTCGTATCAGCATGATTCGGAATTCTCCTTCGAGGAGTCGGATCGCGGCGTGAGAGACCAGCCCGGCGACGGGTCCGCCCGCCGCGATCCGGGCCGCCGCCGCGATCATCGCGTGCTTCCAGGCCGCGGGGACCGCCGCTCGGGAGACATCGAGACGGTGCATCGAGACCAGAACCGACGCCGGGGCGACCGGTTCCAACCCGCGCCGAATCATCGCCGCGCGAAGCCGATCTCGGGCCCGAGCGAGCCTCGACTGGACTGTCCGCACGGGGCATCCCAGTCGATCGGCCGCCTGCTCGTAGCTGAGACCTTCCAGATAGCAGAACATCACCGGAAGTCGGAACCGATCGGGGAGCCGGCCGAGTTCCTCGTAAAGTTCGGGCCAGGCGTCCTCTCCCGAAACGGCGGCCGGCTGGCCCTCGTCCCACCGCGACGCCCGCACCTCCGCCCCCTTGCGCTCGCGGGTGCGTCGGCGGATGGTCTCGCGTCGGGAGCGCCCGGCGAGGCGGGCCGCGGTCCCGTAGAGCCAGCTCGATAGCGAGTCACCGCGTCGGATCGAGCCGGCGCGGCGGGCAAGGACCAGGAACGTGGCCTGCGCAGCGTCCTCGGCGTCGTGGCGATCGCCGACGATCCGTCGGCAGACCTCCAGCACCATCGCCCCGTGCCGTTCCACGATCGCCGCGAAGGCGGCCTCGGAGTCCTCCGCCGGCCCGAGCCGGAACCGATCGAGCAGTTCGACGTCGGACAACCCCGCGAGCGTCCCGACCCGGAAGAGCGTCGCCAACGGCCCCGAAGTCATCGACGATCCGTTCGCCAAGGGACCACCTCCCCGACTTTTGACCCGTCCTGTTTCCCCTATAGTGCCCGCCCAGGCCGATCGACGCCCCAACTTTCCGGCAACGATCGCGACCTGGGCCAGGGATGAGCGCCCGACCGATACAACGATGGAGGGCGTCCGGGAGAGCCCTTTTTCCTGAGGGCGATGTCGGAGGTGCGGTGGTCCCAACCCCGTCGTCAAAGGAGAGCGGCGAAGTCGCGGTGCTTCGCGATCGTCACAACGAGTTGCATGAGCAAGTCGCGCAGGGGCGCGGGGTACAGGACACAGGCGTCGTACAGGGCCGTGATCATCGTCATCGTCGGAGCCTACCTATCGGGCGCCGAACTACTAACCCCAAAACAAGCGTTATATATTAGTCGGACGAGCGGCACGGCATCACATGTATCGGATTATCATTGAACGTACCTTCTACGACCCGGAGCCCTCGGGCCCCGTCCTTCGATCCGGCCTCATCTTCCCTCATGCATCACGCCCCTCTCGTCGCTCGGTGGCCACAGGGATC
>DAIDKV010000008.1 GCA_027449865.1 Planctomycetales bacterium
AGGAGTCCGCTCCCACCGGCATCGTCCATGCAACCGTTAAGCGATCTAGCCAACCAGCTCGTGGATCGGTTCGGCGGTCGAGGGGAGGATGGCCACCGGTCGGTCGGCCTTATCCTGGATGAAGGCGTGCGGGTCGATCCCGAGGTTGTGGTAGATCGTCGCCAGGACGTCCTGGTAGTGGACCGGGCGCGAGGCCGCCGCGCCGCCGAGCTTGTCCGTCGAGCCGATCACCTGGCCGACGTTCATCCCGCCGCCGAAGAGCATCGCCGTGCTGACCGGCGCCCAGTGGTCTCGGCCGGCGTTCTTGTTGATTTTTGGCGTCCGGCCGAATTCGCCCCAGACGACCACCGTCACGTCGCGGTCGAGGCCCCGGTTGTGGATGTCCTCCACCAGCGCCGAGACTCCCTGGTCGAAGGCGGGCAGATACTTGCGGAGCCAGTCGAAGTTATTGCCGTGGGTATCCCAGAAGCCGTACGCGACGGTGACGACCCGCGCCCCGGCCTCGACCAGCCGGCGGGCGACGAGGAACTGGTCGTTGTGCATCGGGGCGGCGTCGCCGAGTGTGTTTCGCCAGCCGGGACCGTACCGGTCGCGGAGTCTCGGGTCCTCGCGCGAGAGGTCGAGCGCCCGGGCGACCCTGTCGGACGTCAGCACATCGAAGGCGCGCCGATAGACCCCCTCCATGCCGGAGACCTCGGCGTTGTCGAGCGAGCGACGGAAGCCGTCGAACTGGTCGAGCAGCGCCCGGCGTCGGTCGAACCGGGTCGGCGGGACATCGGCCGGCGGCTTCAATAGAGCCAGGTCGTCCCCTTCCATCCGGGCGGCCCGGTACGCATGGCCGAGGAAGCCGGGTCCGGGGCTGTTATAGGGCCGGTGCTGCATCACCGGGAAGAGGTCGACAAACGGCGGGACCACCGGGTCGACCGACCCCTGCACCCTCGCGATCATCGATCCGAAACTCGGCTTCCCCTCGCGCTGGCTCTGCCCCATCGGGAAGCCGGTGACGTTCTGGAAGCTCGAATGCTCGTCGCGGAGCCCGACGATCGACCGGATCACCGCGACCCTGTCCATCAGGCCGGCGATCCTCGGGAGATGCTCGCCGACCTGGACGCCCGGGAGCCGGGTCGCGATCGGTTTGAACTCACCTCGAATCCCCTCGGGCGCCCCGAGCTTGAGGTCGAAGGTATCCTGGTGCGCCAGACCGCCAGCCAGGTAGATCATGATGACCGACTTGTGGGCGGATCCGCCCCGCGGCGAGACGCCCGCCGCCGAGGCTCCAACCGGACTGGCCGCGCCGGCGCGCGAATCGGCCGAGAGCAGGCCCGGCAGGCCGACTCCGCCCATCGCCAGCCCGCCGATCCGCAGAAACGACCGCCGCGAATGGCCGTCGCAGTACCGATTTCCCCCGCCAGGGGCCCACAACGTCAGCATCGGCGAATTCCTCCCGAACCGCATCGAGACCGATCGGAGTTTTCGACGCGTGTTAAACAAGAGTCTAATGCTCGGGCGTGACGAGAGCAAGCGAGCGTTCTCGACTTCACCTCGCCCGACGTCGGATCCTGGTCGGGACTTGCGTTACGAAGATCTGGCCCCGCCCGGATTAGCCGCCCCGGCGGAGCTGGCCGAGCAGGCTTTCGACCTCGTCGTGGACCTCGGGCGTCTGGCGGATGATCAGCGCCGGCGGCATCGGCCAGGGGACGATCGCGCCGGGCGGTCGGGTAGCCTCGGCCGCCTGGGCGCGTCGGGCCCGTCGACGTCGTCGCTGTTCGACCGTCTTCCGGATCTCTTCCTGGAAGCCTGGTCCGGCGACCTGGCCGCCGGCCGCCGCGGCCTGCTTCTTCTTCTCGGCGCCGACCTGGGTTTTCGCCTTCTTTTTTGTCTTCTCGCCGGCCTTTGCCTTCGGGAGGGTGCTGGGTGGAAGGGAAGAGGTCGCGGGCGGTTTTTCCTGGGCGAGGGCGGATGTGGCGGCGATGGCCATCGTGAGGGCGATCGTCCTCGCGATGGGAGGCCGTCGAGGATCGGCGGCGGGCATGATCGGCGTCCTTCCTGGCCCTGCGATCGGTAGGCGGACTGGCGTCTCGGTCTCGCGGCGCCCTGGAGCAAACCGTTGTGGATCCGGCGGAAGCATCTTAACATACAGGATCGGGGGGAAGAACACCTGGGCGCTGAGGCCCGGGCTGAGCGGGCGGGATCGCCTGGTCCGTCGCGTCGCGATCCGGATCGGGGGTAGGGGGCCTTCCATGGCGATCGAGATCGGGACGATGCTCAAACAGCGGTTCCTGCTCGAAAAGGAGCTGGGCCGTGGGGGGATGGGCGCGGTCTACTCGGCGGTCGACCAGGTTCTCGATCGAAGCGTCGCGATCAAGGTGCTGAAGGATCGGGGCGGCGAGGAGGTTGGCAAGCGACTCCGGCTCGAGGCCCGGATCGCCGCCCGGCTGCTCCACGAGAACGTCGTCCGGATCTACGATTTCGACGAGTCCGACGGCTTTTGCTTTCTGGTGATGGAGCAGGTCGACGGTTCGACCTATTCGCGTCGGTGGCGGAACCTCGCGATGGAGTCTCGCCTGAGGATTCTCTCGGAGGTCGCCGAGGCGCTGGATTACGCCCACCATCAGGGGGTGGTTCACCGCGACATCAAGCCGGGGAACGTTCTTCTCACGGCCGCCGACGCGCCGAAGCTTTCGGACTTTGGCCTTTCGATTCTTGTCGAGCAGGGGGACGACTCGGGGGCGATCCGGGGGACGCCGCTCTACATGAGTCCGGAGCAGACGCGTGGCGTTCCGCTCGATTTCCGGAGCGACCTGTACTCGCTGGGGGTGATGGTTTACGAGTCGACCGTCGGCTCGACGCCGTTCGCGGGGAACTCGGTGACGATCATGGCGCAGCACGCCACGACGTTGCCGGCTCCGCCACGGTCGAAGGGTGCCCCGATCACCGAGGATCTCGAGGCGCTGATCCTTTCGATGCTTGCCAAGCGGCCGGACGACCGGCCGAGGTCGGGGTCGTCGATCGCCGAGGTTCTGCGGCGGGAGGCGGAGCGGGTCGGAACCGATCGGCCGGCCGCCGGGTCGGCGCCGGCCGCCGGAACGTTGACGGCCGCGGTGACGGTCGATATGCCGAGAACCGCCCCGGCCGGTCTTCCCTCGGACAACGGCCGGCCCGCCGAACCCACGGCGGCCCCGCCGTCGACCGGGCGAGTGACCACCTCTCTCGCCTCGGGACGGCCGCCCTCATCGGCGAGCGTCGCGACGACCGGCGGCCTGACGGCGCTGGTCCGCTCGCCCTTGCTCCGCCGGATGCTCGAAACAGTTCTGGACGGCCCGATCCTGCTCTCGCCCGAGGAACGCTACCTGTCCGGCCACTATCTGGCCTACCTGCTGAGCGGATCGAGGCGCCGGGGGATCTTGATGCGACGGCCGATGGACCCGCGCAACGCCGACCGCGCCCGCCTGCTGCTGGCGATGACCCACACGATGGTCGCCGGGGCCGACGACCAGGCGATTGCCGAGGCGGCCGAACTGCTGGACCAGCGGATCGAGGTCCGGGTGGCGCTCTCGCCGGTGGTCGCGGCGAAGTACCTGGCGGCTCGGAGCAGTCCGACCCTGCGGAAGCTCTTCCGGCGGACGCGCAAGGCGATCGCCGAGGCGAGCGAATACGCGCGCGAGCACATGCTCGACGACCGTGGCGTGCTCAATCCCGGATTGATGCCGCAGCGGCTGGAAGACCTGAACCTGATCGCACCGCCTCGGACCGAGGTCGACGACGTCCTGGTCGAGCGATGGAACCTGCTCGCCGAGAAGTGGCGGATGGACCCGCGATTCCGGGCGACGGTCCTCCGCTACGCGACCGCCGGCGCCCACCGAGACCCGGCCAGCACGGCGATGTGGCCGGAGGTGGTCTACCCGCTGATCGAGCGGGCACGCTGGCAGCGCCGGACGAGATCGAGGGCGGAGATGGCCTGGGATTACCTCTGTGCCCGGGTGATCCACGTTCCGGATGCCGGTGTTCTGCTCGACCGGGCGCTGGAGCACGACGTCCCCGCGCCGCTGGTGGCGCATCTGGACGACTCGCTCGACCTGATGGTGGAGAGTCCGCGGCTTGACGACGAGGAGGGCGACCCGTTTGCCTCGCCCGACGCCGACGATCGGCTGGCGGCCTCGATTTCGATCGAGGGCGGCGCAGTGGCCCTCGCGGAGATTGCCGACGAGCCGGAAGAGGCGGGCCGGGATGTGGCCCGGCTGGCGGACCCGGACCCGCTCCGATTCTCGCAGGCGGAGCTGCACGACCTCTGGAAGGAGGCGCTGGCGGCGTTGCAGCAGACACAGCAACGTCCGGGGGCCAGGCCGGCGAGCCACCGACACGTTCCGGTTGGTCCGTATCGGCTGACGGTGATTCCCTCGATCCGGGGCCGGTCGGCCGGTCAGATCGCGATTCAGGGGATGCCTCAAAAGCAGATCGAGCTGGTAACGCCGACGGTCCGGACAAAGGGCTCAACA
>DAIDKV010000009.1 GCA_027449865.1 Planctomycetales bacterium
CAGGATGGCCGCGCCTCGCTCTCGCACGTAGGGACGCGGGTCGTGGTCACGTAACTGAACCAGTTCCTGGCGTTGCTCTTCGGTCAAGGTGAGGCGCCGGACCATGGACAGCTCCTTCGCTGCTATGCACGCATTGAATGACGCCTCCGGTTGCCCTGATTCTACCGATTTTGACGGTCAAAATCCATCAGGGATCATTGGTTCGGTCGAGGGTGGTGGACATGTCGCTCGTTGAGCTTCGTCCGGGTCTGGATGGCGTACGCCTCGGTATCCCGATCCGGCTCGGCCGGGTTCTCCCCGTTCCCCGTCCTCGATCGGGGTGGAGACCCGGCAGACCTGACGTCTGTGATCTGACTCAACAACCCCTCCGAGACCAGTGATCGCCCGGGTAGAATGATTTTTTTGGCAGCTTGGTCGTAATGCTCGTCGGACCTGATAGGGTGGTGGTGATCCATGCCCGCGAGAAACCTCTGCCACGATGCCGTGATTCGGGCCCTGGAGTCCGACGGCTGGACGATCACGGACGACCCGCTGAAGCTGGAATACGGCGATCGAAACCTGTTCGTGGACCTTGGCGCTGAGTGTTCGACGCTGGGAGCGGAGCGGGCCGGCCGGAAGATCGCCGTGGAAATCCAGAGCTTCCTCGGGCTCTCGGCCCTGCGCGACCTCGAAGAGGCTGTCGGACAATATCAGGTGTACCAGGCCGTCCTCGCGGTCACGCAGCCGGAACGCCCGCTGTATCTGGCCGCTCCGCTTCGCATTCACGAGACGCTCCTGACCGAAAAGCTCGGCCAGCTCATCATCACCAGCCTGGGATTGCGCCTCCTGATTTTCGACGAGAAGAACGAGAGGGTCCACCAATGGATCGAGTCGAACGATACCGGCAAATCGTCAGGCAGGTGATCGAGAAGTATGCGGGTTGGGTCCCCTCGCACGGTGAAATCGTCAGCGAGGCGATCGTGGACCCGGAGAAGGACCATTACGAGGTCATTCATTCGGGCTGGGACGGCGAGCGCAGGGTCCACGGATCGGTGATCCATCTGGACATCATCGACGGGAAGGTCTGGATCCAGCACGACGGGACCAACCGGCCGGTCGCCGAGGCCCTGCTAGACGAGGGCATCCCGCGTGAGGAGATCGTGCTGGCCTTTCACCCGGCCCGAGTCCGCCACCTGACCGGTTTTGCCGTGAGTTGAGGCATGGTCGGTGGCCGGATCGATTCGGCTGGGGTAGTTTGTTGGTATCTTCGTGCCGCAGGATGCCCTTTTGTTGTCGATGATTGAGGTTCCCCGCCGTGCCGGTCGAAGCCAGGCCGATTTTCCGCCCAGACGTCATTCGCCTGCCGATCCTGGGCTACACGCTTCCCGAGTCCGCCGAACGGGGACGTCCAAAGCTTCAGAACTGGGCGCGAATTATCGAGGGTGGAGCGGTTGACGCCCACAAGGAAGCCGAGATCCTTGGCGACTTCCTCAACGACATTTTCTGCGAAATGCTGGGCTACACGCGGTCCGTCGACCGGCCGGGCGGTCGATACACGTTCTCCCGGGAGGGGCACGTCCAGGCCAACGGAAAGTTTGCCGACGCCGTACTCGGCGAGTTCGATCGGACGTCGAAGCGATACATCGCCGCCGTGGAGGGGAAGGGTCCAAAAGATCCGCTCGACCGGCCGTTTGCCGGCCGGAAGGTCTCGGCCGTGGATCAGGCATACGACTACGCGATCAACCTTCGATGCCCCTGGATCCTGGTGACGAATATCCGCCAGACGCGGCTCTACTTCAAGGGCGCCGACAAGCAGACCTACGAACGGTTCGACACCGAGGCCCTGGCCGCCGACGATCGCCTGCTCAAGAAATTCGTCTTTCTGCTTCATTCTGGCCGGATGGTCCCGGCGCACGGTCCCTGCCATCTCGACGCCCTGCTCAGCGACTCGGAGAAGATCGGCCGCGAGGTCACGCGGGAGTTTTACGAGCAATACGCCTTCACTCGACGTAGTACGCTCGCGAAGCTAAGACGGGCGAACCCGGGCGTCGAGCCTCGGACGGTCCTGGCCTGCTCCCAGAAACTGCTCGACCGAATCCTGTTCGTCGCCTTCTGCGAGGATCGCGGGCTGCTTCCGCCGGAGACGATCCGACAGGCGCACGCCCACCGCGACCCGTACAATCCCCGCCCGCTCTGGGATAACTTCCGGGGGATGTTCCGGGCGATCGATATCGGCAGCCCCGAACTTGGGATTCCCCGGTACAACGGCGGCCTCTTCGCCGAGGACCCCGCCCTCGACGCCCTCAAAATCCCCGACGACGTCTTCGACTTCTTCAACGACCTCGCCGATTACGACTTCCGGCCCGCCTCGGCGATCCCGGAAGAGGAGATCATCACCGACCGCCGACTGGTCGACGTCGAGATCCTGGGCCACATCTTCGAGCAGTCGCTGGACGATCTCGAAAAGATCCTGGCCGAGCTCGAATCACCCTCGGCGCTCCTGCCCGAACTGGAGGCCGAGCCGGTCAAGGAGAAGGTCAGCCGCCGCAAGCGCGAGGGAGCGTTCTACACGCCCGATTACGTCACGCGGTACATCGTCGAGCAGGCGCTGGGGGGCGTTCTGAACGACCGGTTCGAGCGGCTCCGGGCCGAGCACGCCGGGAACGCGAAGGGGACCGTCCGTTCCGTCCTGGACGACCCGCGCGCCTACGACCGTGAGGCCCTGAGCGAGCCCCAGCGGAAGGCGTTGCTGGCGTTCTGGGAGTCGTGGCAGAACGTCCTCGAATCGATCCGCGTCGTCGACCCGGCCTGCGGCAGCGGGGCGTTCCTGATCGAGGCGTTCGACCAGCTTCACGCCGCCTATCAGCGGGCCAACGAGCGCGTCCGCGAGCTTCGGAAAGAATCCGAGGCACAGCTTTTTGACCTCGACCGCAAGATCCTCCAGAACAACGTTTATGGCGTTGACCTGAATGACGAGGCGGTCCACATCGCTCGATTGAGCCTCTGGATCAAGACGGCCGTGAAGGGGAAGGAGCTGACGAGCCTCGATCGCTCGCTTCGAGTGGGAAACAGCGTTGTCGCGGACCCGGCCGTCGACCCCCGCGCCTTCGACTGGCGGGCCGCCTTCCCCGAGGTCTTCGATGGCGAACGCGGTGGTTTCGACGTGGTGATCGGCAACCCGCCCTATATCCGCCAGGAGTGGCTATCGCCGATCAAGCCCTACCTGCAATCGAAGTATGCCGCCTATCACGGCATGGCGGATCTCTACGTGTATTTCTACGAGCTGGGCCTCGACCTGCTAAAGCCCGGCGGCCGGCTTTCGTTCATTGTCACAAACAAGTGGATGAAGGCCGGATACGGCGAGCCTCTTCGCGCCCTCTTCGCCCGGAAAGCCTGGGTCGAATCGGTGGTCGACTTCGGGCACGCCAAGCAGATCTTCCCCGACGCCGACGTCTTCCCGTCGATCATCGTCGCCCGATCCCCCGACGATCCGGCCAGCGCCCCCCAGACGACGAGAGTCTGCGCCATCCCGCGGGAACAACTTCGGATTGATGATTTGAGCGTGCAAATCGAAATGGAGGGAGCTACTGTCGCTCGGGCAAGGCTGACTGCGGCAGCTTGGTCCCTGGAATCGGAGGCGGTCAATAGCCTTCTCGATAAGATTCGGACCAGTGGAATACCGCTGAGCGAGTATGCCGGCCTCAAGCCGCTCATGGGCATCAAGACAGGCTTCAATGATGCTTTCCTGATAGATACCCGGACGAGAGACGCGATCATCGCGGCAGACCCTGGTAGCTGCGAGGTCATTCGGCCCTATCTTCGTGGTCAAGATATTTGTCGATGGTCGCCGGAATGGTCAAATCTCTGGATGATCGCGCTGGAGTCGAGCAGCGATCGGGATTGGTCCTGGGCCAATGCTGGCGCAGAAGCGGAGCAGGTTTTCCGAGAAACCTATCCGGGTCTGCACGGCCAGCTCAAGCCTCACGAGGAGATTTTGCGAAGAAGACAGGACCAAGGACGCTACTGGTGGGAGCTTCGGTCGTGCGCCTATTGGGACAAGCTGGCTAATCCCCGAATCACATACCAAGACATAACCTGGACGGCCAATTTCTGCTTGACTCCAGGTAATTATCTTTCGAATAACACTACATACTTTCTGCCAACTCAGGACCCCTGGCTTCTGTCGGTCCTGAACGCTCCCGTCGGATGGTGGTGCGCCTGGAGGTCGGCACAGCATGGAAAGGATGAAGCCCTTCGTTATTTCACCTCGTTCATGGAGTCGTATCCAGTACCCCGGGCAAGCGACGAAGCGGCTGAGTCTTGCGGAACTGCTGTCGGTCGCCTGATTGAGATTGTGCGCACTTGTTCCGGAGCCGTCCGAGATCTCCTTGACTGGCTCAGGGTCGAGCACAGCATCCCCGAGCCGACCCAGCGGCTGAAGTCGTCACTGGCGCTGGATTGCAACGCCTTCGTCGCAGAGGTCCGAAAAGTCCGCGGCAAGAAGAACCCGCTGAGCCTGGCGGCGCTGAAGAACCTGCGAGAGGAGCATGCGAGGACGATCGTCCCGGCGCAGGCCCTGGCTCGCGAGGCAATATCTCTGGAGCGGAAGATCAGCGACCTGGTCAACGAGGCGTACGGCCTGACGCCCGACGAGGTCTCGCTGATGTGGCGGACCGCCCCGCCCCGGATGCCGATCGCGGGACCCGATTCCGACGCCCAGTGACGGTCTCGGATCGGTCCCCGTGTCGGCGCCGGCTCCAGTCGGCGAGCTTCCCGGCCTGTTGAGCCTCGTTCGGTTTTGTCTCACCGGCCCTCGCCGCCTGGATTTTTTGTCTTTTCAGCGCGCGGATCGCTCGGCGAGCAGTTCGTCGAGCTGTCCGAACGTCTCGTCCATCGCTTCCTGCGCGCCGGTGCCGGCTGCTTCGAGCGCTTCCTTCGTGGGATACAGCTCGCTCATGACGAGCAGCGTCTTGCCGTCGCGCTCCTCGAATGTCACGGTGGTGACGGAGCCCGCGTCACCGCTTTCCTCGTTCGTCCAGACGATGCGCTTCTCAGGCACCACCTCGAGATAACTGCCGAAGAACTCCATCAGGTTCTCGGGATCGTCGCCGAACACCAGGCGGTATTTGCCGCCGGTGCGCACGTCCATCTCACACGAGCGAAGTGTGATGCCCATCGAGCGGGGCACCCACCACTTCTTGAACAACTCGGGCCTGGACCACGCCTCGAACACAAGCCGCGCGGGCGCATCGAACGTCCGCGTGACGACGACCTCACGCTCCGACTTCTTCTGCACCGTCGTGCGCCGTGATTCACTTTCGTTTCTTGCGGCCACGGGCCTTCTCCTTTTGTTTGAGTTCGTCGATGACACCGTCGAGCGCTTCGAAGCGCGCGTCCCACACCTGGCGGTAACGCGCGATCCACTTCATTTCCTCCTCGAGCCGGCAGGGGCCGATGCGGCACGTGCGCACGCGGCCGACCTTTTCGGTGGTCACGAGGCCGGCCCGCTCGAGCACGTCGACGTGTTTCTTCATGCCCGTGAGGGTCATTGCGAACTTGTCGGCGAGGTCGGTGATGGAGGCGTCGCCGCGTGTGAGCTGGTCGAGGACGCCACGGCGGGTGGCGTCAGCGAGAGCGGCGAAGGAGACGTTCAGGTGTGTCGGAGAATGCTGAACCATGTGGTTCAGTATAAAGGAGCGAGCGGCGGGCACGCAAGGGGTGTCTCACCGCCGTCGGCGCCTGTCAGAGTCACCGCGCGGTCGAGCCGCATCCCATCGGAACGGATTCACCACAGAGTCACAGAGAGCACAGAGAAGAAAAAAAGTTTATTAGAGTTCATGGAAAATGATTGTGTGATTTTTAGTCATCAGCTTGTGCGCGGCGTTCAAGATTCTCAAGGTTAGTCGTACAGGGAGCACAGAGAAAAAGAAGTATGCCGTATATTGTAAGAAAAACGCATGCCTGATTTACAGTGATAAGCCTGTACGCGGCGTACAAGGTTTTCAAGGTAAGTAGTTCAGAACGATTACCCTGGAGCGGAAGATCCGCGACCTGGCCAACGAAGCGTACGGCCTGACTCCCGACAAGGTCTCGCTGATCTGGTAGTCCGCCCCGCCCCGAATGCCGATCGCGCAGCAAGAGTCCGACGTCCGGTGATGGGGGCCGATCCGTCTTCATGGAGGAGCTGGCTCCAGGTGGCGATATCGCGTCAGGAGAGGCTTCGTCTGGATCGGGGGCTGGAGCTCCCTCCAGAGGGCGTTCCCGTTGGATGGCCGATGTCTCCTACCAACCCGACGCGCCAGCGAGGGTCTTCGTGTTTCTCCTACCAACCCGACGCGCCAGCGAGGGGCTTCGTGTCGGAACCCTCGCTGGCGCGTCGGGTTGGTAGGAGGAGTCCGCTCCCACCGGCATCGTCCATGCAACCGTTAATCGTTCTCACATCCGCCATCGGCGGCACGGTCATCCGCACACTCGTCTCATCACCTGGCTGGGTAACTACGAGACGGACACGCCGGGAGTCGGAGCCGGGGATAACAGCAGCGTCCGTCTGGATCTGGACAACGAACCTCAGCCGGACGGCTTTCTCATCATCCTGCCCGAGTGTGGCGGTCAGGTCCGGATCAGCGACGATGCTTATATTGAGGGGGCGCCGGAACTCATCGCCGAGGTGGCCGCCAGCAGCGTCAGCTTCGATCTGGGCAAGAAGTTCGAGGTCTACCGACGCAACGGCGTGCGCGAATATGTGGTCTGGCGGGTACTCGACGGCCAGGTGGACTGGTACGCGAACCGAGGCGGGCGCTTTGAGCCGGTTCATCCGGCGGCTGACGGAATCCTCCGCGGCGAGGTCTTTCCGGGCCTCTGGCTCCATGCGGCCGCGCTGGTTCAGAACGATCGCAAGGCGGTTCAGGCGGCCCTTCAGCAGGGTCTCGACTCTCCCGAGCACGCCCTGTTCGTGGAGAGGTTGAGGCGGGATCGACCGGCCTGAAAGCGCCCGGCCGAAGCTCCGCGAAGCGAAGCGCGGATGTTCGACCAGGCCGACTTCCGAAGGCTCGTCCGGGCGCCTCAACCTCCTCCGACGGCCACGGAAGTTAGTCTCCTCGGGATTTCTCGCCAGGGGACGAGATCCGATCGGCGGAAACAGTACGGACATGGACCGAACGGAAGGCCGGGCTGTCCGGGATTCGTCGAGAAACCGTGTCCGACGACCCGCTCCAGATGGTGATCATGGTTCCATCCGCCTGGCGGAGCCGCAGGTTGTCCAGGTAAACCGTGTACGTGCCCGGCGGAAGTCCACCGAACACGAGTCCGTGCTTCGGCAATGGACCCGGACCATTGGCCGCCAGGCCGATGACGCGATGCTCCCAGACGAGCTTTTTCCCGTCCGTCACGGGTCCGCTACTCTGCTCGCGGCCGAGTTGATCGACGCCCGTTCCTCGCGTGAAGAGGAGCTTGGCCGCCGCCTCCGTCCCGCGGTATGGGGTGTAATACGGTCGCTTCCTCGACGGGTTTGGCGCGAAGGCCAGGTCGAATTCAATCCAGTCCGTCGCCATCCCGCGACCGTCCCAGGAGGCGAAGGGGACGATCAGCTTTTCATTCGGCTTCGCTCGGTCGGTCACCGTCACCTCGATCGCGAGCACGTCGCCCGATGGTTTTGGCTCGCCGTGCCATCGCGACGGTGGCGGTCGGTGCGAAACAGCGGCCCCAAGCGACTCGATCCAGGACTCCATCTTCTGGGTCAGGTCGCGGACGACCTCCGGATGGGCGGCGGAGCAGTCCTGCGTTTCGTTCGGATCCTCGGCGATGTTGTAGAGTTCCACGCGATCGGCGAAACGGTGTAGTTTCCAGTCGGCCGTGCGGAGGGCGTCCTCGTTGCGCCAGGCCCAGTAATAACTCTCCACCGGCCTGGTCGAGGCTCGCTCGCGAAGGGCCGGCCAGATATTACGGCCGTCGAGAGGCCGGGTCGCCGGCATTTTCAAACCGGCCATGTCGATCAACGTGGGGAAGAGATCCAGGTGACCGCAGAGGCCATTCCAGGAACGGCCGCCGCTCAGTCCCCCCTTCGGCCAGTGGATGACCGTCGGGAGTCGGACTCCACCCTCGTAAATCGTGTGCTTCGCGCCTCGCAAGGGGAGACTGCTCCCGGATTCCATTGCCCCGTTGTCGCTGGTGAAGACGACAATCGTGTTTTCACGGAGCCCCTCGTGGTCGAGGGCGGAAAGAATTGTGCCGACGTTGGTGTCCAGGGCATGCAACATCGCGGCGTGAATCCATTTGTGTTCCGTTGTCGCCTTCGGGCTGGCGGCGGGGAGCGACGCCGCCTCTTTCTCGCTGATGTGTTTCAGGTCGTCGTCCTTTGCCTGGACGGGCGCATGCACCAGATGGAAGGGAATGTAACAGAAGAAGGGTCGCTCTCGGTTCGCATGGAGGAATTCCAGGGCATGTCGAGTGACAAGGTCGTCGGTGTAACCCTTGTCGTCGGGCTGGAACTCTCGATTGTGCCACCAACTGATTGGACCGTGTCCCTGAATGGTCCGTCGAGTGAAGTGGTCGGCACCTCCACCGTAGTACACCCAGGCTTCGTCGAAGCCGTGAGCATTCGCGCCGAGGCCGCCCTTTAGCTTCTTGTTGGGGGTGTTCCGAAAGGCCTCGGCGAAGGCCGCGCGGAACGCGGGTGTGTCGGGATCGTCTCCGTTGTGCCACTTGCCGAAGACCCCTGTTCGATATCCGGCTGCCTGAAAGCCCTCGGCGATCGTCGTTTCCTCGGAGGATAACTCGCCCCCGACCTCGGGGCCGGTCCCCACGCGAAACGGATGCCTGCCGGTCAGCAACATGGCCCGAGTCGGCGAACAAACGCACCACCCCATGAACTGCCTCAGCTCGACACCTTCCTTGAAGAGGCGGTCAATGTGTGGTGTCGGCACCTTTCCGCCGTGGGTGCTGAAATCCCCCCAGCCCGCGTCGTCGGCCAGAATCACGACGACATTGGGGCGCGTCTGGGCCTGGATCGAGTGAGGAATGATCAGGAGTAGGCTGGTCGCCAGAAGGGAACGGAACAAGCGTGACCCTCCAAAAAGGGGAGACGAAACGGGCTGGCTTTTGTGGGTATCGATCGTGGTCGAGACGAGATCCCCCGCCTTCACGGTAATGCCTCCTGGATGGTGACAAACTGGAGAGAGAGGGCGTCGGCCTCGTAAGCGACCCTGGGTGAGCTGGGATTCAACGGTGTGGCGCCGATCGAGATGACGAGATGTCGGGCCTCCGGTGGAAGCGAGAGCGAGCCTTCCAGAAGGACCCAGCCCGGCCTGGACGACTCGACGACACGCAAGGTGTAACTTAAGGCTCGCCTGCTGATCCCGCCCCCGGAAAACCATTCCTTCTTGACGCCGGCGGCATCCTTGGCGAAGGCCGCGAGGCGGAGAGTGTATTGCTGGGTCGAGGGTGTCTCCTCCACGGCCCGGAGGGCGACATGCAACCGCAACTCTCTCCACCCGCTTCCCTGGGAATGGTCCAGTCCGGAAACATCGACGATTCGATTGATGTGACTGTAGCGACGCCTTTCCGCGGGGCCGAAGCGGACAACGTATTCTCCCCGCGCGGCCGTCTCGCTGTGGATAATCGAGGCGCGATCGCCATTCCAGATGCCCGCGACATCCGGGAAATGGTTGAGGAGTGTGAGTTCGGGATCCTCGAAGCTCTCGGTCAGGAGCCGCTGGACCTGGATGCGTCGATCCGGCATGATCACGGCCCAGACCAGTGGCGAGGTGACGGCGCCGATGAGAAGTCCGATCATGGCGACGGCGATCGAGTGCCAGGAGGGCCGGGTTCGTCGCCAGATCGTTCGGGAGGATGGGGCCTTTTCCTCACCGACTGCCGCCGCCACTGCCCATTGCTGGAGCTTTCGACGCTGGAGTGAGCGCCGAAGGTCGGTGTGCAGGAGAGCACGCTGAGAGAGATAAGCGCCGGCCTCCGGGTCGTTTTCCAGTCTTTCGAGCAGCGAGGCGGATTCCGGCTCGGAGAGCGCTCCATCGAGAAACATGTCAACCTGTAGACGTTCGGATTCGGTCATGACATCTCCCTGGCAAGTTCCGCTTCCACGGACTCGGCCAGCAGGTTGCGGATACGAAAGAGCATGACGCGCACCGAAGCCGCGGTGGAATTCAGGGCCACGGCCATGCTGCGGATCGAGGCATCCTTCTGGTATCGCATTTCCAGCAACTGGCGAGACTTTTCGGGAAGTCTGTCCAGGCAGCGTTCCAGCGCCTCCTGTCTCGCGCAGCGGTCTTGCTGTGTCAGGGTGAGGGCGACCTCGAATTGTCGGAGGAGGGTTTCCGAGAAGACCAGCTTTTCACGCCCCTGTTTACGATAGTAATCCATGATGCGTGACCGTGCCAGCCACAACGCCCAGGCGACGAACGGCCGTCCGTCATCGTACTCTTCGAATCTTCGGACGACCGTGAGCGCGACTTGCTGCATGACATCCTCCGCGTCATGCACGGCGCGGACGGCTGCGAATACGTAGGCCTGGACGGTTGGCTCCACCTCTAACCAAAGGCGTGTCAACCGTTCCCGATCATCCATTCCCTTTTCGGGGTACATCGTCATTGGCGGCATGGCACGGCGGAATGTACTCGGAGGATTTTCGGCAGTCCGAAGGAAGAGGGAGAATCCCAGGTCGGAGTTCCACGACCATGAGTTCGGAATCACCCATCCTTCATTTGTTGTGTTTCACCGATTCCTTCACAGGATCTCAGTAGCTGTTGGCGCTGATGACCTCGCCGTTGGCCACCGTGCCGAGCGACCAGTAAGTATTCAGGCTGATCGAGGACTTCACGAAATGGACGCTGCCATCGGCGAACAGAAAGTTGGCCCCGCCCGGATGGTTGCTGGTCGCGTTGGCAAAGACGGAGCCCAGGGCGTTGCTACCTGGATGACTTGCACAACTGCCCCACTGGAATTGCTGGGACTCGGGCGGTGCGATTGTGTTGAAGAGGGTCGCGCCGGTGAGGCCCTTGGTCCAGGACAGCCCCCTGTTGTTGGCGGTGAACGAGGGATTCTTTTGCTCGGCCAGCGCCGCGGTCGAACAGGCCTGCAACCCCATCATGATCGCCTGTAAGGCCGCCTCGGCGTCATAAACCAGGCTCCCCGTCAATGCCGAGACGCCGAAGACATCGTTGCGATACCAGTTGGAAGCCGCCATCCGATCGCCGACGAGCGCCTCTCCAAAGGCGATGGTGTTGGAGGTTCCATCCACCACGCTCGCCACATTTTTGACCATTCCGTTGTGCAGAACGGTATCGTGGGAGAAAAGACCCGTCGTTCTCACCGCCGCGGGCTGGGTGGTCGTTCCGCAACTGCCGTTATAGCTATTGGCGCCCGCTGGGAGCCAGATATTGTCCAGTCCATCCGAGGGGCAGATGAACGTCCTGATCACCGAGTTAACGGCCGTCGCCGAGATCGAAACCGCGGGCGAGCCTCCAGGCCCCCAGACCGCCCAGGAAAAATTGATCGAGTTGTAGATGGGCGCCTGTTCCGCGTACCCGAGGAGTTGCGCGTGGATGCTCCACGGGTTGCCTCCGTAATTCGTGAGCGTGTATCGGGCCATGATCGAGCCCAGGGGGAACGAATCCATGGCGCTATGGTAGTTGTGCAGGGCCAGACCGATCTGTTTGAGATTATTTGTACACTGGGCGCGTCGGGCGGCCTCGCGAGCGGCTTGCACGGCCGGCAAGAGCAGTGCGATCAGGACCGCGATGATGGCGATGACCACCAAAAGCTCAATCAGAGTGAACCCTCGACGATTCTGTGTGGGCATGCCTCTGTGCCTCCGATAAAAAGGGATCGCGACGCGGGTAGAGACAGTCGGAACGAGTTGAGCGCGGACCACGACCATTCCCGCATCCATTGAAAAGGCGCGGACAACTCCTTATGGCCTTCCCGGGTGTTCGAAATCCCTCAGGGGGATTGTTCGGTCCCAGGGAGGTCTGCACGACGGAAGACGGTTGCAAGACTTGCGAGAGAAGCTTCGGGGTGTATGCCGCGTAACCCGTCGAAGTGTTAACGAGAAAATCACGAAAACCGCGAGAGTTGAGGTGGACGGTTCGTTCCGGCTCCTGGAGAACGTGGATCGACCCGCTGGCTCAGGCGGCGTACGAGCGCCTCGATGAGGCGCGGGCCATGGTGGTCCTCGGTGGGGCGAGCCCCTCCTAGAAGGATCGTTCCGGGGCGCTTGCCTATGGATTTGGGGTCGTGGGCGGTGGCGGCGGATTGCCGCCCGAGGCGCCGGGGAAGACGCTTGGCGCGGGGCCCGAGGGTGGCTTCGGTCGCGCGATCGCGATCCCCATCCCAATTTCGATGGAGGCGTCGTACGCCAGAACCGCGTTCCGGTGCGGTGTCGCGTAGTCGGCCGAGAGGAGCATGATCGTTCGCCCCGATTTCTCACGGGCCGTCCGGAGCCGCTCGGCAATCGCGCCGGCGTCGGCCGCCACTGGCTCGCCGTCGATCTTGATCGTTCCGGCCGCGTCGATCTCCACCATCACATAGATCTTTTTGAGATCTTCCATCGGCCGGGCGTTGTTCCCCTGCGTCATCGCCTCCTGTTTTTGCTCCTGCGAGGGCTTGGGTATCTCCAGCGTCTTGTACAGGATGGTCGTTGCCGTGACCATGAAGAACAGCACGAGCTGGAACGCGACGTCGACCATCGGAGCCAGATCGAGCTCCTCCACCGTTGTCGGGCCGCCGCGCGAGAGCGAGAAGTCCTCGTCGTCGCCGCCGTGCGATTCGATCGGCGGCCGGTCCTCGTTCCAGTCGCGAGAGGGAACCACCGGGAGCGAGACGCTACTGCTCCCGTTCCGGCTCGCTGCCTCCGCCGAGTGCGGACTCGGGACGGTCAGGCCGTCCGCGTCGAGGATCTCGCCGGCATCCTCGTCGTCGTCGAGGATTTCGATCTCGTTGTCGGGCTCGATTCTCCCGGCAAGGTCGTCGTCCTCTTCGTACTCGTCGTTATCCTCATCCTCATCCTCATCCTCGTCGTCCGGCCATTCCCAGGACGAGGCGTCTTGCGAAGCGGGTCGGGCGGGTTCGGGTTCGTCGAGGACCGGGAAGGTGACGTCGTCGGATTCGCCGCCCAGCTCGATCCAGGCCGGGGGCGCGACCAGTGAGGCGGGCGCCTGCGCGGCGGGGATCTCGGGACTCGACGGCTCGACCCGGAACTCGAAATCGCTCGACTCGGGCGGGACCGGCGGGGGCTTCATCGGACCCTGTCGGATCCGGGCCGGCGGCTCGTCGGGCACCCGGCGAGGCGGCGGAGCCGGCTCGGGGATCGGCGGAGCCGGCTCGGCGGTTGGGGGTGGTCCGAGATCGAAGATTTCCGGGGACGCGGCCGGAGCCGGATTGGGCTCTGGCACTAGATTGGGCTCTGGCCTGGTCGTCCATTCGGGTAGGTCGCCCAGCCGGGCCCAGGGCGCTGAGGTCCCCGCCGGGCGGACCAGGTCATCGTCGTTCAATGTTCCGGCGGCGAGGGCGGCGCGAATGGCCTCGCCGCTGAGATCCCGCTCCAGTTCCAGGCTTTCGGCGTGGAAGATGTCCCAGCTCGCCAATGGCCCCTCCAAACCGTTCCTGTCTCGTTGATCGGATCGATGGCGTGACGGCCATTCTCAGACGGCTCGGACGAAAGGGGAAGCGGCCCGTCGAGGCCGCGGAGCCCGTTTCTGTTTTGTCCGCGCGTCAGGGGGCGCCCGAGATTTCCTGAACGCCGAGGTGGACGGTCACCCCCTCGACCTGGGCGACGGCCGCGGCGACCTCCAGCACCTCGCCGTGCGGGACCTCGCGGTCCGCCTGAATGATGACCTTGTTTCGGCCTTCCTTCACGCCGTCGGCCGCGGCCTTGCGGGCCTGATCGAGGGTGGCCGTGGGGCCCTCGCCGTGGCCGAGCAGGAGTTTGGATTCGCCTCCGGGGCGGCTGGGTCGTGTTAACGTCAGGAACGTGGCGCTCGTTTCCTCGACACCCACCCCGTGGCGCGCCGGTGGGACGTCGACCTTCTCGCCCCCGCTCATCTGGATGGTGAAGAGCATGAACGTCATGAGCTGGAAGACGACGTCGACCATCGGTGTCATGTCGATATGCTCGTCACGATCCTGGTCCAGGTCGCGGCGAAGAAGCATGGGACGACTCTCGGGCGATGGAAGGGAAGCCAAAGGGCGAACGACCGGGGCCGTGCGATCCTCGATTTATTCGAGAACTTCCAGGACTTCCTGAAGCTGTCGTTCGGTTCGATCGCGGAGCCGGCGTAGCCTGGCGTGAACGTCGTTGCCGATGAGCATCATCGGGTTGGCGATCAGCAGCCCAGCGCCGGTGGCCCAGAGCGCGAGGCTGATATCCGCCGCGAGGGCCTGCGGACTGACCTTCTCGGAGCCGCCGATCCGGCCGAAGGCGCCGATCATGCTGGCGACCGTACCGAGCAGTCCGAGAAGCGGGCCCATCCGGACGATCGTCGAGATCGAGCCGAGCCGGTTCTCCATCCCGGCCACGACCTCGCTGTGGAACTCCGTCACCACAATCTGCTTGATCCGGGAGAGGCCCTTGTCGCGATTCTGGAGGGCCACGGAAATCAATTGCCCGAGCGCGGAGTGCCAGAAAACCGGAGTCTGACAGAGGTTAATCGCCTTCTCGAATTGACGAGCACGGCACAGTTCTCGCACCTGGTCGGTCAGTTCCTGAGGATCTCGAAGCGATTTCTTGGAAAGACTTCGATAGAGGAGGATGCCATTGTAAGCCCCCCAGACCGCCAGGACGGCCAGTGCTCCGTAGATCACATAGCCGAAAGCATCAATGATCTTCGTGACTTGCATGGCGGGATCCCGGCGTGCTCAGGAGACCTCGGCCTTACGCGTTGGCCGAAGGGAAATCGGGGTCTGGCGGACGAGCCACCCCTCCACCTGAAGACCATTTTGCGCTGGTGGGAGCGGGGTCGCAAGGGGGTCTGGCGAGTGTCGGTGGCTCCGATTTGTCGAGTCAAGAGGGGGCCGATTGTCAGGCTCTTCTTCCAGAGCCTTGTCACGGGCGGTCCTGCGCGAGAGAATAGGTGTTAGCCAAATCCTGGGACGGCTCCGGCACAGGAAGCGGTCCGACGATTCGTAATCTCTTCGGGTTTTGCCATGCCGCGCACGGTTTTGGTGGTCGACGATGAGCGCGACGCCAATGACATCCTGGCTCATCTGGTGCGGGCTCGTGGGTTTGAACCGATCCAGGTCCACTCGGGCCAGGAGGCGCTGACCGAGGTTTCCCGCCGCCGCCCGGATGTGATCCTGCTCGACCTGTCGCTTCCCGACATCAACGGATTCGAGGTCTGCGATCGCCTCAAGCGCAATCGCGAGACGAATCTGATTCCGGTGGTGATGGTGACGGCGCATCACGACGCAAAGGAACGCGCTGCCGGAGTTCGTGTTGGGGCCAACGGCTATCTGATCAAGCCGTTCACCCCCGAGCAGCTCCACGCCGCCCTCGACGAGGCCATCGCCTGGCACGACGAGCACCAGGGCCGGGGAACCACCGGCGAGATCAACTTTGACGTCCGGAGCGAATTAACGTATCTGGCGCAGGTCAGCGACATGCTTGCCGACCTGTTCGCTCACACCCCGCTGACCGAGCGGCACATCAAGGATCTGAAACAGGCGATCATGGAGATGGGCGGCAACGCCATCGAGTGGGGCCACCGCAAGAACGCGGAACTTGTCCTGCGGATCACCTACCGGATCGACCCCAACGCCGTCACCCTGATCATCCAGGACCAGGGACCCGGCTTCGATCCGGGGAATATCCCCCACGCCGCCTCCGAGGAAGACCCGATCCGCCACCTCGAACTACGCAACGAACTGGGAATTCGCGAGGGCGGATTCGGAATCATGCTCGCCCGAGGGCTCGTGGACAAATTCTGGCACAACGAGCGCGGGAATCAGGTCACGATGGTGAAATACTACGGCGAAGCTCCGGCCGAGTCGTAAATCTCACGACAGAAAAGCCGGGGACAGGCTTCTTGAACGGGACGGGAGCCTGTTCCTGATTTTTCTGGGAGGCGGGGATTCCGGATTTCAGAGGGCGGATTCCGGATTTCCGCGAGCCGAATCCGGATTCCTGGACGACGCCTTCCTTCGGAGATCGCGGGTGTCCGGCAACGGAGAGCCGACGTATTCCATCGCTCTCCGTTCCACGCTCACCGGTTTTTTGTTCGCCAGATCAACGAGGCGAGCCGAGCATCGACCTTCGTCGAGGCGCGGGCTGAGGCTTCTCGGCCGGCTTTTCCTTCGTCGGCTCGACGGGCCGATCGGCCTTCACCTCGGCGTCCTCTAACTCGGGCTTCTCAGCCTGGGCCGGTTCGGCCTTTGGCGAGGGGCGCTGGGTCGATTTGTGCGGGGCCGGGCGGTGGGCTGGATGTCGGGCACGTCGCGAGTGGGCCGAACGAGCCCGCCGAGGAGCGTTGACTCCGGGCGTGTCAAACGGATCTTCCGAGGCAGCGCCGACCTGCGAGGGCCTCGCGTTCGGATCGATCGGGCCGCCGGCACCCGCGTCCTCGCCCAGAGTGTTGCCGGCGCGATACACCCCGAAGCTGTTTTCCGGAGTCGGCGGTAGCGAGAGGCCCCCGTATCCGGCGGCCCCGGGGAATCCGAAACCGTTATAACCGCCGAATCCACCGTAGCCGCCGATCATACCAAACCCGCCCATTCCACCGAACGGAGCATAGGGGCCGAATCCGTACAGTTCGGAGTACAAAAGAGATGAGGAGTTTGTTATGCCATTGTTATTGTACGGATTGTAGCCAGGTCCGACGCCTGCAGAGGGGCCCGGCAAGACGGGGCTAATCATGGAACCATTGGGGATCACAGGACCCACCCCGACCCGGGGAACGACCGGGCTGATTCCGATCGAGGGCGTGCCCTGAGCCAGGGCCATTCCGCCGTCTCCGGCGATCGGGCCGTTCATTCCCGCGAATCCGCCGCCTCCGACCGCCCCGCCGCCAAATCCCCCGCCGCCGAATCCACCACCACCGACGGCGCCGAGCGGGGCCGAATAGGTGGTGAAGCCGTTCACGTTGTTGAAGTAGGGGTTGAGGGTCATCCGGACGTACCGGCGATCGGCCGAGACGACCGGAGTGGCCTGCAAGGCGGCACCGTTGAGGATCGTGCCGACCTGGGGCGTGTAGGCGACCTGGCCTCTTGCCGTGGAGATGAGGCAAGTTCCCGTCGCAACGATTAGACCCAGCGCCGCGACTCTTCGGATCGGTCCGATCGTGGTCATGTGCGGGCTCGCTTTCCGGACGGGGGGCTTTCGAGGCAAGGAGGTCGGCGGTCCTCGCCCGAGCCGAGGGCCACTCCCGATCGTATCACCACGTATTATGGCTTGTGGGCATCGGCTTGACCATGCGTTTCCGATTCCATCGGAGTTTTTTCCAGGGGCGAACCGCTCGGGATGATCCAGCAAGAATCGTGCGCCGACATTCCAATTCGGGGATAGTAGTCGCGAGCCTTTGGGGCGGCGAGGAGGATCAGGGTCGTTTGCGTGCCGGCCGCCTCATGGGTGCGTCGGATCAACTCACGGCCGATCCCCTTGCGCTGGAATGCCTCGTCGACCGCGAGGTCCGACAGATAAGTGCAGTAACAGAAATCGGTGATCGCCCGCGAGATTCCGACGAGGAGGCCGTCGGCCCGGGCCGTGACGATCAGGTCGGCGTGGCGGAGCATCGAGGCGATCCGCGCCGGGTCGTTGACCGGCCGGCGCTCGGCGAGCGTCGATCGGCGCAGGACGTCGATGAACGCCTCGGCGTCCAGCTCCGGATAGGTTTCGATCGCGTAGAGGACCTCGATCGGTTCGGGCTCGTCGGGCGGCGGGGAGATCGGACGCCCGGAGCGCTCGAGCAGGGCCCTCAACGTCTTCTTGGCAGATGTCGATGCGTCGGAGGGGCCCCGGCCGATCCCCGGTTCGAGGGCGTCGCGATCGAGCGGGTCGCCGAAGGTCTGCTGATAGCCGGGGAGGGCCCGGAGGTGGCCCAGGAGCGCGGCGAGGGCGGCGTCGGTTGGATGGCCTTCCTTCACCCGCATCGGCAGGCGGACGACGTCGGGGTTCTCCGGGTGGACCTCGGGCCTCGCGGCGAGGACGAGCGGGCTCTCTTCCCCGGTCCTCCATCGGCCCAGCCATCCGGCGAGCCCGTCGCCGAACCGTCGGTCGAGCGCCCGGAGGATCGGGTCGATCGGCCGCGCGTCGGGTTTGCGGGCGATCTCGAAGAGCGGATCCGACTCCACGAACTGGAGGGTGATGGTCCGCCGGTCGTGATCGGTGATCACGTTGAAATCGCAATGCTTGAAGACGACGGTATGGCGTTCTTGCATGGTTTCGCACCCGGCGCGACGCGTGAGCCCCGCCATTGAGTTTGAAGCAAGGCCCGGGCGTCGTCAATCGGCCGTCGCGGGTGGTTTCGCGGCCTCCGGAGACTTCAGCCATCGGAGAGCGGCCTCGGCGACCGTGTCGCGGCCCCGGGCCAGGTCGGGCGCGGTGCAACGGACGGAAACATCCGGCTCCAGCCCCCGGCGCTCGATCGGGCGGTCCAGGAAGCCGGTATACGCCTTCACCGGGACCACGACCTTGTAGAGGCCGTTTGTCAGCGTGTACTCCTCCTTGCGGGCCGAGGCGCCCGCCGTGGTCGAGCCGAAGAGGCGGGCCCGCCTCCTCGCGACGAACCACGACGCCCACCCCTCGCCGGCGCTGATGCAGCGCTCGTCGATCAGCAACGCGATCGGTCCCCGGTAGAGCGGCCGATGGGCCTTCCCGTCGGCGGGAGCGAGATCGAAGTTCCGGAAGGCGGTCGCGGTGTCGAACCCGCCGCCGCTGTTCCCGCGGACGTCGAGGATCAGCCCTCGGATCTCTCCCAGGGCGTTGAGGGCCTGGTCGAGATCGGTTTTGAGCCCCTCTCGAATCCGACGGACGAGGATGTAGCCGATCCCATCATCGAGCCGGACCCACTGCACGTCGGCGCCGCCGTCCTCGATCCCCTGTCGCGGGACCGGAAGGCGAGGGATGTACCAGACCCGGGCCTCGGCCTTCAGGGCGACGCCCATCGTCCGGCCGTCGACGGTCTCGACCTCGAGCGCGAGCTTGGCGTTTCGTTCCCCTTGCCGATGGAAGAACCGGGCGGCGTCGTAGCGGAGGTATCGCTCGCTGGAATAGCCGGTGTACTTCCTTCGATGGCTCAACCAGCGGTCCATCGCCTCGGCCGCGGGGACGCCGTTGACCGAGAGGACCGTCATCCCATTGCGGAGGCCGGCCTTCCAGGCGGATGTCCCCGGGGTGACCGCATAGAGGACCGGCCGGCCCCGGTCGTCGATCAGCGAGGCGATCCAGGGGTCCCATTGAAAGGGATCGGGCGGGGCCGGCGGGGTCGCGGTCCCGTCCGTCACGGCGGCGTGACTGTCTTCCAGGCGGGCGACCAGCTCTTCGACCAGCAGGCCGAATTCCTCCTCCGTGCGGACGGCCTCGATGCGCGGGAGCAGCTCGCGCCCGACTTTCGGCCAGTCGATTCCCTTGATCGCGAAGCTCGGATAGACCTTGCCCAGGTGGTCGTACAGGTCGCGGAACGATTTTGCGTAGCCCTTGCGGTCGTCGGGCGAGGCCGGGGCCGCGCCGGGGGGCGTCCGGCCGGTGATCGTCTTGTAGACTGCCAGGGCGGCCCGGGATCGCGCCGGGTCGGGCCCGCGCGCGATCTCATCGAGGATCTTCGCCGCCGCGTCCCGGTCGTCCTGGAGGCCCCAGGCGATCCGATTGAGGAAATCGGCATCGGCCGGCCCGTCATGGCTCTCCTCGACGGCGACCTCGACCAGTCGGCGGATCGTGGCCTCCCGTCGGGTCGGCGGCAAGGGGGTGAGCCCGGACTCGATCGCCGTGTGGCGGATCTCTCGATCGCGATCCCGCGAGAGGTCGAGCAGGATGTCGGCCGCGACCCCGTTCCAGGGACGGCCCTCGTCCCATCCGGAGAACCGGGCGAGGAACTCGATCGTCCTCTCGCGGACGAAAGGGCTTTCGTCGCCCGCGGCGGCCCGGAACGCCGGGGCGAACGACTCGTCCATCAGCAGGTCCAGTCGCTCGCGGCCGGCGCGTTCCATCGCGTCGATTCGCTCGCGAGATGTCCCGGTCCGGAGGGCCTTCTCGATCCGTGGGAGAAGATATCCGGACTTCGCGCGGGCTCGCTCGCGCGCCCAGGCGAGATTGGCCTCGTGTCGGCCCGGGTCGTGGTCCAGGAACTTCGCCACCACGGCGGCGCGGGCGCGGATCATCTTGTCGTCGGAATCGAGATAGGGCCGCAGGAAGGCTTTCGCCTGCGCCGGGTCCTTCCGGACGGCGAGGCTGACCCATTCCCAGTCCATCGAGTTCTCGACGTGCATACACCAGTCGACCATCGCATGAACAATCGCCGGAGTCTTCGGCTCGACCCGCATCAGGCCGAAGTAGATCATGGGCGACTCGACGAAATGGACGAGCGGCCCACGGTGGTCGCTCGCGTGGTAGAGGATCTCGATCGCCCGGGGATCCTGGCGCGAGGCGCCCCAGACGAATCGTTGCCCCAGCCATCGAATGATCGGCTCCCGGTTCGCGGTCGTCCTTCGGAGCCCCTGCCGGACGACCCGGGCGGCCTCGGTGGCCGAGAGGGCCTCGGCCTTCGCCGGGACATCGGGGCTGCCCTCCGGGTCCTGGCCGAAGATTGCATCGAGCTGGCGACCCCCTTCAGGGTCATCGGGGAAGAAGCGATCGAAGTCGGGGGGCTCGTAGCGATCGGTCCGACGCCAGGCGAGATCGGCCGGCCTCGACGCGGGGGGCGCGGGCTTCTCGGCGGGTTTTTCGGGGCCCGTGTCGCCGGGGGCCTGGAACCAGAGCGTCGCACCGATCGCGAGCCCGACGGCGAGCGTCATGGCGAGTCCTCCGAGGGAGACGAAAGGGGCCGTCGGGGCCATCGCGAGGGCCGCTGCCCGCTCGACGGTGGAACGGGCAAGCCCCGCCGGGAGGGCGTCGCGGATCGGCCCGAAGACCGCCATCTCCGGCGCGAGCCCCCGGCGGGCGAGCCGGTCGCGGAGCCGGTCGCGGCCCCGAGCGAGCCGGCTCTTGACCGTCCCGACCGGGCATCGGAGCCGACGAGCGGCCTCCTCGTGCGTCTTCCCTTCCAGGTCGCAGAGGACGATCGCGGCCCGATGGCGCTCGGGGAGCCGGTCGACCTCCTCGTGGACGATCGCGGCGAGCTCCGGGTCGGGCCTTGCGGGGCCCGAGCGATCGGGGATCGGGGCCCCCTGCTCCGCCTTCCGTCGCCGATCGGCCGTCCGACGGGCCCGGATCGCGGCGTGACGGGCGACGCGGTGCAGCCAGGGCGCGATCGAGTCGCCGATCCAGAGCGAGCTCCCGCGGCGGGCCAGGGCCAGGAAGACGGCCTGGAAGGCGTCGAGGGCGGCGTGCTCGTCGACCAGGACGGCCCGGCAGGTCCGCAGGACCATCGGACCGTGGCGCTCGACCAGGACCGCGAAAGCGAACTCGGCGGCCTCGCCGTCGCGGCGGCTAAACCGTTCGAGCAGCTCGCCGTCGGTCAGGCCGACGGCGCTCCCCGATCGGAGCAGGGTCGCCAGGCTCGGATCGTGGTCGGCTCGCACGGGGCCTTTCCTCCTCTCGCCTCATCCCCCAGAATCAAGGCGCGTCGGGGCCCGGCCGTTCCCTCTTTTCCCTTCAATCGCGACGGACCGGGTCCTCCAGCAGGCGGAGCGTCCCGGCGTCGGCGTCCAGCTCGACCTGGCCGCCCTCGGGGAGCGTCGCGTTCTCTGCGTTGTGTCCGACCGGGAACTTCCAGACGACCGGGACCTTCAGCGGCCCCAGCCACTCGCGCAGGACCCGGTCGATCTCGTCGGCGTCCTTGTGCCCGGCGGGGTAGAAGCTCCCGGCGACCACCCCCGAGACCTGGTCCAGCACCCCCGCCAGGTGGAGCTGCGAGAGCATCCGGTCGACCCGGTAGGGCGCCTCGTTGACATCCTCCAGGAGCAGGATCGTGCCCCGGGGATGGATCGCGTAGGGCGTCCCCATCGTCGCGCAGATCAGGGAGAGATTCCCGCCGAGGAGCCGGCCCCGGGCCTTCCCGCCGACGAGCGCCTTCGGCCGGTGGTCGGGCGGGGTCGCGATCGCGAAGCCGGCCTCGCCGGACCTGTACGCATCGAGGAAGACCGCCCGGCGGAACGAATCGGCCGCGAAGGCATGCTCGGGGCGATCGGCCTTCCAGAGGCTGTGCATCGGCATCGGCGAATGGAAGGTGATCAGCCGGGCCTTCGCCGCGATCGCGAGGTGCAGCGCGGTCAGGTCGGAATAGCCGATCACGACCTTCGGGTCGCGCCGGAGGGCCTCGTAATCGAGCCGGTCGATGATCCGGGTGAGGCCGACCCCGCCGGTGACGGGGAAGATCGCGCGGACCTTCGGGTCGCGGATCGCCTGGTTCAACTCGTCGGCGCGCTGGTCGTCGGTTCCGCCCAGGTAGCCCTTCCGGCGCCCCTCGATCCCCTCCGGGATCGCCACCTTGTATCCGGCCGCCTCGAGCTGGGCGGCGTAGGCGCGGATCGGCTTGACCTCGGCGGGGCCCGACGGAGCGACGAACGCGATCGTGTCGCCCGGCCGAAGGGCGCGGGGCCGGATCCAGTCGAGCGGGGCGGTCGTCTCCTGCCCGATCGCGGCGGGGGCGCCGGCGGCGACGATCGCGACCGCCGCTGAGAGGTAAAACGAGGTCGAGGGACGCGAGGAGGCGGGCATCGTGCGAGCTCCGTCGTCAAGGATGGCGTGCCGGGAACGCTCGGCTTCCGTTTGATCGTATCAGGAACTGCGAGAGACCCGCGCCGTGACCTCGGCTCGACTGGGTGTCTGGACGGCCCTTCGACGGTAGGTCGCCGGCGAGACTCCCAGCCGGGCCCGGAAGACGGCGCCAAGGTACTCTTGCCGCCCAAATCCGCACCGCGTCGCCACCGAGGCGATCGGCAGGTCGGTCCCCGCGAGCAGCTCCTGGGCCCGGTCGAGCCGGACCCGAACGATCTCGTCGTGGACCGTTCGGCCGAGCAGGAGGCGGAACCGGCGCTGGAGGGTGCTCCGAGAGACCGCCAGCTCTCGGCAGACGTCCTCGACGGCGAGCCCCTGACAGGCCCGGTCGCGGATCAGGCGGATGGCCTCGGTGACCTCGCGATCCTCCAGAGCCAGGACGTCGCTGGATCGCCGGGAGATCAGCCCGGCGGGCGGCGTGAGGACCGAGAGGCCCGATCCTCTGGGGACCTCGCCCGCCCAGATCCGCCCGAGCAGGGCCGCGGCCTCGTAGCCGACCCGCTGATGATCGGGGACGACGCTGGAGAGGGGCGGGTCGGAGATCTCGCAGATGGGTTCGTCGTTGTCGACGCCAAGGACCGCGACCTCGTCGGGGACCCGGACGCCGACCCGCCGGCAAGCTTCCAGGATTTTCTGTCCGCCGGGGTCGTTCGCGGCCATCACGGCGCAGGGTCGCGGGAGCGACTGGACCCAGGCGGCGAGGCGGTCCTGATCGTCCTCCCAGTTTTCCCGGCCGCCGTTTTCGGCGTGATAGACGAGGCATTCGCCGCCCGATTCGGAGACAGCCTGTTGGAAGGCCTCCTGGCGCTCGTTGGACCAGTTGAGGCTGTGGTGACCGCAGAATCCGAACCAGCGGAAGCCGCGTTCCAGGTAGTGGCCGGCCGCCAGTTTCGCGATCGCCGCGTTGTCGACGTGGACCAGCGGAAGCTCCGGACGCCGGACGACCCCCAGGACGTCCACCGCCGGGATTCCCGAGGCCACCACCGCCTCGGCGATCTGAGCGTTTTGCACCCGGGCGATGATTCCGTCGCCATCCCATTCGTTGAGCCACCGGGGGACCGACTCCTCGAGGCTCCTCGGCTCGTGGTAGATCGACCAGGGCCCACATTCCCGGGTGTAGCGCGCGATTCCGAGCAGGATATCGCGGCCCGAGGCCAGCGAGGTTTCAATCACCAGCGCCACCCTTGGCGTGCCACGTCCGAGATGCGATCTCCGGCGAACCACCCGAATTCCCCCGTCGGACACTGACCGAATTCCTACAAACTTTGACCGAGAATCGGCTACGTCGCGATTCTCTGGCATCCTAATATTAGTTATTGCGTCGAGGGGAATGAGAAGGCCCCTCGCTCCGAGAGAAGATCTGGAAATTGGGCAGGTCGCTCATGGGGCGGCTTCGCGATCCCGGTGCGCGCCGGGGTTCTCGTGGGCGCTCGATGATGGTCCCATTTCCGGTCGAGGTCATGCCTGGCGCCCCGTCGGCCGAGCTAACCGGCCAGATATTTGCGGGTGAGTCCCTGAGGCGAACGAGCGGTTGCGATCAGGGGCGTCCTGGCCACCGGCCCATGTCTGGCCCAGGTGGAAGAGGCCACCTGGCTCGGTGCTTTTCTCCCGTTTCCTTGTTCATTCCGTGCGGAAGGGTTGTGCCATGAGATCGAGGCTACGCAGCGGTTTCACGCTGATTGAGCTCCTGGTGGTGATCGCGATCATCGCCGTGCTGATCGCCCTGTTGCTTCCAGCCGTGCAGGCGGCACGCGAGGCGGCCCGCCGCGCGCAGTGTACGAACAACCTGAAGCAGTTCGGCATTGCGATGCACAATTATCATACCTCGAACGATACGTTCCCGATGGGGGCCTCGCTTTGCTACTACAATTATGGCGGGGGCTATCCCTGCACGACCTGGAATAACTGGTCGGCGCACGCCATGATGCTAGGTTACCTGGAGCAGACGGCGCTTTACAACGCGATTAATTTTAACATGGAAGGTCGAGGGAGCGACTACGCGAGCGCCGCGAACTCAACGGCGTACAACGCCAAGATCAAGGTGTTCATTTGCCCTTCCGACCCGAACGGCGGGATTGTCAACGACAACTGCTATTATGGGAGTGTCGGGCCGACGACGAACGCGGGGAGCGATACGCCGCCCCGGCCGACGGCGCCGGCCTGCCCGGGCGGGTTCGCCGATCCGACCTCGGGCGTGTTTGCCTTCCGGATGTCGTACAGCATTGCGGCGATCACCGACGGGACCTCGAACACGGTGGCGTTTTCCGAGGGCCGGGCGGGTCCGACCGGGGCGGCGGCCGTTCCCGGTGCGATGATCATGGGCGCGGGGCTTTCGGGTATGGCGTACTTCCTCAATGCCAACCAGAACTCCCAGCTCGTGCTGAACGACCTTCAGACCTGCACCACGAAGTTTCTCAACCCCTCGAATCTGGGGAACATCTCGGTCGGCCACGGCCACGACTGGGGAATCGGCGGCATGGGCGCGACGCTCTTTAACACGATCGCTCCGCCGAACAGCACCAACTATCCCTGGGCGGCCTGCCGGACCGATTGTAACGGCGGCTGCGACGGGGCCAGCATGGACTATTCCAACGCCCAGAGCTATCACCCGGGCGGCGTGAATACGCTTCTGGCCGATGGCAGCGTCCGGTTCGTCAAGAGTTCCATCAATCAGTATACCTGGTGGTCGCTGGGAAGCCGCGCCGGCGGTGAGGTCATCGACGCCAGTAGCTATTGAGGAACGAGGGAGATCGGACGGTTCCACGCGGGGCCGTCCGATCCGGTTCCGAGGGCGAGATCGCCGGCCGCGCTACGCGGGACGATCGGCGGTCTTGTTCCAGGCGCGGAGAACCTCGGCGACGCTCCAGGCCTGCGCGACGCACCCCCTGGGTGTAAACGGCGGCTCGGCGTCGAAGATTTCGCTGATCGTTCCAAGGGCGCCCTCGTCGAGGTGAGGGCGGAATCCTTCGAGGAAGGCGCGGGCGCCGACGCGGTCGCCCGGATGAACCTTCAGCCAGGCATCGACGAACGGCCCGATGAGCCAGGCCCAGACCGTTCCCTGGTGGTAGGCGGCGTCGCGCGCCCGAAGGTCGCCGAAATAACGGGGCTTGTAGTCGGGATGTCCCGGCGCCAGGGAGCGGAGGCCCACCGGCGTGAGGAGATCGCGACGAACCGCCTTCAGGACGGGCTCCCATCGCGATCGGTCGAGGATCTCGTGATCGAGGGCGATCGCGAAGAGTTGATTCGGCCGGCAGGCGGGATCGTCGCCGTTCTCGCCGTCGACCACGTCGAGCAGGTGGCCGCCGGCTTCGTACCAGAACCGGGCGTTGAAGGAAGCGCAGGCGCGATCGGCGTGCTCGGCGTAGCGCGAGGCTTCCTCGGAGCCTCGAAGCTCGCGGACCCATCCTTCCAGCAGCTTCAGAGCGTTGTACCAGAGGGCGTTCAGCTCGACGGCCTTTCCGCGGCGGGGAGTGACGACCCATCCGTCGACCTTGGCGTCCATCCAGGTCAGTTGATAGCCCTCGGCACCCTGACACAGGAGGCCGTCAGCCGGGTCGACACCGATGCCGAACCGAGTTCCCTCGATGTGGCGATCGGCGATCTCGACGAGGTTTGGCAGGATGGTCGCGAGGGTTTCGCGATCGTCGGTGGTCTGCACGTAGCGATGGAGGGCGTGAAAGAACCACAGTGAGGCGTCGGCAGTGTGATAGAGGCCGTGGGTTTCGCCCTCGGGGAACATGTTCGGGATCAGGCCGTCGCGGATGTAATGCGCGAAGGTACGCAGGATGAACTCGGCCTCCGTGGTCCGGCCGGTCGCGAGTGTGAGTCCTTCGAGGCTGATCATCGTGTCGCGGCCCCAGTCGGTGAACCAGTGGTAGCCGGCGATCACGGTGCGGATGTCCTCGCCAGCGGCCTGGGCGCGGGCGGCGTCCTGCACGCGGCCGGCGGGCTTGATGAGGAACTGGTCGGCGGCCAGCACCAGCTCGGCGTGGAAGCCGTCCTCTCCCGGGTGATTGTGGCGGGCGAGCTTCACCAGGCGCGAGCGTCGACGCCGCTCGGCTCGATGCGCTTCCGGGAACGGCATCGCGCGCATCGTCTCCCACGACTCGGACGAGGCGACCAGAACCACCGGCTGTTCGCGAGAAAGCTCCGCGTGGAAGAACCCGGGGCTCCACTGGTCGCCGATGGACGGATACCCGCGCTGAGCCTCCAGTCGGAACCGGATCTCGGTGGAACGCGCCGTGTCGAGAGTGAAGGCGGGGTCTCGGCCGTCGAGAAACATCCGAAGCGGTGGGATCGGTCCGGCGACCGAGACCTCGTAGCGTCCGTCCCAGGCGGTGAAGCGGTAGGGACCGGGATGGGGCGTGTCGACGGGCGCGTCGTGCGATCGAAAATGCACGAGCGGACGAAGCTGGATCTGGACACCCGTTGCCTCACCCTCGACGACCTGATAGGCGAGGTAAACCGTGTTCTGGAGGTGCGGGATCACCAGCCTCTTCTCCAGGACAAAGTCGCCGCAATCGAACCGCCAGATGGGCAATCCGGCGTCGAGCCGGAACGAATCGATCCGGCACTCGGACCGTCGCGAAGGTCGACCGGCCAGGTTTTCGGAGCCCATCGCGACCGATCGGCCGTCGGCGTAGGTCAGCCGCTCGACAAGCTGGTTGAGCAGGATCGTCCGGCCGAGAGGGGCGGGCAAGGCGGCGATAAGCAGGCCGTGATATCTTCGGGTCGGCAACCCGCAGAGCGTTCCCGAGGCATATCCGCCAAGTCCGTTGGTGAGGATCCACTCGCGAAGGTCCTCGGCATCGGCCGGGCTTCCCTCCTCGGGCGAGAGCTGGCAGGGGTCGTCGATGGTCCGGATGAGGTTTGGCATATGGTAGCTCCGTCGCGGTCGAATCAGGCGGTGCCGGGCGGATCGCGGTGCTCGTCGGCGTCGCTCGGCGCCGGCTGCAAAAGGAGCGCCGAGTGCGCGGGCAGGCGCCAGTTATGCGTCTCCGACTCGGGCTCGGCCGAGCCGGATCCGCCGTAGCGCGGGTCTTCGCTCGACCAGAGGATGCGCCATCGATGGCCCTCAGGCGGGGCCAGGAGCGGTTCCGCGACAACGGGCAGGTGAAGCTCGGTCCCCAGGTTCGCCACCAGGAGGCGGTCATTCCCCTGCCCCTCGGGATCGAACCACCGGAGGGTGATCGCCTCGGGCCCGAGTACCGCGCCGTCGACTCCACCGGGGCGGCTCCCCGCTCGGATCGTGGTGTCGTCTCGGCGAAGGCGGAGCAAGTCGCGATGCAGCGTGAGAGATTCGGCATGCTCGCCGTGATCGCGTTCGGAGGGGTCGAGCTTCGAATGTTCGAATGTGGATCGATCGGCGGGATGAGCGATCCTGCGTTGCATTTCGGGCGTCGCGAGGTTGGGGAACTGGCCGAGGAATTCCTTCCGGCCGCGGTCCATCTCGTCGGCCTTCTCGGGAGCCTGGTCGCTGAAATACTGGAAGAGTTTCGAGGCCGACCACTCCTGCCCCTGGAAGAGCAGCGGCGTGGCCGGGCCGATAAGCTGCATCGCCGTGACGGCGCGGAACCGGCCGGGCGAGGTCAGCTCGTGGAGCCGGCGGCCGGTTCCGGTGTTGGCGATCTGATCGTGGTTTTGAAGGTAGTTGACGAAGGCCCAGGGCGGGACATCCAGCGCGGGCGTTCCGCGCCTCTTGCCCTGCCGGAGGTTCCATTGCCCCTGGTAGAGCCACCCTCGCCTGAGAGCCGAGACGAGTTCCTGGGGCGTTCCGAGATAGTCGCCGAGGTAACCCTCGCGTCGGCCGGTCGTCGCGACCCGGGCGACGTGGTGGAAGTCGTCGCTCCAGAGCATGTCGTACCCGAGACCGCCGCGGTTCGGGTCGCGGAGAAACCGGGCGTGCTGCGACTCGTTCTCGCCGACGATCAGCAGACGACGACCGGCGGCGGCCTCTCGCATCCGCCTCGCGATCGCGCCGACAATGTGGTCGGGGCTGGTGTCGTAGAGCGACTGCGTGGCGTCGATCCGGGCACCGTCGAGGTGGAACTCGTCGGCCCAGTAGGCGGCGTTGGAGGTGAAGTAGTCGCGAACGGGCCCCGAGCCCGCATCATCGAAGTTCGGCGAGTCGCCCCACTCTGACTTATGCTTCCGTGAGAAGAAGACATCGGAAAACTCGGCGAACATCTCACCGCCGGGCCCCAGATGGTTGTAGACGAGGTCCAGAATCACGGCGAGCCCCAGCGAGTGAGCCCGGTCGACGAATCGTCGGAAATCGTCGGGAGTTCCGTAGCCGCGGAACGGGGCGAAGAGGAGGACGCCGTCGTAACCCCATCCGAACTCGCCGCGGAACTCGGAGACGGGCATGACCTCGATGACCGTCACGCCGAGATCGGCCAGGTAGGCGAGTTGCTCGGTCGCCGAGGCCCAGGTTCCCTCCGGTGTGAAGGTGCCGACATGCAGCTCGTAAAGGACCTGCCCCTCGGGCGAGCGGAGACCCGGCCAGTCGCCGTCGGTCCATCGGAAGGCCGAGGGATCGACCACCTCCGAGGGGCCGTCGAGCCCTTCGGGCTGGAATCGCGAGGCGGGATCCGGCCGCGCCAGGCCGTTCGAGCCGCCAAGCCGGAAGAGATAGCGCGTCCCAACACCGGCCTCGGGGACCAGCCCGGAGAAGTAGCCCTCGGCCTCGCGGTCGAGGGAGACCGTTCGACCCTCGCCAGGTCCGGATCGCAGGATGACCTCAACCGATCGATGACGGGTCGCCCAGACCCGGAAATGCACGCCGCCCGAGGCGACGACCTCCGCGCCGATCGGCATCCTCCGCGCCCGGCCACGTTCCCCGGCCTGATCTCGATGCCGATTCGCCCCTGTGTCCATCTTCGACCCCTATCGTCCGGCGCGGCGAGACTCACGCGAGCGCCGCGCATGGCTCTTCATCGAGCTTCATGGCAAATCGGGTGCCGATTCGGGGCGATTCGGGCTCGATGGAGAGTTAACGGAAAAGGCGATGGGGCGGCGGATCGGATGATCCACCGACGAATGGCGAATCCCAACCCGAGCAAGGTCGAGACGATCGAGAGAGCCAGTCCGGCCGCCAGGCCGGGTGGCTGGTATCGCATCGCGACGATGTGCCGGCCCGGGTCTGGGAGCGGGACGACACGATGGGCGATGTCGCCCCGAAGCACCGGGGCCGGTCGCCCGTCGACCGTGGCCGACCAACCAGGCATCCAGGTGGATGCGACGACGAGCAGTCCAGGCGCCTCGGTGTCGACGCGGAAGGTCGGGCGATCGGGATCGGTCGAGATCCACGAGGCCGCGGCGAACGGCTGCCGGGGACCAGGCGGGAGGCCGGCCATGGGGTCGGTGGACATCACGACCGTCCGGCGCGGGTCGAGTTCGGCGAGCGCGGGGAGAGCCACGCCCGGTTGATCCGGGAGCACGGTCGCGCCTGGGACGACGTAGGCGCCCGGCATCGCGAACGGATTGCGCTGGATCACGAACCGGGAACCATTCGCGATTCCCTCGGCCGCGACCGGCCAGGGCGGATCCGCCTCGACACGGTCCGAGACGAGGAAGGCGACGCCCATCCGGTCGAGAACCGCGCGTCGGATGCGGCGCCAGGCGGCCCTGGCCTCGGGACTGAGCCGGCGCTCCGACATCGGCCGGACGTGTGAGGCAATCGGATAAAGGGTCTCGTAGAGTGTGGAGGCGTGATCGATCTGGAAGGTGTCGCCGATGTTGGTCTTTTCGATCCCGGCGCGGGTCGCGGGGAGATCGCCGTAGAAGGCGTCGCGGGCCTTGATCCGGACGGCGGGCCGCGGTTGTTCCCCGGCGGCGTTGAGGCGATCGATCGCCTCGCCGATGGGGTCGGGGCCGACGAACCGCGAGGCCGGCGCGACGCGGAGCATCGACGACCCATAAGCGGTCAGCTCGGCGAGAGCCAGCAGCCCGATCGAGGCCGCGATGGCTGGACGTCGACTCGCCGCGATCGGCCGGCATCCGACCGCGATCAGGACGCCGAGGACACCCGAGGCCGCCCAGAATCGCGGGTCGCCCAGGACACGAGCCGAGGCCAGGCCGGCGCGTCCGGAAGGTGGCGATGGCGGCCGGTCAAAGTTCGTGGATGAGAGCGTCGGTCGATGGGTCGGACGCACGAACGAGAGCGCGACCAGGAGGACGATCACGAGGGCTCCCGCGGTGCCGATCCGGCGTCCGAGCCGGCGCCAGTCCGGGGTGCTGGCGAACTGCTGGCGCCAGGTCTCCACTCCGAGGCCGACGAGCACGGCGGCGGCCAGGTTGGCGAGGAAGAGAGAGCGGGCCGCGACCCGGATCAATCCGACACCTGGGATCGTGGAACAGGCGAGCGGATAGAGGCCCATCGGTCGGCCTCCCGCGAAGACGACGGCGATCAGAAGCAGTACGAGCCAGCCGCGGACCCGTCGGCGGTCGGGATATCGGCAGGCGCCGACAACCGCGAGGGTCATCGGCACCAGGCCAATCGAGAAGACGCTTTCCCAGTAATTATCATCGCCGAAGTAGTCGGAGGGTCCGCCCAGGGCCTCGGGGTCAAGGCACTGGAAGAGGCTCAAAATGCTGATGTGATAGCGTCTCGGGATGCCGTCGGAGCCCGGCAGGTGGCCGCGGAGCAGCCAGGGCCGGGCGAGGAGCTGAGGACCGATGTCGACACCGGCCATTCCGATCGAGATGACGAGCGATGCGAGCCAGGCGAAGGCCCGTCGAGGACCGCCCGACTTGCGGGCGAGGACGGCATCGGCGACCGACCAGCCCGAGAGGGCCAGGACGAGCAGGAGCCATTCTTGCGGGTGACCCGTGAGGAAGGTTAGCGTGAGGATCGGCGCGACCAGGAGCCCGCGTGGTTTTCTCTCGAGCAGGCCGTGAAAGGTCCAGAAGGCCCAGGGATACCAGCAGGCCGCCCAGACGTGGGGATAGTGCCCCTCGAAGGTGTGGGCGAGCAGGTAGGGCGAGGCCTGGTAGACGCCCGCCGCGACCGTGGACGCCCATCGGCCGGCGCCCGTCGATCGCAAGAGGAGGTAGGTTCCCAGACCGCCCCAGAGCAGGTGCGCGATCGTGATCCAGCCGAGCGCGGATGGGGTTTTCAGCCGCCAGACGAGCCAGGCCGGCGGGTACAGGAGACCGGCCTGCGGGTTGCCCACGAGCGGACGACCGCCGAACCCGCGCGAGTCCCAGGTGGGGATGTGGCCGAACGCCTCGATCCGGCGGGCGATCGACTCGTGATGCGGCAGGAAGAGAAAGGTCAGGTCGTTGCCGATGGGGCGAGGGTCGCCCCGGTTGGCGAAGTCGACGCTGGGCCGGTCGGGGTCGACGATCAGGCCCGACGGATCGACGATCAGGCGCGCGAAGCCGATCGCCGCCAGGATCAGGAGCGCGGCCACCGGAAGGATGGACGTGGCAAGCCAGGTGCGCGGGGGCGTCAATGGGGCGACTCCGGGTCATCGCGTCGCGTTGGAGACGTTCGAGGCGGAGCTTCGGAGCCGGGCCGAGCGTGCCAGCGCGGGCCGGTAGGTTGGGTGGTCACGTCGAGACGCCCGGGCGCGCTCGACCAGATCGAGGTAGTGCTCGATGTGCCGCGTTTCGGACCAGTCGCCGACCCTGCGTGCGTAGCCTCGATCGGCGAGGGTCTTGCGGAGGTCGGGCTCGTGGACGATCCTACGCATCGCCGTGAGGAGTTCGACGTCGGACCGGTAGCCAAGGCCGCCGCCGCTCTGAACGCCGGTCTCCTGGATGGCGCCGCCGCCCTCGTGGACGATCACCGGCGTTCGGACCGCGAAGGCTTCGAGGACCACGTAGCCGAAGGTCTCGGGGAAGAGCGAGGGAACAACGACGCCCCGAGCACCCCGGAAGAGCCGGGCCAGTCCCGAGCCGCCGAGCAGGCCCTCGAAGCGGACGTTGGGCAGGTCGTCGGCCATCGCCTTCAGTTCGGCCTCGAAGGGGCCGGTGCCCGCGATCCGAAGGTCGGCCTCGGGCAGGTAGCGGAGCATCGGGATGAGCTTCTGGAAGCCCTTCATCTTGACCAGCCGCCCGGCCGCGGCGAGGTAGGGTCGATCGGTCGGCTCGGGCGTCTCGTTTTCGACGCCGCGTGCCCAGCCGTCGGGAAGGAAGTACGGCAGGTGGACGAGCGGGACGAAGGCTCCGATCCCCCGCCGCTCGTGCTTCTCGAGGGCGTCGCGGCTGGGGAAGACGAGGGCGTCGAGGTGGCGGAGGCCCTCGCCCATCGCGCCGGTGAGCCGCCAGGCCTGGGGCGGACGCTTGCCGGCGAGGCAACAGGCGACGCAGTTCGGGCCGTCGCACGCCTTCTGGTCGTACTTCCAGAGCAGGTGCATCGGGCAGATGAGCCAGTGCTCATGAGCCGTCATGATCCGGGCCGCGCGCCGATTGGTTCCCAGGCTGAGGACGCCCGGTCCGCCGACCAGCGAGATGTTGTGGAAGTGGACGACGTCGGTGGTTGGGTCATCCAGGAGTTGCCGGAGAGCGGCCTCCTTGAACCAGGGCTGTCCGGTCGCCTGGGTCGCGAGCGGCGAGAGAATGCCTCGACCGCTTTCGAGCGGGTGCAGGTGGAGCCCCGGCGGCGGGGTGTACTCGCGGAGCGGATGGTCGCCTCGGACGGAGTTGAAGGCATCGACACAGTAAAAGACGTGGACCTCGTGACCACGTCGGACGAGCGCCTGGCTAAGACGGTCGACATAGGCGGCATCCCCGCCGAAGCTGTGGGGGCCGAAGAAGGTCGTGATCATGCAGAACTTCAAGGGCGCCCTCCTTGGGTTCGGTGCCAGGCGGCCGTCCTGGCCGCCGGGTTGAAGGCGAATCAGGCGGTGTCGGCCCTTCCGGGGGGTCGAAGCACATCGTGCCAGAGCCGGGTGTGGGCGAGTCCGCCCATTGCGAGCCACATCACCAGATAGGTCGCGCCGCCGCCGACCACGGCCAGCAGAACGTGATAGCGCTGGAGCACCAGGCAGGCGGGAACCATCACGATCGAGCCGACAATCGGCCGGGCGAGGTGGTGGTGCCAGGCGGGCTGGCGGCCCTCGCGGGCGAGGCATCCGTAGCCGGTGAGCACCAGGGCGAGCCCGACGATCAGCACGCCGGCAGCGGCGCCCGGCAAGCCGAAGGTCATCCGAAGGACAGCGACGAGCGGTCCGACCGCCACGGCCGCGGCGATCAGGGCCCGGACCCCGACCGACTCGCGGTTCATCGCGATCAAGGTGGTCTGATAGAGATACGCCAGGATGAGCAAGGGAGCGCGCCAGATTCCGACCGCGAGCAAGAGGCCGGCGCCGGCGTCGTCGGAGAAGAGCCGTACGAGAGGGTCGGCGAGGACGGTTCCACCAACCGCGACGGGAACCAGCCCCGCGACCAGAACCTCAATGAGCGAGTCGAGAGCCTCGCGACCCGCGCCCGCGGTCTGTCGCCAGAGTCGAGAGAGCGCCGGGAAGGCCGCTTGCTGGAGGATCAGACCAAAGGTGAGGATGGCCGTCGAGAGGCGATGCGGCCGGTCGTACCGGCCGACGTCGGCCCAGGAGCTGAGGAACCCGACAACCAGGTAATCCGCGAGGTTGATCATCGCCTGTGAGATCTGGATCAGGCAGACGGTCCGCCCGCGGCGAACGATGATCGAGAGGAACCGAAAGCTGAGCCTGGGCCGAGGCAGGCGGTAGTCTTTCAGGTAGTTCCCCCAGACGATCGCGATCCCGCTCATCTCGCCGATCGCGAGCCAGAGGGGAACCATCTGAATCTGGCCGGCGTCTCGGACCATCGCGAAGACCCCGGCCGCGTAGATGCTCGTTCGGACGCCGAGGGAGAACGCGACCAGGCCCATGCGCTCGGTGCCCCGGTAGACGTAGTCGAGCCCAATGGCCGTGGTGAAGAGCATCAGGCCGTAGAGCGTGAGGATGGTCCAGCTCATCCGGTCGGGGAGCGTCAAGCCGCCGATGACCGTCAGGCCGGTGAAGAGGATCATCGCGAAGAGGGTCTTGTAAGCGAGGACCTGGTCGACCAGCGGCCGGATCAGCCTTGGGTGGCGCGAGAGTTCTCGCGTCACGATGTAGTCGCTGCTGTCTCTCAGCAGGAGCACCAGCCAGAAGACCAGGTTGAACCCGAACCCAATTCGGCCGTAGTTCTCATCGTCGAGCCGGGTGGAGAGGTAGAGCATCACCACGATCGAGGTGGTGCGGCACACCAGTTCCGCGAGGCTCATGAAAACGAAGTTCGATGCGATCCGGCGACGGGCCGGGCCGTCGACCCGGTGCTGTCGGGCCGGCCTGGGAATCCGACGGGCGGCCGTCGGCTCCGTGGCCTTCGCCCGAGGGGGTCGCGCGTTGATGGAGGTGCTGGCCATTCGCGAGGCACTTCCTTGTGCGTGGTCCAGGGCTCGCAGCACAACGAGCGCTACTCGCTCGCTGACGGGTTCTCCACTTTCATCGGATCGCCCTTCTTCCCCACCTTAATCAGATTCCCCCGGGCACGATCTCGCCTGATGAGTGTTCCTGGTTGGGCGTGGAGCATGGTAGTGAGGCCCTCGGAGGGTGTCAACGGGAGCTTTAGGCGGCCCGACCCCGTCGAAGGCGGTCGAGGGTAACGGCGACCACGATGATGACGCCGATGACGATGTCCTGGACGGCGTTGGGGATGCCGGCGTGGACGCAGCCATTCTGGAGAACGGCGATGATCAGGCAGCCGATAAGAGTTCCAAGGACGGTTCCCTCGCCGCCGCTGAGGCTTCCGCCGCCGATGACGACCGCGGCGATCACCTGCAGTTCGAGGCCGGCGGCGGTGGTCGGCACGCCCACGCCGCCGAGCTTGGCGAAGTCGAGCACGCCGGCGAGACCCGCCGCGAGCCCGCCAACGGCGTAAAGGATGACCTTCATGCCGGGAACGTTGATTCCGCAGAGTCGAGCGGTGGCTTCATTGGATCCGATTGCGTAAGAATAGCGGCCAAGCAGGCTGAACTTCAGCGAGACCGCGAGAAAGAGGCTCAGGAGCAGGAGCATCCAGACGCCGGGTGAGACCATCAGCCAGCGCGGCTCGGGCTGGATCGCGACCAGTCCGCCGAACCAAGAGGGTCGCATCGATGAGGGGACGTAGATCGTGGTGCTCGACGCCAGCCAGGTCGCCAGCCCTCGATACGCCTGATACGTTCCGAGCGTGATGATGAACGGGACCACGCGAAGCCCGGCGATCAGCCCGCCGTTGATCGCGCCGCAGAGGCCGCCGGTCAGAATGCCGACCACGATCGCCATCGGGACCGCGGCGTGCCAGGCCCGGAGCGACTCGGGGAGCATCGGGTCGACCTTCTTGATGAAGAGAGCCATCACCACGGTCACCAGCGCCACGGTCGAGCCGACCGAGAGGTCGATCCCGCCAGCGATGATGATGAGCGTCATCCCCAGCGCCGCGGTCCCGACGATCATCGTGTGGCCGGCGATCGTTCGCAGATTGTCGGGTGAGAGGAAGTGGCCCGAGCCGCGCGTCAAATACGTGAAGAACCCAGCGATCAGCGCCAGGCCCACGAACGGGCCGACGACCGTCCACACCCATTGCAGAACGTTCCGCAGCCGGCCCGGGCCGGCCGCTCGAATCCCCTCGATATCCTCGATTTCTTCTTTCAATGTTTTATCCTTCACGCTTTAATCGGTCGATGACGAGGGATCGATACCTGCGCCCCGGGTAGCGACTTCCATCACGCGGTGTTCGGTCCAGTGGTCGAGGGGGAGGGCCTCGGTCAGGGCGCCCCGGGACATCACGGCGATCCGGTCGCAGATGCCGAAGAGTTCGGGGAGGTACGAGCTGACAACGAGGATGGCCTTCCCCTGTGCGGCGAGCTCGCCGAGGAGCCGGTAGATCTGAGCTTTTGAGCCGACGTCGATGCCTCGGGTCGGTTCGTCGAGCAGGAGGACGTCGGCCCGCTGGTGGAGGAGTCGGGCGAGGGCGACCTTCTGCTGGTTGCCGCCGGAGAGGCCGCCGACCGGCTGCCCTGGGCCGGCCGCGGCGATCCGAAGGCGTTTGATCCAGTCGTTAACCTCGCGCCGGCGCTCGCCCAGGCTGAGCCAGCCGCCGCGCGCGTGTCGACGGAGGCCAGGGTAGGTCATGTTGTCCTCGATCGGGAGGTTCAGGGCGAGACCCTCGCCCTTGCGGTCCTCGCTGAGGAAGCCGACGCCCTCGTCGATCCGCCGTCGCGGTCGAGCGGAGTTGTCGTCGGAATGGGCCACGCGAACGCGGCCGTCGACCACCGGGCCCAGGCCGAAGATCGCGCGGACCAATCGCGTTCGCCCAGCGCCGACGAGTCCGGCGAGGCCGACAATCTCGCCGCGCCGGACGGCCAGGTCGACCGGCTTGCCGCGCTCCGAGGCCCGGAAGCCCGATAGCTCCAGGATCGGCTCGCCGGGTTGGTGCGGGACGCGAGGGAAGAGCTCGCCCGGATCCCGGCCGATCATCCGGGCGATGATCGAGCGCTCGTCGGTCTCGGCGAGAGTTCCCTCGCCGACCGACCGACCGTCACGAAGGACGGTGTAGGTCTGGGCGACCCTGCGCACCTCTTCGAGGAAGTGACTGATGTAGACGATCGCCATTCCCCGGTCGCGAAGGCGGTCGATGATCGCGAAGAGGCGGTGGGCGTCGCGCTCGGAGAGCGAGCTGGTCGGTTCGTCGAACACGATCACCCGGGCTTTTGAGACCAGCGCCCGGGCGACCTCGACGAGCTGCTGCGCGCCGACTCCGAGGTCTCCTACCCTGGCCTCGGGACGGATGTCGGGATGTTCGAGGAGTTCGAGGGCCTCGGCCGCGATCCGGCGATGTTCGCGAAGGTGCAGCCAGCCGCCCGAGGAACGCTCCTGGCCGAGCAGGATGTTGGCCTCGACGGTGAGCGCCGGTGCCAGGGCGAGCTCCTGGTAGATCATCGCGACGCCTCGCGAGAGGGCCTCGCGAGGGCCTCGCGGAGCGTAGGGCTCGCCGTCGAGGGTCATCGTGCCCGAATCGGGGCGGATCGCCCCGCTCAGCACCTTCATCAGCGTGCTCTTCCCCGCCCCATTCTCGCCGATCAGCGCCCGGACCTCGCCGGCGCCGACCGTGAGCGAGACGCCGTCGAGCGCCCGAGTGGCGCCGAACGACTTGCCGACGTCCTGCATTCGCAGTTCTTTGAAGTTCATTTTGAATATGGAATTTTCAATATGTCATTAAATTATGAAATCTGTAGAATTGAGGGTGATCGGGGCGGCGGTGGCGCGGGTCATGGGAGCATTCCCGCGCCTTCGAGGGCGCGCATCATCCCGAAGGTGCTCGACTCGTTCGCGCAGAAGACGGCGTCGAACTGGCCTCGATACCGCGTGAGGAGACTTTCGGCCTTTTGCTGGGCCGAGTCAAAGGTGGGGCCGGCGTACTCGGAGTCGGAGACCATCTTGATCTCGGGGAACTCCTTCGCGAGGGTGTCGGTGAATCCCTTCTCGCGCTGTTCGGTGCTCTCGGAACCGACAGCATAGCGAAGAAGGATCAAGCGGCCCTTGCCGTGGAGGACCTCGCCGAGCCGGCGAGCGGCCAGAACGCCGCCATGGTAGTTGTCGGTGGCGACGTAGCTGACGGTCCTGTCGCTGTCGAGGTTGGAGTCGAAAGCGAGGACCGGGATCCCGCGGGCGATCGCCGCCTCGACCGGTTCGACCAGCGCCTGCGCGTCGAGCGGGGCGACGGCGATCCCGTCGACACCGGCGGCGACCGCGCTCTGGATCAGCTCGATCTGCTTGGTCCGGTCGTCCTCTTTTTGAGGGCCCATCCAGGTGATCTCGACGTTCCCCAGCTCCTCGGCCGCCTTCAGGGCGCCGGCGTGTACCGATTCCCAGAACTCGTGAGTGGTCCCCTTCGGAATCACGATGATCTTCCACTTCTTCGACTTCGGCCCGGAGAGGCTCGCGTTGCTCACGTTTTCCGCGCGGGCGGGGTGGATGAGCTTGTCGATCTCGGGCTGCTTGTAATTCTCGGGGGTGACGAGCGCCTCGCCGGTCGAGATCCGACGCTCGACAGGTTGCTTCTCCAGGCTCTTGACCAGTGTCTTGACGCTGGTCTCACCGATCCGGATCGGGTTCTGCACGACCAGGCCCTGAATGCGGCCCTGGCCGAGCGCGCCGATGAGGGCCTCGCTCGCGTCGAAGCCGATCAGGACGACGCCCCTGTTCGCCGATCCGGCCGGCGCCGACGATCCGCCGGGGGCCGATCCGGCGCCCTCGTCGGATCCGCCACAACCCACCAGAACCACCGCTGCCAGCACAATCCCGATGTTCTTGCCCGGACGACTCATCGGTTCAACCCCCGAATTCGATACGACCCTGGAATGGAGCCTCATCGTAGGGGCGCCGTTCTGGCCCCGTCAAGCAGGACGATCGCCATCCGCAGGACCAGGGCAACCCGCCCGATCGGCCCGTGTGTTGGGTTCGTTCGTCGCGTTTGGCGAGATCCCCCGGCCCATTTGGCTGCCATTCTGGCTGTCGCAAAATATGCGGCTGCCAGAGTTGGCTTCGTTTGTCGTCGGCGCTGGTCTTCGGCGCCGATCGGCGCCTGCCGGATTGGCAGCGGTGGGTTCGTTCGCGCGATTTTCGAGGGTGTCCTGGGGCTTTTCCTCATTTGCTGGGCGGCTCCGAGTGGGACCAGGCCTTCCCGAATTTGAGACGCTTCCTGCTTGGACGTCCGATCTGTTTCCGATGGTTGCTCGTTTTTCCCGAGAATGGGAGGGATGGGGTTGGATTGAGACAGATGAATCGATCGGATGAAAAAAAGGAAATCTCGGAACCCCTTGCGAAAATTCGGATTGCTGAATTCGATCGATTCTGGTTGAAATCCCGGTCGTATCTCCAGGGATGGATCCCCATGATCGCTGAAGGAGCCGACCATGTTGCCCCGCTTCCGATCCTTGCTCGCGTTTTCGATCGTCTTGCTTGCCCCGATGGCCGCCCAGGCTGTTCCGATCACGTACAACTTCGCCGGACAGCTTGCCCAGCCCGTCAACGGCGCGAGCCAGTTTAGCGGGTCGTTCACGATGGATTCGAACCCAAATTTCATCCCGCTGCCCGCAGTCCTCCCGGGCACCCTGACCGAGACGAGTAGCGACGTCTCGATGACGCTTCATCTGGGAAGTCAGACGTACGACTTTTCCAACACTCCAGGTCAGAGCGGCGCGGCGCTTTACGTGAACTCGCCGCTGCAAGGCTACTCGTACCCCTCCGGGTCGCCGCAGGAGAGCATCTCGCTGAATGGAGCCCTGTTCACCGGTTCGGCCGGTAGTGCGCCGTCGTTCACGGTCAACTTCCAGCAAGCCGGGGGATTTTTCTCGACGACCGACCTGGGGAAGCTCTCGACGTCTTCCTTTTCCTCCGGGGTCCACTTCTCGGCGATGTCGGGGGGCCAGTCCACCGCCAGCAACGGAACCCTTACGTCGATTGAGCAGGTCTCGGCGCCCGAGCCGGGTTCGCTGGCGATCTTCGGCGGGCTGGCGATCGCGGCGATGATCACCGCGCGTCGGCGTGTGGCATGTCGAACCGGAGCCGACGGCCGGCGTGAGGGCCCTCGGGCTTCTCGCGGATGAAGATCCTCGGCTCGACCGAGAGGCCGGCAAAGAGCGGCGTCTCGGGCGGGTTGCCGTCGGTCAGGTCGACCCGGACCGGTAGCCGCTGCACGATCTTCACGAAGTTGCCCGTCGCGTTCTGTGGAGGCAAGAGTGCGGTGGCGGCGCCCGTGCCGGGGCTGAAGCCGGTCACCCGGCCGCGGAAGACCTTGTCGGGATATGCATCCACCCGGATCTCGACCGGATGACCGATCCGGATCGGCTCGAGCTGCGTTTCCTTGAAGTTGCAGTCGATCCAGACCTCGGAGAGCGACCGGATTGCGAGGAGCCTTTGTCCCTGCGCCACGCGGTCGCCCGGGTTCACGTTCCGGTTCGAGACAATTCCGTCGATGTCGGCGGTGATCTTGCAGTAGCTTAGCATCAGCCGGGCCTCGGCGAGTTGCGCCTCGGCTTGCTCGACCTTCGCGCGGGCCGTGGCGACATCGGGCGCGTTCTCGACGGTGTCGACGATCAGACGGTCGATATCACCGCCTGGGGCCCGGCCGCGGATCTCGTCGATAAAGCGGTCGGGCGTCTCGTAATAGCCAGGGACTTTTACCCCCAGTTGAGCCAGGTTCACCGCGAGCTGACCGAGCGACGCGAGGACCGAGGGGTGATGCTGCGACCAGTCGGCCGGGACGTCTTCCAGCGGCTTGCCGGGCGGCGGCTCTTCCGGGAGACCGAGACCCGCCCGGATGCTATGGACCTGAGCCTCGGCCTGACGAACCCTCGCCCTTGCCTGCTCCAGGTCGGTCTGGCGGACGTCGGCCTGCTCCTGAGTGACGGACTTCCGGCGCGCGAGCTCGGCGTATCGGGTTGCCTCGGTGCGAGCCAGCTCCTCGGCGGCACGCGCCTCCTTCAGCCGGGCGACTGCGCCCCGGAGCCCGGCCTCCTGGTCGTTCACCTCATCGATCGCCGCCGCCAGCTTGAACCGGTTCGCTCTCGCCGCGGCGACCGCCGACTGCGCGCCCGCGATCGCCTGGTCGACGGCTCGTTTCGCCGCCTCGACCGACGCCTCCGCCTCGCGCACCTTGACCTTCTCCATCGTGTCGTCGAGGACGATGAGCAAATCGCCCTTGCGGACGTAATCGTTATTATCGACCCGCACTTCCGCCACGTTCTCGGTGATTCTCGGCGCCACCGCCGTCGCGTGCGAGTTGACGTAGGCGTCGTCGGTCGAGACGGTCCGCATGGCCAGCTCGAACCTCGGGTAGAGGTAATACCCGGCGCCGGCGAGAACTCCCGCGACGACGATCAGCGTGAGCAACCGGCGGGGCCATCGCTTTTGGGGCGACTCCGACGGGCGATCGTTCGCGGGTGGCTTCGGGGTGGTCTTCTCGGGATCGCTCATGCCTCTTGTCCTGCGGGCGGCCGGGCGCCCGTCGATCGAGTCCAGATTCCGGATTCCAGATTCCAGGGGTCCTACTCGCCGCCGATGTGCATCCCCTCCTCGGCGACCGATCGACGCATCAACAACGTCAGCGGGATCAGCGTAAGGGCCAGGATGCCGAAGAGCCAGAAGGCGTCCAGGTACGCCATCGCGGCGGCCTGCTGCTGGCGGAGCTGGTCAATCGCGTCGAGCGCCATCACCTGAGAGCCGACCGGGTCGCCCGTCTGCTGGTAGAAGAACGAGCGGAGGCCCTGCATCGCCTCGTTGAACGGTGTGTTGAAGGGGTTGAGCGTCTCGACGAGCCGGTCGGTATGCACCGGGAGGCGACGCGCCACCATCGTCTTGCCGAGCGTCGTCCCGGCGCTCCCGCCCTCGTTCCGGAGTGCGGCGAAGATTCCGGCCGCTGGCCCGCGCAGCTCCTTCGGCAAATACACGAACGCGGCAACACTCAGCGGGGCGAACAGGCTCGCCGTTCCCACCTGCTGCACGACCCTCGGCCAGACAAGCTGCTCGGGGCTCACGCCCAGGTTCATCCGCGAATACCACGAGGCACCCAGCCACATCAGGACGGCGCCAAAGATGATGACCCAGCGCGCGTCGAGCTTCTTGCCGATCAAATAGCCGACAATCGCCATCGTCGGGATCGAGAACAGCCCGGCCGGCGACATCACCAGCCCCGACCAGACCGCGTTGTAGCCGAAGAGCGTCTGGAGCATCCCCGGGAGCAACACCATCGCCGCATACGTGATCGCGAACGCGACATACGCGATCAGGCCGCTCGCCGCGAAGTTGCGATCGGCAAACGGGCGCAGATCGAGCACCGGCGACGGGTGCCGCAATTCCCAGAGGATCAGCGCGACGATCCCGACCCCGAAGCCGATCGTCAGGAACTGGACCCGGCCGAACGGGTCGCCGAACCAGTCCCACTCCTGCCCCTTGCTGAGGACGATCTCCATGAAGGCCATCGAGAGGACGATCAGCCCAAGCCCGATGAAGTCGAATCGCAATGGCTTGCTTCGAATCGTCGCCCGTTGATCCTTCAGATAGTCGGGGTCGTGGAGCAACGCATAATTGACGGCGAGCGCTAGCAGGCCAGGCGGGATGTTGATGAAGAAGATCCATTCCCACGAATAGTTATCGGCGATGTAGCCGCCGAGCGTCGGGCCCAGCACAGGGGCGACCAGTGCCGAGATCCCAAAGAACGCCTGCGCGGCGCCCTGTTTCTCGGGCGGGAAGGTGTCCACCAGGACGGCCTGAGTGACCGGCTGAAGGCCGCCTCCGCCGAGCCCCTGCAGGATCCGGAAGACGATCAGCTCGGGGAGCGACCGCGCGAACCCGCACGCCGCCGAGGCCGCCGTGAAGATCGCGAGCGAGGCGAGGTAGTAATTCCGACGGCCGAAGTACGACGAGAGCCAGCCGGAGAGGAGCAGGACCGAGGCGTTCGCCGCCAGGTAGCTGGTGATGATCCATTCGCTGTCGCTCTCGGCCGCGGAAAGCCCGCCGGCGATGTAGCGCAGGGCGACATTCGCGATGCTCGTATCCAGCACCTCCATGAACGTCGCGATCGTCACGGCACCCGCGATGAACCAGGGGTTCACCGGGCGGGCTCTTGCATCGATTCGATCCTGGGGCATGGATTCAGTGACTCGGAGGCGGCTGGTCTGGGACGACTGCGTATTATAGTCACCCGGTCCAGCGGCGGGCGGTCGAGCGAAAGTCGAATCCGACGCGAGAGAGCAAGCGCTGTGCCGGAGTAGATGAAGATCCCGCCGAAGGCCAGGCCGCCGAGGAGCCATCCGATCGGCGTGGGGCCCGAGGGCGTTCGGGCGATGTCCCACGCCCGGGCGATCATCGGGCCCGAGACCAGGGCCCAGGCGGGAAGCGTCGGCAGGAAGCCCAGGACCGGGTACGACGATTCCCAGCCGATCGCCCCGATCACGAACCAGAAGGCCAGGAGCGGATAGCCGTTGAAGCACGCCAGCGCCTCGAACGTCGCGATCATCGCCCGCGAGGCGTTCGGCGAGCGGATGGAAGCGTACATCCCGACCATCGCCACGAACCAGGTCATCAGAGCCGCCAGCGCAATCGAGATCGCCACGCCGATCGGGTGCGCCGCACGGGTGAGCAAGGATAAAACCCAGATCGCGGCGGGGATCGCGGCCATCGCCCGGTTCCTCCGGAGCACCCCCAGGATCTTCCCGCGGACGATCTCGCGGCCGGTGATCGGCGTCAGGGTAATGCTCTCCCAGGTGGACTGGTCGCGCTCGATCGCCACCGAGGCCGACGAGGCCAGCGCCACCGCGATCAGCCAGAACGCCATCGCCCAGCCGAGGTCCACCTGGAGCGCCCAGAGGAAGCCGACCGGCGGTGGCCTCAGCCCGGCGAGGCCGTCGTATCCGGAACGCCGGAGCGTTGCGAAGATGCGCCAGCCGTCGGAAGCCCAGGTCATTTGAGCCAGCGGGAGCGAGACGAGGATCAGGAGACCGACGAGGAGACGGCGCCCTGTCCGATCCGTTCGGTGGAAATGTCGCTCCTTCCAGGTGATCGGGTCATCACCGCAAGGCGGGATGGCTCGGACGCGTGGGCTTGGGGCCCTGCCCTCCTGCTCGCGGAGGAACGTCGGCCGCAATCGCCAGGCGGCCAGGCCCAGCAGGATCGCGGCTCCGGGGAGTTGCAGCATCACCATCCGCATGACCTGATCATACATCGACGGCGCGGTCAGGCCGAGCATCGGGAAATACAGGCGCATTCCGACGCCGGTCGGGGTCGAATCCAGCAGTCCGTCGAGGAACGGGCGGATGGCTCCGTACCAGCCGGGCCAGAACGCGAAGACCACGAAAAGAATCGCCAGCGGGAGGATTAGCCAGGCGATCGTGAGGAGATAGGCGAGGATCACCGCGTCGCGAGACCGGCGGGCGAGCGTTGAGAGCAGCGTGGCGATCCCGATCGCGACCGCGGACATCGAGAACGTCCCGAGATAGGCCGCGATCACCTCATCGGCCGAGATCCCACCAAGCAGGCCCAGAATCGCCACGATCGGCAGGCCCATCGCGATGAAGACCACCGGCGAGGCCGATCGGCCCAGCACCTTGTCGAACAGAATTCCAGCCGAAGAGAGCCGGCTCGCCATCAGGAACGGGAGCGTCCGGCGCTGTTTTTCGTCGGCGATCGCTCCGCCAATCGTCGGTGGGATGATGACGAGCATCACAACCATCTGCGCGACCGCGAACCGAACGAATGTCTCGCGGGCGAACCGGGCGACCTCCGATGGCCGGTTTGTCTCCATCCACGCCGATTGAATCCGAACATAACCCGTGCCGATGATCCAGAGCAGGACCAGCCCGTAGATCATCCGGAACAAATAATGCCGAGGCCGACGCGCGAGCCGGACCCCCTCGGCGCGGAAGACAGGACCCATCAGCATCGCGATCACCCCTCGGATCAGGGCGGATATTTCTCGCCTTACGATTGTCCGAGGTTGGGTTCGATGTCAAGGGCGCTGCATTTCGAAGAGGTCGGTGCTTCGGCAGTAGTAGTCGCCGCCGAGGCGGGCGATGGTGCGGAGCTTGCGAGGGTCGATGCGTCCGGAGGGGTCTAACACCGCCTCGTCGATGTGGATCAAAAGGACCTCGCCGATGACGAGGTTGGCGGAGACCGGGCCGTCGCCGATCGGGACGACCTGGCGGACCCTGCATTCGAGGTGGACCGGCGAGGCGGAGACGCGGGGCGGGCGGACCTTCGTCGACGGCGAGAGCGCCAGGCCGGCGAGATCGGCCTCGCTTTCGCCGTGGGGGAGTTCCTTCGAGGTCGCGTTCATCGGGGCGGCGAGGTCCTCGACGGCCCCATTCAGGACGAACTCGGGGACCTCGGAGAGGTTGAGCAGCGTGTCCTTCTTCGAGCCGTCGCGGCGGTTGGTCGGGCTGAAGATGACCACCGGCGGATTGGCGCCGAAGGTGTTGAAGAAGCTGAACGGCGCCAGGTTGATTCGGCCGTTGGCGTCGACGGTCGAGACCCAGGCGATTGGGCGCGGGCTGACCACCCCGATCAGAGCCTGGTAGACCGAGACGACGTCGGATTTCGGTACGTCGATGACCATGCGGGAAATCCCTCCGTTTCCGGAGGGATTATAGGCAGGGACGTTGGGCGGCGTCGAATCCAGGTACGCCGGGTTACTTCGTCCAGATGCCCAGGACGGATTTGCCGAGCGAGTGGGCCAGGAGCGGGTCGATCCATCGCGAGCAGGGGACGAAGAAGCGGTCCCACACGGCGATTTGCGCTGGGTTCGGCATGGCGCTTTTCAGCACGAGGCGATTGCCGAGCGAGGCGAGCATGCCGACGGAGTCGAGATAATCGAGGCGGACGATCCGGAGGTTGGGTGGGGCGGCGGCGCGGAGCGTTTCGCGGGTGTATCGGCGGTGGTGGCCGATCGCCTGGTCGAAGGGCGTGAACAACCACTGGTGCGCTGGTGAGAGAACGATCAGGTGCCCGCCCGGGGCGAGTCGGTCGGCTGCCTGTTTCATCTCGTCGGCGTCGTCGGCGATGTGCTCGAGGACGTCCATGTAGAGGATCGTGTCGAAGCGGTCGGACTCGTCGAGATCGGCGACGGTTCCGATCTTCATCCGGCAGCAGTCGGGGAGCTCGCCGTTGGAGATTGCGGCGAGGATGCGGTCGGCCAGTGCGGGGTCGGGTTCGAGGCAGGTCCATCGGTCGGCCCGGCCGTCGCAGAGGACACGGGTTGTGCCGCCGTGGCCGGCGCCGACTTCCAGGACGTTCCGGCCGAGGTAGGGCGCGACGCGACTTCGAACGTACGCCTTCCATCGGGTCGCGGCGGCGAAGAGGTCGAGCTCGGTTCCGACGTAGGTATACGGCATCGGTGGGGCTTCCCTGGGGTTCAGTTCACCTGGATTTAGACCGGCGGACGATGGCGGCGATATCGGGTTGAGGGTGTGATTCGGTGGGGTTGTCGGGGCCTGGATCGTGTGGACCGATCCGACGAAGTACGCGTAATCCCGGCGCGGGAGGAACGGCGAGCCGTGTCGTGAGCCGAGGATCATGAAGCTGAACGCGAAGGCCGCCATCACCGCCTGACCGAGCAAGATCATCAGGAGTCCGACGGCGGAGGTTGCCCAGCCGGGGATGGCCCAGTCGGTCGCGACGCGGATCACGGTCGTGGTGACGATGCCGAAGGTGGTCGCCATCGCCAGGACGGCCGAGAGGACCAGGAGGCGAACGCCGACAATGTCACTATAGACCGAGATCGCGCTCAGGCCGTGAGTGACCAGCGAGACGAAGTTCATCGACGACCGGCCGCGGAGCCGGGTGCCGCGGCTGGTTGGGATCGAGGTGTGCGGCTGTCTCGATCGGATGACGCCCGCGGCGTAGTGGTTCCAGAGTTCGGTGACGACGACCAGGCTGGTGAGCCGCCGGCGTGGGACCGCGCTGAAGTTACCCACCCGGACCTTCTGACCGGTCAAAAGCAGGTGCATGAGCCGGTAGAGAGCGTAGAAGATTCGAAAGGCGGTGGACTCGGATCGTCGCGTGCGCTCGGCGAAGACGACGCGGTTGCCGCCGGTCCGGTCGAGCTCGTCGAGCAGTCGGGGGACGTCGGAGGGGTTGTCCTCGCCGTCGCCGTCCATCACGACGACGGCCCGGGCGGGGAGGCAGTCCTCGATGTAGGCGAGGCCGACGGTGATGGCCCGCTGGTGTCCGAGGTTGCGCCGGAGTCGGAGGATGTCGATCCGGCGGAGGGCCTCGGAACGCGCGGGGATGATGTCGTCGCCGGGCTCGATGGTGGAGCCGTCGTCGACGATCAGGACCTCGGATTCGAGCCCTCGCGAGGCGAGGGCCTCGTTGAGGCGAGGGAGCAGCAGGGCGAGCGACTCCCAGTCGTTGAAGACGGGGATGAGGACGATGACCGGGCCATTGCTGAGATCGGCGGCGAGAGAGCCATCACGGCGAGACTCGCGCGCCGTCCATCCGCCGGGATCGAGGTGCGGCGGCCTTCGATCCGCGGGAGTCCGCGCTCGCGGGGCGGTCCGTCGACGATCCATGTCGCTCGCCTTTCCGGTGGATGGTTCAACGAGGATTCGGGAGGTCGGATCTCAGCGGGAGGCGGCCACGCGCTGGGGCTCCCGATCGACGGAATTCCAGGCGGTGCGTGGTGTCGGGTTCTGGGTGGTTTCACGGCGTCGCCAGAGACGATAGGGGTGCAGGTCGGGCAGCATCTCATCGGCCGGTACGAAGCCCAGGCCGCGGAGATCGCGTTCCACGAGGTGGTCCCACCAGCACTCGCGGATATCCACCACGTAATCCGCCCGGTTGATCTCGGCGACGACGGTTCCCGGGAGCTTCTCGGGGAGTCGGCCGCCGTCGGGGTGGGCGTCGAGTTCGGCGAAGAGGGATCGTCCGGCGTAGGACCGGGCGAAGAGTGGGACGGTTGGATCCTCGGGGCAGATCACCTTGCCGGGGACCTTCGCCAGGGCCTCGACCGCACGATTGTACCGGGGCTCCCAGCCTGGCAGCGGGTTGATCAGCGGAGCGCGGACGTAGGGGAACGAGGAGAGGAGCAACAGGATCGCCGAGAAAATCCCGGCGGTCGCGAGGAGCCCCGGCGATCTCAGGCCGCGTTCCAGCCGGGCCATCGAGGCCGGCAGCCGGAGCGCGGCGAAGGCGATCATGGCCAGAAGGGCGGGCAGCAGGCTGTTGGCGACTCCGCCGACCTTCGCATAGGCCGCCAGGCTCGACGGGAAGGCGATCGCCAGGGTCGCGAGGACCCAGATCATTCGCGGATCGCGGCCGGATTCGCGGCGGGCGCGGATCGCCAGGAGCCAGTCGATCGCGAGAGCCAGGGCGAGGGCGCAGGGAAGCGCCAGCAATCGACCGGCGCCCGGGAGTCGGTGCCATTCGATCCGGTACGAGCCTGGGATCACGATCATGTAGTGATAGACGGCCGGGAAGGCGAGCTTCAGGAAGAAGAGAATGCTCGCCATGGCGGCGATCGGGACCAGGGCGAGTGCGACCTCGGCTCGGGTTGGCCGGCGTCCACGGAGAACGATCGCGACCGCGGGGACAGCGGCGAATGCGGCGGCGGTTTGCTTGAGGAAGAAACCGGCGATCAGGCAAGCGGTTCCCAGGGCGATCGGGGCGATTCGGGCCCGGTCGGTTCCCCGGGCGAGCATGGCGATGGCGGCGGCCGTGAGGAACAGAGCGGGCATGTCGGGCCGGTTTTCGACGAAATACTGCATCGTCACGTGGTTCAGCCCGAGGAGCGCGGCCCAGACGAGGAAGAGGATCAGCGGCTCGCGACGGGCCCGGGTCGAGGCGGCGATCAGCGTGATCGTCGCCAGGGCTCCGATGAGCGTGACGACCCGTCCGGTCCGGTTGTTGGGTCCGACCCACCGAAACAGCTCGCCCTGAAGCCAGGGCATCAGGGCGCCGTAGAAGTGGGTGGCGTGGCCCTCGGGCCCTAGCTCGTAGACGGGCAGGCCGTGAAGGCTCCGCCAGGCTTCCATGACCTCGGTGGCCTCCCACGGACTGCGTGGCGAGGTCGCCTGGATCTGCCGGCCGATGTTGACGGCATTGACGGCGCAGATCAGGAAAGCGGCGGCAAGGAGCGGTGTCCGCAAAGCCCGACGACCGGGCTGGTCCGTCCGGCGTCCTTCCGGAGGGTTCGTCTCCATGGCATCATCCTTGAGCAGTCCGGGTGCGGTCGCGAAGGGGCCGGATGTCCTGCGCCGGCCTGGCCCAGCGGAGCGGCCCGCGTCCGTCGTGGGGCGGGCGATCGGGCGTTGATTCGCGATGGATCGGGCCTTTGGTACGGTTGCGGTGGATCCCTCGGGGTCGGTCCAGGGTGGTCCGCTCGGTTGGGGGTCTTGTACCGGATTCGAGAGATCCCCGCAAGGGGAGTCGTCGACCCCGGCCGGGGTGGGCGAGTGGCCGGGGTCGAGAGAGTCGAGGTTCAGCGCTGGTAAGGGATGGGGAAGGCGGTGAGCTGGCTGTTTTGGTGGAAGGCGAAGGCGGTGGCGCCGTCGCCGGAGATCAGGAAGGGAGCGGCCTCCATCTCCCGGCTGGGAGGCGACGGCGACCGGACCAGATGGGCCGAGACGCGAGGTCGGCCGGTTCGGGAGTCGAACTCGATCGGGGCCGAGACCAGCCGGATTTTTCGAGACCGGGGCAGGCGTTCCTCGAAGACGAGGCGAGTGGAACCGTCGGGTGCGTGGACGACCTCGGGGAATCGCTGGTCGAATCGGGCGGCTTCGGTGTCGTCGGGATCGGGCGTGGTGAGTGGTCCGGCGGCGACAATCGATCGGGCGTCGTCACTCAGTTCGAGCCACCAGAGCCGCGCGGGGGCGTAGGCAGTGACACCCTTTTGGGTCTCGAGGTTGACCAGCGAGACCAGAAGCCACCGACGGAGGCTTGGTTCGGACGGCCAGAGGGGATCGAGGAGAAGCGGCTCGCGAGCGCCTGGCGTCGTGGTCCGCCATTCGATGGGGTCGGAGGGTTCGGTGCGTCCGGAGGCGTAGATGCGTCGGGACGAGTTCTCGTCGCTGATGGGGTCGTCCGAGGAAGCGAGCCGGCATCGGTAGAGGCGTCCGTCGCCCGCGGAGAAGACAATCATTCGGGGCTGGCCAGGGACCCAGCACGGTCGGCCGTTGGCCAGCAATTCGGCCGGAACCCGGTAGAGGACCTCTCCATCCGAGGGACGGAAGACGGCCCAGCCGCCGAACTCATCGCGGCTCTGGTCGACCCATCTCCCGACGGCCTCGATTTCTCCGTCGGGACCGGGCCAGGGAGAGATACTAATGTTCGACCAGGTCTCACCCGGCGGTACGACCATCGGCGTCTTTTGTCCGCTCTTCCGGTCGATCATCACGAAATCGTGTGGGTAGGGCCAGATGGCCGGCATCGCCTGAAGGCTCACGGAATCCCGCGTGGCCGGGGCGGCGTCGCGGGGGTTGGGCCGATTCGGGAGGTGCGTTCCGGAGGCGCCAAGGCCAATCGCCAGGAGGGTCCAGACGATCGCCAGGACACCGATCCAACGAACCAGGCTCATCAGGGTCATCGTTCCGGTCCTCGATCTCTTGGGGCGCGGTCCTCTGGTCGCTCGATCGCCGCGCGTACGGTGAGCGGCATCGAGAGGTTGGAGTCAAGCGGCCCGGATGGGGGCGTCGAGACGATCCGGATGGCGGCGAGCCATGGGATCGTTTCGGGTCTCGGATCCCGCGATTCCGCCAGCAGGCTGCGAAAATCGCGCGGGGGACGATGGCCGAACCTCGGCCATCGCTCGGCCTTCAGCCCGGGGAGTGGGCCATCGGCTCGGAGGAGGGTGGAATGGTTACGAGCACGTCGAGCGCCGGGCTCGACTCGCTCGCACCACGGAAGTCGTTGTCCTCCTCTGCATTTTCCGGGCCGAAGCCAGAGCGACCCACGTCGTTCCCGCCGAGGATTGAGCAACCTGCCCCATAAAATAAGGATAGGATACGATTTAAGGGACTGAGGCCGCTGGTCCTCTCAATCATTCAACCGAGCGAGGTCGATTGGGTATCGCTGCGGGTTATGAAATGATTCTGGCCCCGGATGCCTGGAAAAGTGGCAGGTGGTCGGATGGTCCTGAGAGAGTGGGGACGGATGGGGGGCGGACAGGGTACGAGAGACCGATGCGAGCCAGGGGCGCGCTTGAATCGCGCACCGGGCTGGCTCTACAATGGTCGTATGGTTCAGGCTGCTATCGAAGTCGTCCGCGCGGGGGCGAGTGCACTTCTCCCGATCGCCGATGCCGCGTCCGGGATGTTCCCGGGCGTGTTCGAGCCACCCTTGCCCCAGAGAGGTCGAGACTTCGAATGTCCACGGCCGGCGACCGGATCACCCAGCTTCTCGACGAATTCCGACACTCTCGCGACGTCATGGTCGCCGAACTGAGCAAGGTCATCATCGGCCAGCGCGACGTGATCGAGCTGATCCTGGCCTCGATCTTTACCCGGGGGCACGTGCTCCTGGTGGGCGTCCCCGGGCTTGCCAAGACGCTGCTGGTCAGTTCGATTGCCCGGATTCTGGATGTCAGCTTCAAGCGGATTCAGTTCACGCCCGACCTGATGCCCTCGGACATCACCGGGACGAACGTGCTGGAGGAGCCCGAGTCGGGCCGGCGATCGTTCCGATTTGTCGCCGGGCCGATTTTCGCCAATATTCTGCTGGCCGACGAGATCAACCGGACCCCGCCCAAGACCCAGGCGGCGCTGTTGCAGGCGATGCAGGAGCGTGAGGTCACGGTCGGGCAGGAGACGCTTCACCTTCCCGAACCCTTCTTCGTGATCGCGACCCAGAACCCGATCGAGCAGGAAGGGACGTACCCGCTTCCCGAGGCCCAGCTCGACCGATTCATGTTCGATATTCGGGTCGGCTACCCGACGCTCGACGAGGAGAAAAAAATCCTTCTGGCGACCACCAAGGGAGATTCTCCCGAATTGAAGAAGGTGCTTTCGGGCAAGGCGATCGTGAACCTTCAGAAGCTGGTGACCTCGGTGCCGGTTTCGGAGTACACGGTGGATTACGTGACCCGCCTGGTTCGCGCGACCCGGCCCTCGGACGACCTCTCGCCCCAGTTCGTCAAGGAACTGGTGGATTACGGCGCGGGTCCCCGGGCCGGTCAGAACCTGATCCTCGCCGGCAAGGCGATGGCGGCGATGGACGGCCGGTTCAGCGTCTCGCTCGACGACATCCGGAAGGTGGCCGTGCCGGTGCTGAGACACCGGGTCAGCACCAATTTTCAGGCGCAGGCCGAGGGACAGACGACCGAGACCCTGATCAAGCGGCTGGTCAGCGAGGTCAAGGAGCCCGAGCCGCCGAAGTATGAGCGGCCCGCCCGAGGCGCCTGATTCGGCCCTCTTCCCGATCCTGGCGAAGGACCCCCTGCTCATGGCGACCGTCCCGAAGACCGTGCCGAGGCTCGGCCCCGACGACGACGGCGGAATCCTCTCGGCCGAGGAGTTCGCCGTCGCCGACTACCTCGAGCCCTGGAAGTATGAGCGCGAGAGCGGGAGGTTGATCGTCATGCCGCCCGACGGCCCGGGTCACGATCGAGGTTCGGAGCCGTTCCGGGATTACCTGGGAGCCTATCGGCTGGCCCATCCCGATCGCGTCGAGGAAGTCGTCTCCGAGGCGTGGGTCCGGGTGGACGACGGGACGGATCGGATCGGCGACATCGGCGTCTTCCTGGTCGGCCCGAGATCGGCGATCAAGCGGCCGGATCGAGTGCCGGAGCTGATGTACGAGATCGTCAGTCCCGATCGCGAATCGCGCGAGCGCGACTACGTCAAGAAGCGGAAGGAATACCGGGCGCTCGGCGTGCTGGAGTACGTCATCATCGACCGGATGCGGCACCGGGCGACCGTTCAGTCGGCAGGCCCGAGCGGCTCCCGGAAGCGGGTCCTGCGTCCAGACGATCTCTACGAGACGCCGCTCCTGCCTGGGTTGGCAATCCCCTTGCGTGAGATCCTCTGATAGGGCGCGGGCGGTCGGAAATCTTCCTCATCGATAAAGGCTCGGATCGATCATGGCCGTCACCGTCGAGAGCTACCTGAAGCCCGAGGTCATCCGTCAGGTGGCCCGGCTCGATCTGCGCGCCAAGTTCATCGTCGAGGGGTTCATCGCCGGGCTACACGCCAGCCCCTTTCACGGGTTTTCGGTTGAGTTTTCCGAACATCGAAAATATACCGCCGGCGATAACATCTCCGACATCGACTGGAACGTTTACGCCAAGACGGATCGCTTCTATATCAAGAAATTCCAGGCGGAGACCAATCTGACCGGTTATCTGGTCATGGATTTGTCGGGATCGATGGGATACACTTACCGGCAGGAGTTGACCAAGTTCGAGTACAGCATCAGCCTGGCGGCCGCCCTCTGCTACATGATGATCCACCAGCAAGACCCCGTCGGGCTGATCGCCTTCGATCGGAAGGTCTCGCAGAGCCTGGCGCCTGGGAGCAAGCGGTCGCAGCTTGGGAATATTCTCTCGCTGCTGGCGAAGCTGAAGCCCGAGGGAACGACCGAGATCGAGGCGAGCCTGCACCAGGTCGCCGGGATGCTCCGTCATCGAAGCCTCGTCATGCTCTTCAGCGACCTGCTGGGCGAACCCGAGTCGATCCTCCGGGCGATTCATCGACTCCGGCACGCCGGCCACGACATCATCGTTTTTCACATACTCGACGAGGCCGAGGCGCAGTTTCCGTTCGAGGGGATGGTCCGCCTGGAAGACAACGAGACGCACGAGATCATTGAGGTCGATGCCGACGCGATCAAGGCCGACTACCTCGAAGAGGTGGAGCAGTTCCGGGCCAAGTACCGGACCGATTGCGTCCGCTCGCGAATCGATTATGTTCCGCTCCACACCGGGATGCCGTTCGACAAGGCGCTGATGAGCTATCTGCTGACCCGACAGGCGCGAGCCTGAGATGAGGGCCGGCCGGAGTCGTCGAAAGGGAAGGATCGGACGGCCATGGAGATGTCGTTGATCAACGCGGGACTGGCGGCGGGCGCGGCCCTGGCAGCGCTCCCGGTGATCCTGCACCTGTTCATGCGTCAGACGCCCAAGCACGTGATCTTTCCGGCGCTCCGGCTGGTCCGGGAGCGGCAGCGTCGGTCGAAGAAGCGGCTTCGGGTGAAGAACTGGCTGCTGCTGCTGGCCCGGATGGCGATTCTCGCGTTGATGGCCCTGGCGCTTTCGCGTCCGACGCTCTATTCGCAGGTTCCGCTGGGCGATCAGTCGGTGCCGACGGCTCTCGGGCTGGTCTTCGACACCAGCCTTTCAATGAAGTATCGCGACCGGGACAGGACCCGGCTCGAAGAGGCCCGGGAGCGAGCCCGGGAGATTGTCGAGAAGCTTCCGGATTCGAGCCAGGTCTTTGTCGTCGACTCGTCGGAGCCGGGCTCGACCGGCCTCTCGCCGGCTGCGGCGCTCAAGCGAATCGACGAGCTGACGATCCATCCAGTCAGCCGCCCGCTCAACGTCGCGATGGGCGAGGTTTACGACAAGATCGTCGGGGTCGACAAGCCGGCGAGGGCCGTCTACGTCCTGACCGACCTGGCGAAGACAGCCTGGGTTGCCGGACCGGCCGAGGGACTCGACAAGGTCGAGAAGCTCAAAAAGGAGAAGAAGGGACGGATGGCGACGTTCGTCCTTCGGCTCACGCCCAGGGAGATCCAGAACCTCTCGGTGGCGACGGCCGAGCCCTCCTCGAGCGTGGTCACCCAGGGAGAAGCGGTCGCCATTCGGTCGCGGATCCACTTCGAGAACTCATCGGAGGCGCCCGGTCAGCCTCCGGCGCGCCGGACCGTCGAGTACTTCATTGATGGCGTCAAAAAAGGGGAGAAGCTCGTCGAGATCCCGCCGAAGGGCGACCTGGAAGTCGACTTCCCCTCGCCGCCTAACCTCAAGGAAGGTGAGCTGCACCGAGGCGAGATCGCCCTGCGAGGCGCCCCCGACCCATTCGAGGACGACGACCGCCGGTACTTCTCGTTCAAGGTCCGGCCGGCAATGAAGGTGCTGCTCGTCACCGACCGGCCAGGCGTCGACGACTTCTTCGTCGACTCCGCCCTGGTGCCCGATCCGTCGCCAAAGGCGCCTCAGGTCTACAAGGTCGAGCGGCGGAAGACCTCGGAGCTTCGTGATCCCGGCAAGACGGCCCTCTCGGAATACGCCTGCATCTTCCTGCTCAACGCGGCCTCGGTGGACGAGGCGTCGTGGGGGGCGCTCAGCGGTTACGTTCGTGAAGGGGGCGGGCTGGTCATCGGAGCGGGGAGCCGATGCAATCCAGCCAGCTACGATACGGCGGTCGCCGGGCAAATTCTCCCTGGCGCCCTGGATCGGATCGTGGCGCTCGAGGGGACCTCGGAGACGCACATCGGCAAGGTGGTCGACGTGACCCACCCCCTGTTCGCGAGCTACGGGCAGGACCTGGCGACCGAGCTGGCCCAGGTGCCGGTCTATCGGTACTGGTCGCTCCGGAAGCAGGACCCGCCGATCGACGGGGCGCGGACGCTGCTCTCCTACGACGACGGCACGCCCTGCCTTCTCGAACGGACGATCCAGGGTCCGAAGGCCGGCCGGGTCTTCCTCTGGACGACCCCGCTGTCTCGCACGGCGAAGTCGCGCGGGCCGGAAGCCTGGAGCGAGTTCCCAATCAAGAACTGGTCGTTCTGGGCGATGATGTGGTTCACGGTTCCGTACATGGCCGGGACAACCGACGACACGCTGAACTTCGAGGCCGGCGGCCCTCCCGTGATGCTCCACCTTGAACCGACCATCCGGTACAAGAGTTTCACTTTACTCGGCCCCGGGCCCGACCCGAAGCCCTCGCCCATCGCCCAGCCGCCGAGCCGCGGCGAGCTCCTCGAAATCGCGATGACACCCCAGCAGCAGCAGCCAGGGCAGTGGACCGTCAAGGCACTCGCCGAGGGAGACCGGCCAGTCACCCTGGGATTCAGCTTCAACCCACCCCGCGCCGAGAGCCAGTTTGAACCGATGGAGAAGACAGACCTCGACGCCGTCTTCGGCAAGGACGGCTATCTCTTCGCCGAGGACGCCGACAAACTCAAGGAGATCGTCGACACCGGCCGGTTCGGGACCGAACTCTTCCCATTCTTGATGTTCCTCATCCTGCTCGTCGTCACGCTGGAAAGCATCCTGGCGAATACCTTCTACAAGGAGACGCCGAAGGCCGGGGCGGGCGGGACATCCCCGACCGCGGCCTGAGACGATTTCTGGCGGATCTTCATTGTTAGATATTTCGTATTCATTGATAAAAATGGAACAGGATCGAGTGGGCCGGAGGGTTTCATGATCCCCGAGTTCAGCGTGAGTGTCAGTCCGATTGTGTCCTGGCCGGTGCTGATCCTGGCGTTTGGGACAGTGACCGGACTGACGCTCTGGGCCTACCAGCGCCGGCTACGCGGGACCACCGGCGGATGGCGGTGGGCGGCGCTGGCGCTCCGGCTGCTCTCGATCCTGCTCTGCCTGATGGCGGCGCTGAAGCCCTCGATCGGGCTGAAGGCCAAGGAGAAGAAACAGGCGTCGCTGATCTACATCGTCGACAAGAGCCACAGCATGACGGTCGGCGACGAGGCGGGTGGAAAGTCGCGGTACTCAGTGGCGGTCGAGGCGATCGAGCAGGCCCGCACGCTTTCGAAGCAGCTCGAGCCCGAGCTGGAGACGCGGATTTACACGTTTGATTCGTCGCTGATCGAGCCTAAGGACGAGGACCTTTCGGCGAAATCCGAGCCGAAGGGGAAGGCCTCGGCGCTGGGCTCGGCGCTGCTGGAAGTGCGCAACCGGCAGGAGCAGGCCGACCGGCGGACGGCCCGGGTGATCGTGCTCTCGGACTTCAAGTCGAACACGGGCGTCAACCCGATGACGGCGGCCCGGCAGTTGAAAGCCAGCGGGATTCCGGTGGTGTCGGTTGGGCTCGGAACCGAGAGCGCCTCGGCCGGCGCCCGCGACGTGATGCTCAAAAATATCGTCGCCGGGCCGACCGTCTTCGTGAAGAACAACCTGGAAGTCACCGGGACACTCCAGGCGCGCGGGTTCGCCAACCAGACGCTCGACGTCGAGCTGATGGTCGAGGGAACTCCGGTTCCGGTCGCCCAGACGAAGGTGAAGATTCCTGACGGCTCGGGAGTGGTTCCGATCAAGGGGCTGATTTACAAGCCGCAAACCGCCGGCGAGAAGCTTGTCACCCTTCGGGTGAAGCCGCAGGACGGCGAGGTGCTGAAGTCGAACAACGAGATCAGCACGTATGTCACCGTGCTGAGCGGTGGGCTGAATGTTCTGTTTCTTCAGGGGTCGAACTTCTCCTGGGACTACAAGTACATGATGCTCTCGATCGCGAGCTCGCAGGACATTCACGTCGAGGCGCTGGTGATCAAGGCCAGGGCCGAGGGGAACCGAGGCGCGGTCGATGACACCGAGTTCGCGCCGCATCGGTACGACGCGTATATCCTCAGCGACCTTCCGGCCGATTTTCTCACCGAACGGCAGCAGCGGATGCTGGCGGAATCGGTCCGCCAGGGGGCGGGGCTGATGATGCTCGGCGGGCACAACAGCTTTGGCGAGGGAGGATGGGCGGATACGCCGATCGCCGATGTTCTGCCCGTGAAGATCGCCCTCGGCGACGGTCAGAACGAGCCGGAAGGCGGCCTCAAGTTCGTTCCGAACGCGCGTGGACTGGAGAACTACCTGCTCCAGGTCGGTTCGAACCGGACCGAGACGGCCCGGATCTGGGACATGATGAAGCCGATCCTGGGGGCGAACCGCTTCAGTGACGTGAAGCAAGGCGCGAGCATCCTGGCCGAGACGCCGGGCCCAACCCCCGAACCGCTGATGGCGACGATGGAGGTCGGACAGGGCCGATCACTCGCCTATGGTGGCGATACCTGGGTCTGGTATCGATCGTCGGAGGAGAGCCGGCTGGCGCATCGGAAGTTCTGGCGACAGTCGGTCTTCTGGCTGGCCCACAAGGAAAACGAGGGGGACAACCAGGTGAAGGTCGCCCTCGACCGCCGCCGACTCGCCCTCGGCGAGAAGTCCGAGCTGACCGTCACGGCTCACGACTCCAAGGGCGCCGCGATCCCCGGCGTGACGTACGAGGCCCACGTCGAGCGCGAGAAGTCGGAGCCCAAGGTTGAACAGCCGATCAAGGTTCTCAACCAGGGCGACGAGGGAAAAGGCGACATCTATGCCGACAAGAAGCTTGCCCAGCCCGGGAACTACGTGCTGACCGTCGTCGCGAAGCGCGACGGCCAGGAGGTCGGCCGGGACACGGCGCGGTTCCTCGTTTTCGAGGACGACCGCGAACTGGAGAACCCCGCCGCCGACCTGAATCTCGCCCGGCAGATCGCGCAGGTGACCGAGGGAGAATCGGTGACGCCGGAAAAGCTCGTCCCCTATTTGAAGGGGCTGGCGAAGTCGGGATACACCGAGTCGGTCACCTACCAGGAGAAGCGGGTCTGGGACAACTGGCCATTCCTCCTGATCTTCACGGCGCTTCTGACGATGGAATGGTGGCTCCGCAAGCGGCACGGGTGGGTTTGACCCGGCTTGTCGTGGGCGTATCGGATATGTCATCCTGGATGGGTTGAGACAATCTCCGGAGACCGGACCCCAGCCATCCGGCGTGGACCGGGGGGGAACAGACATGTACTGGACGTCGGGCCTGGCGAGACGCGCCGGCATGGCGGCACTGCTCGTGATTGTTGCACTGGCGACGATTGCTGGTCGGCCGGCTTTGGCCGGGGTGACGGCCGAGGAGGTTGAGCGGGCGATTCGCAACGGCGTCCACTTCCTCAAGCAGCAGCAGCGGGCCGACGGCTCCTGGCCCGACATCGAGGGGGACGCGCAGACCGGGACGACCAGCCTGGTGACGCTCGCCCTGCTGACCGCCGGCGAGAAGCCCGATTCGCCGACGATCCAGAAGTCGCTGAATCTCCTGCGGTCGAGACGTCCGGATGATCTCCGGAGCACCTACGCGATCGGTCTTCAAACGATGGTCTTCGCCGCCGCCTCGCCCGAGCAGGACAAGCTCCGGATCGCGGCGAATGTCGACTGGCTGGAGCGATCTCAGATCAAGCCGGCCGACCCGGTCTACTGGCCCGGTTCGTGGACGTATAACGAATTCAAGCGAGGCAAGCAGGGAGATAACTCGAACACCCAGTACGCCCTGCTGGGCCTTCACGCCGCCAGCGAGGTTGGGGTTCACGTCAAGCCCGAGGTCTGGGCGCTGGCCCGCGAATACTGGGTCCGCTGGCAGAGGCAGGACGGAAGCTGGGCCTACAAGCCCGACTCGCCCGGGTCGTCCGCCAGCATGACCTGCGCGGGGATCTCCAGCCTGATCATCAGCGGACTCAGGCGCTACCAGGGTCAGGAAACCCTTCAGGGCGAGGTGATCCACAACTGCGGGAAGGGCGGTCACAATCGAAACGTGCAGAAGGGGATCGACTGGATGGCCCGCAACTTCCAGGTCGGCGAGAATTTCCCCGCCGGACAGCTCTGGAAGTATTACTACCTCTACGGCCTGGAACGAGCCGGCCGGCTCGCGGGCATCCGGTACTTCGGTGGCCACGACTGGTATCGCCTGGGCGCTGAGGAACTGGTCCAGCAGCAGGACAAGCTCGGCGGATTCTGGCGAGGCGCGCTGATCGAGCAGGACCCGATCATCTCGACCGCGTTCTCGGTGCTCTTTCTCGCCAAGGGACGGGCGCCGGTGCTGATCAACAAGCTGTTTCACGAGCCGGTCAACGACTGGAACAACGATCCGGACGACGTTCGAAATCTGGTCGACAAGGTTTCGGCCGACTGGAAGAGTCTGCTCACCTGGCAGGTCGTCGACCCGGACGCCGCGACCGTGTCGGACCTGCTTCAGGCGCCGATTGTTTTCTTCAACGGGCATCGTCCGCCGGTGCTGACCGATCCGGCGAGGAAGAGCCTGCGCGAGTATGTTCAGCAGGGAGGCTTTTTGTTTGTCGATGCCTGCTGCGGCTCTCCGGAATTCGACCGGGGCTTTCGCGATCTGATCCGCGAGATCTTCCCGGGCGATGAGTATCACCTGAAGCCGCTCCCGCCGGAACATCCGGTCTGGCGTGCCCGATGGACGCTGGATCCGGAGAGCCATCCGCTCTGGGGGATCGAGCATGGCTGTCGAACCGTCGCGATCTACTCGCCGAGCGACCTTTCCTGTTACTGGAATCAGGTGGAGCACTATCCGAAGAACCCGGCCGTCGAGAGCGCGATGAAGATCGGCCAGAACGTGGTCGACTACGCGACCGGCCGGCAGATGCCCGACGACAAGCTCAAGGTTCGCGAGATCCACAAGTTCAAGGAAGAGCCTCCGAAACGAGGGGCGCTCCGGGTCGCGAAGCTGATGCACGCGGGCGACTGGAACATCGCGCCGCAGGCCTTGCCGAACCTGATGGACGCCCTGCGCCAGAAGCCGTTTCGGTTTGACGTGGTGCTCGCCCAGAAGGATTTGCTCCCGACCGATCCCAATCTGGTGTACTATCCGCTCGTGTATATCCACGGGCGAGGCGCGCTCTCGTTCACGAAGGACCAGCTCGAGGCTCTTCGGAATCACCTGGAGCCAAACGGAGGGACGCTGTTCGCCGATGCGGCCTGCGGGAGCCCGGCGTTCGACGCGGCTTTTCGCAAGTTTGTCGCCGAACTTCTTCCCAATCACAAACTGGAGCCGATCCCTCGGAGCGACGAGCTCTACACCGACAAGATCGGCCTCGACCTGAGCCATTCGCGATACACCAAGGCCGCTGGCGGCGGCGAGGATTACCCGCAGCTCGAGGGAGTGAAGCTCGACGGCCACTGGGCCGTGATCTACTCGAAGCTAGACCTCGGCTGCGCGCTGGAGCGGCATTCCGGGATCGATTGCAAGGGATATACGTATGAAAGCGCCGTCCGGATCGCCGGGAACATCGTGATTTACTCGACCCTGCCGTGAGCGTGAGGCGCCCTATCGCCGGGCGGAGGTCGGTCGAGTGCCGAGGGGCTCAGCGCCGATCGCGGCGACGCGGGCGATGTAGGCCGCGGAGTCGAACTTCTTGCGGGTGCTTTCGTAGCTCATGAACCGAACGGTCCCGAAGATGGGCCGCTCGGGCCAGGGTCGGTCGTGCCGGCCGCCGATGGCCCAGGCGACTCCGGTGTAGCCGTTCGGGTCGCGGCCGTCGACCTCATATCGATCATTCAGTTCGAGCGTGACGTGGAACGCCGATTCGGCGTCGGGGCTCCATTCGAGGATCTTCTTGGCCCAGTACATTCGAAGGTAGTTGTGCATCCGGCCGGTGAGGACCATTTCTCGCTGAGCGGCGTTCCAGAGCGGGTCGTGGGTCTCGGCCTCTTCCAGTTGGCGGGCGGAGTAGACCACCGGTCTTGGGTCGTCGGCGTGCTCGGCGAGGGTACGTCGGGCCCAGTCGGGGCATCCGGCGAGTTGGTCGTACGCGGGCTCGCGGGCCACGAAATTGATCGCCAGTTCTCGGCGGACGATCAATTCTTCCAGAAAGGCGGCGACGTCCTCGGCCGGCGCCCCGCTTTCGGAGACGGCCAGGGCGATCGTCATGGGGTTGATCTGGCCGAAGTGGAGGTGGGCCGATAGCTCGCTCGTACGATAGGGGGTTGGCTCGTTTCGCTCGGTCGCGTAGCCAGCCAGACGTTCGTCGAGGAAGCGACGGAGCCGTCGCATGGCCTCGCGCGTTCCTCCGGGGTAGTCAGAGACCTCGGGGACGCCGCCCACCTTGAGCTTCTCCAGCAAGTGAGCCGGCTCGATCGGCTCGCCGGAAATCGGGGACGAGCTCCAGGGAATTCGGGCCTCGGGGTTCGGGAGCGGCTTCAGGTATTCGGGCAAAAGGCGGTGGATCTTCGGTCGGATCGTTCGAGCGGCGTATTCGAGCGAGGGGAAATGCGAGGTGGGGACCACGACGTCGGCATCGACCAGATAGAACGGAACCCGCAGGCGGCCGGTTACACGCTCGCGCCATTGCTGCCCGACTCGCACCGGATTCTCGTCGCCAATCACCACGGCGGCACCGATTTCCTCGGCGAGCGCGGGAATGACGTCGTCGGGGCTTCCGATCCGGATCACAAACCGGACCCCGCGGCGATTGAGATCATGGGCGCAATCGGGCATTCCTTCGAGCAGGAAGGCATAGTGGCGTCGGTTGGCGTTCGGATAACCGGCGGTCAGACCGAACGCGGCGACGACCGGGAGCTTGAGGGCGTTGCCCAGGGCGATCGCCAGGTTGAGCGCGCCGTTGTCGACCCCGCGCTGGGCGCGCTGCATCCAGTAGAGGACACATTGGCCCTCGGGATTGGGAAGGCCGGGTCGGAGGGCGCGAAGCCTTGGGTGCGGGGCCAGGAGTCGTTCGATTCGATCCACGAAGGGCATCTCCGGCCTGGATCTGGGTGGGCCGAGGGCTCGTCTGAGTCGGAGAAACGCGACGGATGAGACGGGCTTTCGGCGAGGAGGTTGGGGTTATCCTAGTCTCTCGGAAAGGGTTCGGACCCGCGGGCGGTTGAACGGAGGTCGGTCGGGGGCCATAATGTTTCACACGAGTTACGCGTCGGGGTAGGATCCGTGCGACCTGCCCGGGCGATCATGCCGGGGCGGTCCAGGCCGTCCCTGAATTCCGCCGCAATCGGCCAGGCCCTTGGAACAGGCATTTTCTTCATATGGCGCGTCAACGAGTTGGGCTCTGGTTGGTGGGTGCGTTCGGCGGGGTCGGGACGACGATCACGCTGGGACTCTCGGCGATGGCGCGAGGGCTCTCCGCCCGGACGGCACTGGTGACCGAACTGCCGATGTTTGGTGGGCTCGAGATGGCCGAGCCTGGCGACTTTATTGTCGGCGGGCATGAGATCCGCCGGACTTCCTTTCGAGAGTCGGCCGAGGAACTGCGGCGGACGTCGGCCGTCTTCTCGGCCGAGTGGATCGCCGCCTGCGGCGATGACCTCGACGCGGCGACCGCGCGGGTCCGTCCGGGGACGATCCTCGGCGCTGGGGATGCAGTCGCCCGGCTGTCGAACTGGGAGTTCGGCGCCTCGTCGCCGACCGTGGCCGAGGTGGTCGACCGGATTGCGGCGGATCTCTCGGCGTTTGTCGCGGCCGAGTCGATCGATCACCTGATCGTTCTGAACGTCTCCAGCACCGAGCCGCCGTTTCCGACCGGGCCAGTCCATCAGCGCTGGGAGTCGCTCCAGACCGCGATGGCCGATGGCGGCTCGTCGCTTTTGCCGGCCAGCTCGATCTACGCCGCCGCCGCGTTCCGGGGCGGGCACACGTACATCAACTTTACCCCGAGCCTCGGCGCCTCGATCCCCGCGCTCCACGAGCTGGCCGAGTCGACCGGCGCGATCCACGCGGGCAAGGACGGCAAGACCGGCGAGACGTTGATGAAGACCGTGCTGGCGCCGATGTTCGCCCATCGCAACCTGAAGGTGATGAGCTGGGTTGGGCACAACATCTTCGGCAACCGGGACGGTCTGATTCTCGACGATCCGGCCAACAAGTCTTCGAAGGTACGGACGAAGGATCAGGTGATCACCGAGATTCTTGGCTACAAGCCCTCGTCGCTGGTGACGATTGAGTATGTCCCCGACATGGGCGACTGGAAGACGGCGTGGGACCACATACATTTCGAGGGGTTCCTCGGGACGAAGATGACGCTCCAGTTTACGTGGCAGGGATGCGATAGCCTGCTCGCCGCTCCGCTCGCGATCGATTTGGCCCGTCTGGCCGACCTGGAGAAGCGACGTGGCGGCCGGGGCTCGCTTCGGCATCTCGCCTCGTTTTTTAAGAGTCCCGAGGGCGTCGATGAGAACGACTTCTTCCGTCAGTTCATGATGCTCGAATCCTACATTCAGAATTGCCAAAAAGCATGAAGATTGCTTTCAGCACCAACGCCTATCTGAGATACCCGTTTGATGAGGCGGCGGCTCGGATCGCTGGCCTCGGATACGCGGGTCTGGAACTGCTGGCGGACGTTCCACACGCCTGGCCGGCCGGGCTGCTCGACGTTCAGAAGCGGGAGATTCTCGCCGCGATGGAACGGACCGGTCTGGCGTTTTCGAACATCAACGCGTTCATGATGAACGCCGTCAACGACTACCGTCAGCCGTACTGGTATCCCTCGTTCATCGAGCCTGACGAGTCGTATCGGAGGGTCCGGATCGACCACACCCGTCGGGCACTCTCGCTCTGCGCGGAACTGGGGGCGCCTCATATCACGACCGAGCCGGGCGGGCCGCTGGCGCCTGGGCAGTCGCGTCAGGAGGCGATCGACCTTTTTGTCGAGGTTCTCAAGCCGCTCGCCGAGCATGCGGAGAAGCTTGGCGTTCTGCTGCTGATCGAGCCCGAGCCGGGGCTGCTTCTGGAGACGACCGATCAGTATCTGGAGGTTGCCGAGAAGGTCGGTGCGCCGTCGATCGGTCTGAACTTCGACGTGGGTCATGCGTACTGCGTTCAGGAAGACCTGCCACGCGCGATCGAGAAGCTGGCGCCCCAGATCCGCCACTACCACTTTGAGGACATCGCGGCGACGCGGGTTCATCACCACCTGGTTCCGGGCGCTGGGGCGATCGATTTCGGCGAGGTTGTCACGGCGATCCGCCGGACCGGATACGACGGCTGGCTGACCGTTGAGCTGTACCCTTATCTCGACGACCCGGACGCAGCGGCGCGGACGGCGCTCGAGGTGCTGCGCCCCCTGATCTCCTGAGCGAGGGAAGCGACCTTGCGCGGGACAATCACGGCCTACCTGCAACTGGTCCGGCTGCCGAATGTGTTGACGGCCGCCGCGGATAGCCTGGCGGGGTGGCTGCTGGTCGGCGGCGCGCTCGCCGAGTGGGATCGATGGTTGCCGATGGCGATCGCGTCGATGATCCTCTACGCGGCGGGTACGGCACTCAACGATGTGTTTGACATGGAGATCGATCGCGAGGAACGCCCGGGTCGTCCGCTTCCGTCGGGTCGGGCCTCGTATCGAACCGCGGCGATGCTGGGTGGGATGGGGCTCACGCTCGCCCCGGCGATCGCTGGGGCGAGCGGCTCGGTGGTGCCCGGCTTCGTGGCGGCGATGCTGGCCCTGGTGATCTTCGCTTACGACGTGCAGGTGAAGCGGACGTATCTCGGCCCTGTCTTCATGGGAGCTTGCCGCGGCCTGAACTTGTTGATGGGCATGTCGGCGGCGCCCGAGATGGGAGGGCCGGCGGCCTGGTTTTCGGCCCTGGCGTACGGGGTCTTTGTCGCCGGGATCACGGTCATCAGCCGATCGGAGACCCACGAGGGCGAGCGTCAAGGGGTGATCGGCGGGGTGGCAATCCTCGACCTGGCCCTGCTCGGCCTGGCCGCCTCGGCGATCTCGCATCGGTGGTTCCCCGAGGTGATGACGGGTCGTCCTCCGTCGCTGCTGGCGGGGCTGGTTGTCATCGGGCTCATCGCCGCGCTGGTGAACCGGGCCGCGGTTCTGGCGATCCGCGACCCGCGGCCGAGAACTATCCAGCGGACCGTGAAGACGGGCATATTGAGCCTGGTCTGGCTGAACGTCGGGTTGGTCGCGGCTGTTCGCGGGATCGAGCCGGCGATGGCTGTCGCGGTCCTCTGGGTGCCGGCCTATCTGCTCGGACGATGGCTCTACTCGACCTGACGGCCGATTTCGATGGCCGGGATCCCAAGCGTGTGCGATAATCCGAATGTTGGCGATGCCCGATCGTCCCCCGAAGGAACCGACGATCATGTCCACCGCACGGATTCCCGGCCGCAGGCGTGCGATCGAGTATCCCGAGACCGACGGGAAGCCGATGGCCGAGAACACGTTACAGTTCGAGTGGATCGTCACGGTCAAGGAAGGACTCGACGCCCTCTACCGCGACGTTCCCCTGGTCTTCGTGGCCGGCGATCTGTTCTGGTATCCGATCGAGGGGGACAACCGGACTCGCCTGGCGCCCGACACGATGGTCGTCTTCGGTCGTCCCAAGGGCCATCGACGTTCGTACCTGCAATGGCTGGAAGGCGGGATCGCGCCCCAGGTCGTTTTCGAGATTCTCTCGCCCAGTAATCGCCCGGCCGAGATGCAACACAAGTTCGAACTCTATGAGAAGTTCGGGGTCGAGGAATACTACATCTACGATCCAGACTCCGGCCTCCTGGAAGGATATCGCCGTCGCGCCGGGGCGTTGAAGAAGATCCGGTCGATGGCCGGATTCGTCAGCCCCCGGCTCGGCATCCGGTTTGAACCGGGCGAAGGCCCCGACAACCTCGTGATCATCCGGCCCGACGGCGAGCCGTTCAAGACCTTCCAGGAAGTCGACGACGAGCGGAAGGAACTGGCTCGGCAGCGGAACGAACTGGTCCGCGAGCGTGACGAGGTCTCACGTCAGCGTGACGAGGTCTCACGTCAGCGTGACGAGGTCTCACGTCAGCGTGACGAGGTCTCACGTCAGCGTGACGAGGTCTCACGTCAGCGTGACGAGGCGGCCGAGCGGGCGGCGCGATATCTGGCGAAGTTGCGCGAGCTCGGCATCGAGCCGGATTGATCGCGAGCCTGGAGGATCGATGCGGCTCGGATACAACACCAACGGGATGGCCCATCATCGGTTGCTCGACGCGATCGAGTTCCTCGGTGACGAGGGGTATGAAAGCGTCGCGATCACCCTCGACGCCGGCGCCCTCGATCCGTATTGCGAGTCCTCGGCGCTGGAACGTCAGTCGGGTGAGGTTCGGGATGCCCTCGACCGTCGTGGGATGTCGCGGGTGGTCGAGACGGGCGCTCGCTACCTGCTCAATCCGAGGCTCAAGCACGATCCGACGCTGATGGATCCCGATCCCGGCCGCCGGGCGATCCGGATCGATTTCCTTCGCCGATCGATCGACCTGGCCGTCGCGATCGGAGCCGAGGCGGTCTCGTTCTGGTCGGGGAAGGTGCCGGACGAGGTCGACGAGGAGACGGGCCTCATCCGGCTCGTCGAGGCCCTTCGGCCAGTCATCGATCATGCCGAGTACGCCGGGATGCCGATGGCCTTCGAGCCCGAACCCGGGATGTTCATCGACACGCTCGACCGGTTCGCTCGCCTGGACGAGCGGATTCGACATCCCCTGTTCGACCTGACGATCGACCTCGGGCACGTCCACTGCTCGGCCGAGGGCGACATTCCCAGCTTGCTCCGGCGCTGGGGGCCGCGGATTCGAAACCTTCATATTGAGGACATGGTCGTCGGCGTCCACGAGCACCTGATGTTCGGCGAGGGGACGATGGACTTCCCTCCGATCTTCGAGGCACTCCATTCGATCGGGTATGGCGGGGGTGTTCACGTGGAGCTGAGCCGGCAGAGCCACATGGCCGTCGAGGCGGTCCGGGCTTCATCGGCGTTTCTCCGGCCGATGATAGCCGCCCGGGGTTGAGCGAGAAGCTCGGGCCCCGGGACGGCCATGGGTTCGTTTTCCTCACGGGAGGCTGGCGACGAGGTCGTCGGCCAGCCGTTCGAGAACCTCGCGGGTCAACTGGCAGGCGGCGCGGTCGCGGACCCGGGTGGTTTCGTCGAAGGTCTGACGTTCCAGGCGGAGCGTTCCGCTCCTGGTGAGCCGGATCTCATAGTAGCTTCGCTTCTGGTTGCGAGCGGTTGGGCTCTGGCTGCGGAGGCAAACCTCCCCGCCCTCGGCGTCGACTTCCAGGATTCGGAACGGCTCCATCAGGTAGGTGACCCGGGCGGCGAGCCGATCGCCCCACGATCGGAGAGAATCGGGCGTCCAGTCGGTCCGATCCGTCGCGACGAATTCCAACGAGTCGAAGGCCAGACCGACCGTGTCGATCGCCGTGAGGTGGAGCGTCAGGCGATGGGCGCCCTCCTCGACCGTGACCTCACACGGTGGAAGGTGGACCATCGTGTTTTCGTCAAGCGCGGCGGCGATCTTTTTGCTCAGATTCATGAGTAGACCCTCCCAATGGGCGGATGGAATGATCGGTGCCATCGAACGAAAGGAGCGTGGGCCGCCCGTCAACGCACGTCTCGAGGTGTACCGGGCGCGACCAGAGCCGGTGCAGGTGCCGGAGTGTGTCCTGGGCGTGATCCAGCCGCAGGTCGACCCCGAAATACTCGTGTTGAAGGTACATCTCGTTGCGGTTGCGGTGGTTGCCGTCCTTGACCCGGATGATCGGCTGACCGAAGTTGGTCAGGTTGAAAAGAAGTCGCTCCTTGATCTTCTTGAACTCCCGGCTCTCGATCTCGTACATCTCGCTCTGATCGTTATGCCGGTAACTGAACATATTATGGCGGCGGCAGAAGTCCTGTGTGAGGAAGGTATCGATGAACGTCACGTCGTTGTGAACGCGACGGACCTCGAAGATTTTCTGCCGGCCGAGGCCGAGCTGCCGGTCCCAGGTTCGCCTGGCCTCGTAGTTGTCGCACTCCTCCCACTCGGCGCCGAACTGTCCCTTGTTCCAGCGTTCCTCGATGTCGCGAAGCAATTCGATCCCGAGTTTGTAGGGATTGAGGCGGCCGGGCTGGGTCGCCATCGTCCCGGAGTGGTGGTCGGCGTAGTCGAGCAGTTCGGAGGGGTGCAGGGTTTTCTGGGTCATGATGGTCGAATGCCAGAACGAGGCCCAGCCCTCGTTCATGATCTTGGTCTGCCCTTGCGGGGCGAAGTAATAGGCTTCCTCGCGGACGATCGCCAGGACGTCGTGCTGCCAGGCCTTGAGTGGAGCGTGCTCCAGCAAGAAGAGAAGCACGTCGCGTTCCGGCTGCTCGGGGAAGGAGTGCGGCTTCGCGCGTTCCTTCTCGCGCTCGGTCTCTCGTTTTTTCGCCTCCTCCTTGAGAACGTGAGGGGGGTTGATGAAGGCGTCCATGTAGTCCTTGCTCTGGAACTTGTTGCCGCGAGAGTCGTCCTCCTGGGCGTCGTCGGCGACGAAGTCGTAGCGGTTGAGCGACTCGCGCCGTTTGATGTGCGGCGAGTAAATGTCGATCAGGTTTTCGAGTGAGAGGCAGCTATCGATGAAGTCTTCCACGGTATCCTCGCCGTACCGGTCCATGTAGGAGCGGATGCGGGTTCCGTGGTTGGCCATCTCGTCCATCATTTTGCGGTTGGTCTGGCTGAACCAGATGTTGTTTTTGAAGAAGTCGTTGTGGCCGTAGACGTGGGCCATCACGAGCTTCTGGTCGACCATCTGATTGCAGCGCAGGAGGTAGGCGTAGCAGGGATCATTGTTGATGACCATCTCGTAGATCTTCTGGAGCCCGTAGCGATAGCCCTTGGAGAGCTGCTGGTACTCCATGCCGAAACGCCAGTGAGGGTATCGGTTCGGGAATCCGCCGAGGGCGGCGATCTCGGAGATCTCGTCGTAGTCGCAGACCTCGAAAATGCAATCGTAGAAGTCGAGTCCGTACGACCTCGCGTGCGCCTCGGTTTCGATTTGCATCTCGCGGAGTTCGAGCGGTAGGTTGTGCTCGTTGGCCGTGGTCATGGTCGTCATCCTGCTGCTGGAGGTTTCCGATCCATTCTCTTTCGACGCCCGCGATCCGCGGTCGGTTCGATTATTCACTGGGCCCGGCCGTCGAATCGCGAGCCCGACGGCGGAGCGTTCGACGGACCCATCGACGCCAGTCGTGCAGCCAATCCGCGTCGGAATTCGTCTGGGGCCGGGTGGCCCAGGCCTGGATTTCGGCCGCCCTGAGCAACGGGAAGGCCAGACTGGTCTCGGACCGAGCATACTCTCCGTCGATCTGGAGGACGAGAATCACCCGTTCGGTTTCGTCGCCGATCCAGAGTTCCGGGACGCGGAGACGTCGATAGACCTTGATCGAACGATCCGATGTGTGAGTGTCGACGGCCTCGATGGCGAGGTCGGGCGGCGGGTCGACCTTCAGATCGATCCGATCCTTGCCGAGAACCCGCGCAGCGTTGGCGAGGTAGTAAGATTGGTCTCCTTCCACTCCGCCTTTTCTGGAGGAGCGGCGGAAAGTCGTTGATCCCGTTGCGATGAACGGCCGACGCAAGACGACCGCGGTCTCCTCGACAATCCACCCCAGACGCTTCTTGAGCCGCTCGTGCGGATATCCCGGCGACATGAGGGAGACCGTTCCATCGAGGTAAACCATCTTCGGGAACGAGCGCGGGCCGCGAAGCCGGAGGAGGAGGGAATAGCCCTTCCACCCGACGTCGGCGAATTCGACCCACCGGCCGTCGCCGATGTTCTTCGCCTTCTCGATGATGGTCGTCGCCGTGCTCATGACCGGGCCCGATCCGATGGATGGAATGTCGCGATTCAGAGGATCTCGCTCAACTTGATTCGCCCCAGTTCACGCCCCTCGACGATCACGGGGACCTTGTCGTCGGTCCCATAATCCCGACGCCCCTGATACCTTGCCGCGTTTCCCCGCCCCGTCGGCGACGAATACGCCTCGACCCGACGTTCGGGGATGTTGACGATCCAGTCGCTCGCCCCCTTGCACGCCGCATACTTCGTCCACTTTAACCCGCGATCCTTGGCATAGGTCGAATCGGCAACCTCGGCCAGGAGCCCGATATCCGCGGGCCTCGGGGCGCGTGTCCGATATCGATCGAGGGGCCCGCGGAGTGCGGTGAGATCGGGCTCGGGACGCCAGTATCGACCCAGAACCACCGATTTTTCCTCGCGGACAATCCACGATGGCCCGAGGATTCCGCGGTATTTCTGGGCCAGCGACGTCACGGCGAAATCATGAGGAGCGTCTTTGGTCATCTCCTGGATCAGCCGACCGGCCAGGAGTTCGATATCCTCCTCGTCCTGGAAGATCCCCGCATCAATCATCTTGAGAAACCGGGCGACTGTGAGCCGGTAGGAGACCAGCCCCGTCGAGGAGTTGGGCTCCGCCCGCGCCGGAATCGCCGATTGGGTGTGGGTCGCCATCATCGGGCCTCGCTTCGCCGAAACCGTCCCGTGGTCAACGCCCTCGTCCGAGGAACTCCTTGATCGAATCGTAGATTCCTTCCTTGTTGCGGATCTCGGAGAGGGCCAGCTTGTCCTCATCCTCAAAGGCTTCTTCCAGCTCCCGGTAGAACTCGCCCGAGCCGTAGGGACTCTCGACCTGGCCGTAGCAGAAGAGGTTGCACTTGGGGAGCAACTGGTCGCGGAGCAGGCCGATGCAGTGGCGGTTGTCCTCGCCCCAGTTGTCGCCGTCGGAGAAGTGGAACACGTAGATGTTCCAGTCCATCTGAGGGTGCTGGTCGTCGATGATCTTGTTGGCGAGGTTATACGCCGAACTGATCCGCGTACCGCCGCTCTCTCGCGTGTGGTAGAAGGTGTGTTCGTCGACCTCGCGGGCGACGGCATCATGGATGATATATCGTTTAGTGAGGCCGTCGTACTGGCTTTTGAGCCAGGCATCGATCCAGAAGGCCTCGGTCCGGACGATTTCCTTCTGGTCGTCGGTCATTGAGCCGGAGACGTCCATGAGGTAGAAGACGACGGCGTTGAACTGCGGGAGGGCGATTGGGTTCCAGGAGCGATAGAGCTTGTCCTCGCGGATGGGGATGACGAGGGGGTCGCGTGGGTCGTAGGTGTTCGAGGCGATCTGCCGCTTGAGGGCTTTCTTGTAGGTGCGTTTGAAGTGGCGGAGGCTCTCGGGTCCGGTCTGGCGGATGCCGGTGTACTTGTCCTTCTCCTCGACGATGTTGGCGCGGCCCTTGGGCTCGATTCGGGGGAGGGCCAGTTCCTCGCCGAGGATCTGGGCGAGCTCGTCCATGGTGAGCTCGACTTCGAGGATGTGGTGTCCGGGGGCCTCGCCGGCGCCTGGGCCGGCCTCGCCGTCGCCGGAGCGTCCGATCGGGGTGCCGACATCGCCGGGGCCCTGGCCGACCCCGCCCCGGTTCTTGGTCCCATATCGGAACTCGGGGATGTCGATCTGGGGCAAGGGGATCGAGACGAATTCGCCGCCGGACTTGCCGATCATCTCGCCGTGCGTGATGTACTTACGCAGGTCGGATTTGATCTTGCCCCGTACGATCTGCTTGAATCGGTTGGCGTCACGGTCGATTTTTCGCACCACGGCTGTCTGGCCCTCTCCGCTGGGGTCTGGGGCCGCTCCGTTCCGTCCCGGTCGCCCCGATAATCGTCGCCAAGGACCTGAGGGCGCAGCGACTCGCCCGCAGGACGCTGCGGTCCACCGAGCCGAAAAACAAAAGATCGATGGGGAGTTTGCCCGGGAACGAAGGGTCGAGGTGGGTCGGGAATCGGATCGGAGTGCGTCGGCCCGGTGTTCGGTGCCAGAGGCCCGGGTAGCCCCCTTACAGCAAATTGTATTCCGGGCCCCCATGGCCGGCCAAGGCCAATGCACGCCCGATTCCACCAGAAGGGCGGCATTCGGGCCGGGATCGGCCCGGGAATCCTGTCGAGGCGACTCGATTCAGTCGCGGTCGGGGCCCTCGATCGGCTCCTGAAGGCCCCGCCACAATTCCAGATATTTCTCCCGAACGTACGGGTTCAGTTCGTCGGCGAACTGTTCGGGGAGGTTGCGTGCCTGGATCAGGGCCACGACGTCGGACAGGTCTTTCATGCGATGGACACCGCCGGTCATGCCCGAGGCCAACTTCAATTCGACCAGCCTCGGCAACGCGAGGTAGTTCAGGCCGCCGATCGCGATGCTTGCCTCCTCGGGCGGAGGGAATGCCACAGGTTTCGGTTTGCCGTCGCCCGGGAAATCGCCCGCCACGAGAAACTCGATCCGGATTCCGAACTCGGTATCGCGAAGGTTTTTGCTCCCCTCGAACGGCGGGAGGTAGCCCAGGCCATCGAGCCGATCGTGGATGGTTCGGAGGGATTCCCGGCTCACGAGGATGTCGACATCGATTGTCAACCGGCGGAATCCGTGGGCGTCGAGCGACATGCCGCCCGCCACGGCGTAGGGGAGGCCCATTTCCTCCAGCCTTCGCGCGATCTTCCGCATCGCCTTGAAGACGTCGCTGTCGTGTCGAAAATGGCGGTCACCTTCGTCCATGCTCCACTCTCTATTGGCTCGGAGGCGTTCTTCGTACGGGATGACGGCCGGGCTCGTGACGGCAGCGGACATCGTGGATACCTCCAAGGGAGTCATCCCAGACCGCGTCCGGTGCGGAACCCTCGGATATTCCCCGAGGGCTCCGAACCGGCCGAGGTACGCGGTCTCATCGGACCTCGATCAATGGCTCCCGCGCTTCACGTCGCCACGGGCGAAGATGCTGGCGACGTAGTTCAGGATGTCGGTCGCCGAGTCCTCGTCGTAGCCGTAGTTACGGATCAGCCGGGCCTTGACGATGTCGATCTTCTCCTGGGTGTCCTTGTCAACGACGCTGGAGACAAGGCTGGTGAGCTTGATGGTGTCCTTCTGGTCCTGGAAGAGTTTCAGTTCGAGGGCCTTCTGGAGCCGTTCGTTGGTCCGGTAGTCGAACTTCTTGCCGTCGAGCGAGAGGGCGCCGATGTAGTTCATGATCTCGCGGCGGAAGTCGTCCTTGCGGCTCTCGGGGATGTCGATTTTCTCCTCGATCGACCGCATCAGCCGCTCGTCGGGCTCCTCGGGCTGGCCGGTGTACTTGTTCTTGACCTTCTCGCGCTGGGTGTACGCCTTGACGTTGTCGATGTAGTTGCCGCAGAGTCGGGTCAGGGCGTCCTCGTCGGCGGCGATCGCGCGTTGCACCTCGTTCTTCACGATGTCCTCGTATTCCTCCTTCACGATCGAGAGCAGGTGCCGGTAGTGCTTGCGCGTCTCCTCGCTGTTGATCAGCGAGTGGTGCTTGAGCCCGGACTCCAGTTCGTTGAGAACCATGAAGGGGTTGATGGATCGCTCGTTGGTGTGGGCGACCAGGGCGTTGGAAATTTTGTCCTGGACGTATCGGGGGCTGATGCCGTGCATCCCCTCGCGTTCGGCCTCCTCGCGAAGTTCCTTGATGTTGTCCTCGGTGAAGCCGGGGAGGGTCTTGCCGTTGTAGAGCTTGAGCTTCTGCATCAGAGTGAGCCCGGCGTTCTTCGGCTCTTCGAGCCGGGTCAGCACGGCCCACATCGCGGCGACCTCCAGCGTGTGAGGCGCCAGCCGCTTCCCCTTCACTTTCCGGCTGTTGTAATCCTTCTCGTAGATCTTGACCTCGTCGTTAAGCCGGGTGACATAGGGGACATCGATCTTGACGGTCCGGTCGCGGAGGGCCTCCATGAACTCGTTCGACTGGAGTTTCTTGTATTCGGGCTCGTTGGTGTGCCCGATGATGACCTCGTCGATGTCGGTCTGGGCGAATTTCTTGGGCTTGATCTTGTGCTCCTGGCTGGCGCCCAGGAGGTCGTAGAGGAAGGCGACGTCGAGCTTGAGGACCTCGATGAACTTGATGATGCCGCGGTTGGCGATGTTGAACTCGCCGTCAAAATTGAAAGCTCGAGGGTCGCTCTCGGTGCCGTACTCGGCGATCTTGCGGTAGTTGATGTCGCCGGTGAGTTCGGTGGCGTCCTGGTTTTTCTCGTCCTTGGGCTGGAAGGTGCCGACGCCGATCCGGTCCTGCTCGGAGAGGATCAGCCGGCGGACGCGAACATCCTGGACAACGCGTGACCAGTCGCCGCCGTAGGCTTCCATCCGCTCGTTGAACATCTGGCGGCAGAATGGGCAGAGCTCGCCGTCGATCGTGACGTGGAAGTCGTCCGGTCCCCGGTCGGCATTGAGCGCTGCGATGACCGCCTGACGGTCCTCGTTCTGGATCAGGTGGAGCGGTTCCTCGTGCATCGGGCAGTCGGCGTAGGACTCCTCGCCATCGGGGCCGGCCTCGCGCCAACTGTAGGTGTAGAGCGAGCCCACGTCCTTGCGCGAGTATTGCTCGAGCCCCTTTTTCAGGAGCCGGGCGAGCGTGCTCTTGGAACTGCCGACGGGCCCGTGGAGCAGCAGGACGCGGCGCTCGGTGCCGTAGCCGTTGGCGGCGCTTTTGAGGATGTTGACCAGGCTGGTGAGGGTGCGTTCGAGGCCGAAGATGGCATCCTCGCCACCGTTGTCGGGGTCTTCAAAGAACTTGTAGCGGAGGACCTTCTCCTTGTTGACGACAACCTCCTCGGTGCCGTAGCTGACGATCATGTCGTAGATCCGCTGGTAGGCCGTGCGGGTCACCTTTGGATCGCGGCGAACGATGTCGATATACTCGGAGAAGGAGCCGGTCCAGTGCTTCCTCTGGTAATCGTCCAGATTGTGGCGGCCGGCGATCAATCTGATCAGATCCGATCCGGTGGACATGGGACTTTTCCCTCCTCAAGTCGGCCCGATCCGGTCCAGTCGCGACCATTGACGTGGAGCCCCGAAGTCCGCCCGTGCGGTCCGGGCCGGACCCCGCCGCGGCGAGACCGGTCCGCGCGCAGGCCGGGGCGTCCTCATCCATTCTCTGTGTGGGTTCGGCCGAATTGTCAAGCATCAAATCAACTGATGGGGGCGCCAGATCGAGGCAAGAACATCGGGCCGGTTGCCATGCCAGTGCAGGGACCAGGGGGGCGGACGAAGAGGCTTGCCGCTGTCGCGAGGACATTGGGACCGGCCTTCGCGGCGACAGGAACTCCGGCCCTTCAATGGTTATTACAACCCCGCTTTCGCCCGCCTGTCAAGCGAGGCACCTGGGGCGCGGACTCCGGAGGCGTCCCACGTCCGAGTTCGACCCGTCGTTCCCGATCCGCGACGAGCAGGCCGTCCGGTCCGAGGCGAGCGCCGAGGTGCTCTTCGACCGGGTCCCGTCGGCTCATCGGCGGCGTCGTCCTCTGGCGTGGCCGGCGTGACCCGGCCCGCATCTGGACCGACGGCGCCATCGACTTCTGGCGGGTTGGTGATGACGAGCCCGATCGTCGGTTGCTTCACCACGCCGAGAGGAAAAACACCGGCGACGCCTGGTTCGCGTTCCGCGTCCGTCCCCTCGGCGACGGCGGCTTGGGCAAAAGGTCTCGCCTAACAGTCCTGGGGCCGAATCAATCTTCCCGAGTGTCGATTAGCTCTCCACCCGCGACGGTCCCGAGTGCTTGCCAGACTCTATCGTTTATTTGTTCCTTGATCGTCACAACGGATCCATCGCACTTGAGCAAGTGGACGCCGATGGGGTGGCGGCTGCTGGCGGTTACGATGGCCCTTCCTTGATAATCATCGCCCGTGTCGGTGAAATGACAACTGTTCCGATTCGGCGGCAAGATGTGGTGGTAGCGAGTGTAGAAGACGTTCCCGTCCGCCCATCGCTGGCCTGACCATTCGACACTCGACTCGGCTCGCGGGGTTGTCTCCGGATCGGTCGAGGCGCACTCGGTGAAGGGATCGGCCGCGGCCCGCGGCAGGAGGTAGTAGTCGCTCCTGGGATCGGGAAACTCCGGGTCGCCCAGGCATCGCTCGCTGAAAGCCGCGGTCATGCTCAGGCCGTCGCGGATCCGGCCCGATCGCATAGCGCTTTGATACCAGAAGACCCCGTTGTTCTCCCCCGACCCGCCCGGCCAGCGAGACAGGAGATTGATGGATAGGGTCCCGGCATTCGCGCGGTAGCTGTTATGCCCTAACCGAGGATCTTCATCGATGTCGTCGGAATCGCTTGGGCATAGGAAGACCTCGAGGGAGGCCGCGAGTGCTGTCGTGTTTGTCGCGCTACGGGCGGGGTCGTGGCTCCAGGGCACGGCCGAGAAGTTCAGGGCATTGAAGAGTGACCACTGGTCCAACTCACCGAGCATCATCGCCTGGGCCGACCACCGCGGCACATACCCCGGTGGCCCGCTGCCCCCCACGCCGAAGGGATAAACCTGGCAAGTGGCCTCATAATTGGCGAGGGCCAGGCCGATCTGCTTCAGGCGGCTCCGACACGCGGCCCCCCTCGCCGCCTCCCTCGCGGCCATCACGGCTGGCAGGATCAGGGCGACGAGGAGGCCCATCACGGCCAGGACCACGAGGAATTCGATCAAGCTGAATCCTCTCCGATCGTTCATCGCTCTTACCTCCCGATGATCGAGGATCGAACGGGCCATCTCCTCGTCCCGATCCGCCGGGCCCGTGCTCGGCGGAGTCGGCGCCTTGTCGGCCTGGCAGTGGCGGCATGCCGAGTTGCCGACGGGCGGCATCGGCTTGCAACGGCGTGACGTGGTAGATCAGGATCGAGTAGCCGGCGCGGGCAATCGGCTGGAAGAGCCGGAAATAAGCGAAATAGTCATGGCGAGTGATCGATTGCCGTCCTCCGCGACCATCGGAGACCCGGAACCTGGCACCCTGGAGGAGCTGGACGCTGACGGCGAAATAGCCGGGTCGGGGGCCATACGCCGACGCCCCCTTCGAATCGTGGGGTGTGACCTCATCCGGGCCTGGGGCCGGTAGGTGGTATTCGATCCCGAACAGGGCTGGGTCGATGACGTGGAAATAAGCCAGGCCGAGCGGCTGGGCCTCGGGATGCCGATCCAGCCATTCCTTCAAATCGAGAAGATCCTGGCCCCAGTCCATATTCGAATCCAGGAGGTGATGGTGCCCACGGCTCGGGCCCGCGACGACCTCATTGAAATAGGACATCCAGTGGGGTGCGACATTCAGGCTGCTCCCCGCCGACCAGATCAACAGGGCGCCGATCAAGAAGGCCGGGGCCCGGCGATCCCGATCGAAATACCCGGCCAATTTGCCCGTCGCCACAGCGATGAAAGGGAAGATGGGCAGGACGTATCGCATATGGTGGCTGAATCCGGTCTGCGAACTGACGAAGGTCAGGATCGAGACGGCCGGGATCAGCAAGGCCGCCTCATCGAATCGAGACGCGTTGGCCGGATGACAGGCCACGCAGAGGGCCAACGCCCAGAGGACCAGCGCGATCGTCCCGATCGGTTCCTTGACCGCCAGCGCGTAGAGATAGTAATACCACCAGCCTCCATGTTGCCACCGGCCGGCGAGATAGGACGGGAAACCGTTCTCGAAGTCCTTTCGCTGGATGTCGATGCCGCGGAGGAAGTCGGCTGGGACTGGTACCGGGACTCCGGAGAGCCACGTCCCCCGGAACCGATTCCCCGAGCCCTGGCCCTTGCCGAGGGGATCGTCCGAGGGCCGCTCGCCCGTGAAGGATCGGCTGACGAACTCGAAGTCCCCCAGCCGGATGCCCGACTCCCGGAAGCCATAGCCGAGATTGATGACATAGAGGCTGATCCCGACGATGGCGAGGCCCTGGGCCAACCGCGGCCGGGAGGTCGCGGGAGCGTGCCGGTCGAATCGCCGAATGGCCCACAGGAGCGGCCAGATCCCGTAGAAGATGAGGAGCGTGAACTTCAAGAGCTCGGCGATCCCCAGGAGGAGCCCAGCGATCACAGCCTGGTCCCAGCGACCGCCTCGCAGGAAACGCCAGTAGGCGTAGGTCGCCGCGAGGCCGCCCACCGCGGCCGGAACGTCGGGGATGACCACGGGGGCGAACGCGAGGACGGTTGGGTTGACACACCAGAGTGCCGCCCCCAGCAGGCCCCCTCCGGCACCGTAAAGCTCCCGTCCCCACGCGAAGATGAGCCAGGCGCCCAGCAACGACCAGGCGACGCCCGCGAGCCGTGCCAGACACACAAGCTCGATGTAGCGATCGGTGTTCAACTCGGCAAAAAGCGACGCCTGAGCGAACTCATCCCGGGCGCCGAGCGCCCGGTCCAATCCTCGGAAATCGACGAAAGGGCTGGCCAGGGAGAGGGGCAACGTCGCGAGCATCCGCCCCAGCGGCGGATTGACACGGTAGAGTCCGAAATCCCCTAACTCCCAGTGGGAAAGCCCCGACGGGATATGGGCGGCCTCGTCGATGACAACGAAGTTTCTGCAAGAGCCAACCAGCAGAAAGCCGGCGTGGGCGGCCAGCAGGAGAGCGAGGATTCCGACCATGGTCATCCGGGACATCGGCCGCCCTCCACGCGAAGTAGCGAGATTTCTACATCCCTCGCATCTCGATGGTCAGTAATTATTATTTACACAAGTCATGAGTTGAATACCCTTATTGGAATTCCCCCAGGTCTTGCCCTGCGCATTACAGTCCCCCGATGAACACCTATTGCCAGCAGGGACACCAGTACAATCGGGATTGCATGGCTCATTCGATTGCTTATAAGAGATGCTAGTACCGACTCCATTCTAATTCTTGAAGACCTCAGCGGACGAGTTCGGGTCCGCGTTATACGCGTAACCCTGTCCAGACTGGGTTTGGCTCCACTTCAGACAGTATCGATTTCCGTTCGTATCCTGCGGAGTGACATTGCAGGTCACCGAGAAGCACCCAAGATTGCAGCTGGGTAAATTCTGCGCGACGCACACGGAGGCGAGGGCCAGCAGTACGCCGACTGTAAGAACGAATCTGAGCGAGAGCGAGTGCTTGGTCATGGCTTTTGCTCCATCTGGCGAGGATCTGTCGGAACGATGCATCTTTCATGGCAACGCGATGAGCCGTCCGCCAGGGATGTGGCGATCGATCCGCATGCCGACGGCACGAGACATTCAAGCGGTTCCGCGAAACCTCCGGTACAGGAGGACGGAGATAGCAGCCAGTAAACCGTTTGCGAAAAGAATGACAGCAAAAGTACTCACGAATGAAAAGCGCGCGCGGGTCTTCGGGACTTTCCCTGTCTCACTATTCATCAACTCGTCATGGCTATAGCGTCGCTCACGAGGGAGCACGGTCCGCTCTTGTCCGTCGGAACGAATGATGAACTCCCGGCCGATTCGTTGGTCATTGACGTAAGTCCCGGGTGGAAACTTCAATGTAAAGATGGCATCGTCGATGGAGGAGTTGACCTCGTACCGGTCGACGACCGCTCGAGTGTTCTCGACGAATTCCGAGTGGCCACGGAAGAATGTTGTGGACCAGCCAATCAGTGAAAAATTGGCCATTTGCTGATTCGGGTAGAAGAAATCAATATTGTAAATCGTTTTGCCGTTTAGGTATAAATCCTCGAATCTCTCGATCCGGAATGCGGCCGCCGGATTGACGAGGTAGCGACGCACCCAGGTATCGCCCTTCACTTCCAGCACGCGGCACGAAGCGCCGCGGACCTCGACCGGTTCCCGCAAGGGGCGGAAACGGGTCATTTCGGAGAGCAAGAATTTCTCGTTCGCGGCCCGAACATTGATGAGAGCGGGAAATACCGTTGTCACATTGTATTCATCGAATCGATCGCCCGCAATGATCGTGCCCTGAGGTATCCCCTTCGCTCCTTGCCGTATCGGGAAATAGGTGCGAGGCTCGCGTCCATCATAGGCGGATTGGAACTCTCGCGGAATGCGTCGTATGGCGGTGTCCTTCTCCTTGGCAATGTCGAAATCCAGACTCCTGAAGAAGACCTTGTCTCGCTTGAGAGTCAGTAAGTAATTGCATGTGACTGTTTGGTCCTCGGATGGGAATACCTCGTTCTCGAAGCCTGGGAGCCTCCCGGTTTCCGCACCCTTCTTGATAGTCCGCGTTTCGGTCCACTCGATCCGGAGCGTCTCGGTCGCCTTCTCCCGAGCCCGCCAGGCTTTGAGGCAGTCGCCGTACCAATCGCTGCCATGGAGTTTGGCCAGCAGATCATCCTCACCACGCGCCTCGATCGGGCCGAGTAGTACGAACAGAAAGCATGCCTCGATGACTCGCGGAACGAGGAACCTCATTAATGTCCTCCGATGGTTCGGCCGACGGCCCATTCGATACCCCGCGTCTCGCGCGGATTCGATTCCTCCCACGTGAACAGCCGTCGGTCAGTAGGCCCCCTGATCGATAACCTCACGACCGTTTCGCGTGGACAATGCTCGATAAGTCTTTCTGTCGATGCTGGTCCTGATCGGGTGGACGGATGCGTCGCCCATCAGGAAATAGATGAGGTTCGTGTGCGGGCCTGCAAACTCCGCGGGCGCGCCACCCTCGGAACCCGGGCCGTCGTCCGAGACGACCGCCAGGGCCTGCGTGCCACCCCTGCCGTCGCCGAGGACGCCGGCCCAAGCGTTTTGGACAACGAAGCTGCCGCGCTCTCCCGCGGCGAAAGTATGGCTCAATCCGTCCCGAACATCTTTCGGACTCACCGGCTTGTTCATCCGAAACATTCCGTTGCCCGGAGAGGAGCCATCGGTGCCTTGATTGGCCGCGTAGCTGGTCGTGCGAGCCTCGACGGATGAGAATATTACCTGTGAATCCACCGAGAAAGCCCCAGTTTCGCGGTCGCTTGGGCAGACGTAGACATCAAGGGCGGCGAGTCGCGCTGTCGCGTTGGCTGCGAAATCGATGGGTAGATTGATGTTCATTGCGTCGAGGATCGGGGCCTGGTCCAACTGAGCGAGATGCGCGGATGACCATGCCCAGCCAGGCATACCTTCTACCTGGGTTCTCGACCAGGCGACATAGCCGATCGGAAACGCCTCCTGCGACGAGACGTAATTATTCATCGCGAGGCCGATTTGCTGAAGATTCTTCTGGCATAGGGCGCGTCGGGCGGCCTCGCGAGCCGATTGTACGGCCGGGATCGTCAGACCTATCAGAACCCCGATCACGACGATGACCGCGAGCAATTCGATCAAGGAAAAACCGCGTGTAATGGTGGTCGGGCGAATGTACATCCCCGTGCTTCCATCCAACAAAGGTTTTCGATGAACTTAGGAGTTACGCGGCAGTGGCCCTGCGCCCACGAATGGCTGAGTCTAATCGTATGACACAATGGCTGGCATGTTGAACGTCATCAAGTGCCAAGACACTGACTACATCGACTTCCTCATCGCCAGCCCCAAGCTCTTCTCCTGCACGGGGGCCGCCAGGGTGCAACCCGGGTCGATCAACCCGACGGCGATCGCCACATCCCTTGCGACGAGGAGTCTGTCCGGAATGGCACATCCTGTAGGCTCCCAGGGGGAATCTGGGCAAGCTTGTTGACCCCCATCTTCTACAGATTCTTGCCTATCTTATCTCAGGACGTGGCATTCGAGTCTGTCCGAGTATTCGAGGCCGAAATCCACAACGCCTTGCTGCAAAAGAGATTTGCAGATTCTGAGCCTCATTTGAGTCGTTCTTTTCCCCGTAAGAACCTACGTCAACGAGTGACGAACACTCGGAAAGAGTCCTTGAATTGTAACAATTCGCCATGGATGAGTCAAGGATCTTTCTGATTTAATGGTTCGCAATCTGAGTCCACCTGAGTTCTGCGTCCCAGGGAGCTGTCCGGTATCGGGGCCTGATCGAGATGGGAGAGCCTGGGCTGCCACGAAGGTGAATGGGGATGGTAAAGAGGGAGGCTCCAGGGGAGTCGGCTTGTCGGTGGGCCTGGCGCGATCGCCGACCTCGGCGGGCGATCGGGTCGGACCTTTCCTGAAGTCGCCGCTCGACTGCGTTGAGGCCCGTGTTAAGATCCTGAAGGTCATCGATGGATCGGCCTGGATCAGGTCGAAGGGGCGGCGAACGAGGACATCGGGTCGGACGATTCGGGGTTGCTCATTTCGGCGTGTTCCTCGTCGTCGGGGACGTGACGCGGAACCTCCCGCGCCCGGCGCGTGACCGGGAGCGAGCGTCCGCCCAGCTCGATCATTGCGGCGAGTGTCCAGAGGCCGATGGGGAGGGTCGCGTAGTGGGCGTAGCTGTCGGCGGCGTTGAGGACCCAGGGCTGTGGCGGCAGGAGAAGGACGACGGCGTATGCCACCCCTGAAAGCACTCCGCAGGCCATTCCGGCGAGCATGAGCGCGGCGAGGAGATGGCAGCCCTCAGCGGCGAGCAGGCGGCCGTATCCTCGGATCGCGTCGACCGAACGGCCGCGGGTCCAGGCGATCGTGCCGGCCATTCCGACGGTCAGCATGGCGGCGGCCTGGATGTCGGCCAGCCCCCAGTCGCCGAGCTGCCAGCGAATGTAATTACCGATCTCGGTTGAGTGAACGGAGGTCGGCAGGTGGTCGTTCGCCAGCAAGACAAATGCGGCGACGTAACGAGCCGGTAGGGCGGCGAGGCAGGCGATCGAGGCGGCCGGCATCAATGCGATGGCCTGCGCGGGCGCGAACCGGACCTCGTCGGTATCGTCGAGCCCGGCGTTGCGGAGCGTCGCGAGCAGCCAGGCCAGGAGAAAGCCGTCGACAAAGGCCATCCCGAGCGGGATAAGGATCGTCTCAATGACGAGGCAATTGCCGTAAGGAAGTTCGGGGCTGCCGGCCAGCCGGGCGACGATCCGGTAGAGGATGTAGACCACGCCGGTCCCCCAGGCGAGCGTGGTCCAGCCCGGTCGGGGGCCTCCAAAGCTCCGGCCGGTCGCGGGGCCCGCCTCCTCGTCGTCCTGGGGTTCAATCGATGCCCGGAACAGCGCGATCACGGCGACGATGAGCAGCGGCATGTTGTCGGCGAGGCCAGCGACGTCGCGAAGTGGGGTCACGGCGGCCAGCACGCCCTGCTCGACGGCCAGCTCGCCCAGCGATCGGGTTCGAATCAGCGCCCGGAGGTCGGCGCGGCCGCCCTCTCGCCAGAAAAGCAGTGCCTGGGCTCCCGTCCATGAGAGGACGGCCAGGCCGATCAAAATGGCGACCGCGCTGGCCGATCGCCGGATCCGTCGGATGCCCTGACCAATCAGTTGGATGTGACCCGGGATATCGAAGAGCTGCCGGATCGCTCGGCCTGGCCCCTGCGCCATCAGGACCAGAACCAGGAGCAGGCCCCATCCCGCGAGCAGGACCCAGACGCCGTGGGAGCCGGGGGCCGATCGCGGGGAGCTGAGTGTCAGGCTTCCGCACCATCGGCGGAGGGCGAGCAAGGCCACCGCCCCCGGATTCGAGGGATCGGGCGCCGACTGCGCCCAGATCGACCACCCTGCCATCGTCTCGATCACGACCGCGCCCCCTGGGTCTCTCGACGTCCGATCCCAACATCCGACGATTGTAATCGGCGTGGGACGTCGGGGCCAGCGTCCTGAAGATCAAGATCGAACGAAGGCCAGAGGCAGTGATTCGAGGTTGCGGGGCCGCAGGCATACGCGGTAGCGGAGCCCGCCCGGGCGACTTCCCATCCGCGCCCGTTCTCTGACGTGGGCGCGACTAGATTCTTGATGGAACCGGGTTCGATCGTTGTCGTCCGCGCGTTGATTTTTCACCCGATCCGCCGAAGTCCCTGGGCACGACGGTTGGCACAGGGGTGAAAAACCAAGACATTCCTTATTCGACGGCGTAAGGAGTGTCTGTTCCGCATGCGTTCCTTGACTCCGATCGCAGGCACCAGAGGAAATGGCAATGAGCCAGCACAGCAGCGAGGTCCGCGAGAGTCGGGTTTCGTTCCGGGGTCTCCGTTGGCGAGCACCCCGTCGACGAGGGAGTTCCTTCCGCGTTCGGCCGGGTCTCGAGTCGCTCGAGGGTCGGGCGCTGCTCGCGACGGTTTCGGTGGATGCCGGCCAGGTGATCCGGACGGTCTCGCCGCAGCTCCTCGGCGTGAACGTGAACTGGTGGGATTCGAACCTCAACACCCCGCAGACGCAGCAGATGGTCCAGGCCGCGGGGCTGACGATGTTTCGCTTCCCGGGTGGGTCCAGCTCGGACACCTTTCACTTCAACGCCCCGCCGAGCTACAACGGTCAGGGGACGGACGCCAGCATTGCCAGCTTCATTTCGTCGGTCAATGGGGTCGGGCTGGCCACGATCGACTACGGCTCGGGGAGCCCTCAGGAGGCGGCGGCGTTTCTTGCCTATCTTGAGGCGCCCGTCGGCAACACCACGCCGATTGGCAACGGGCAGGAGTGGAGCAATTCGGCCAACGCCTGGCAGACCGTGAACTGGCAGAACGCCGGATACTGGGCGAGTCTGCGAGCCTCGGCCCCGCTCGCCGTGGACGATGGTTTGAACTTCCTCCGACTCGATCACCCCGCGCCGTTTAACGTGAATTTCTGGGAGGTCGGCAACGAGGTGTACGGGGGCTGGGAGGTCGACCACCACGCGATCCCGCACGACCCGGCCACCTACATCGCCTTTGCGAAGCAGTTCGCCGCGTATGCCGCGCAGATCGATCCGACGATCTCCATTGGCCTCGATGTCGGCAGCCCGGGAGACAACAACAACTGGACGGCCAATATCCTTCAGCAGTGTGCGGCGCAGGGCTTTGTTCCCGGGTTCCTGAGCGATCACAATTATGTACAGGCGCCAGGGAGCGAGAGCGATTCCAACCTCCTTCTTGGGACGGTCTCCGACCCGTCCAGCAACCCATCGGATCCCGGAAATCCGTATGACTGGACCGTCCGCGCCGCCGACTATGAGAGCCTGATCAACCAGTATCTTGGCGCGGCTGGCAAGAACGTCCAGCTTCTGGCCACCGAGTTCAATTCGGTTTATTCGAATCCGGGAAAGCAGACGACCAGCCTGGTCAACGGCCTGTTCCTGGCTGACTCGCTCGGCTCGATGCTCGCGACGCCGTACAACGGCGCCGACGTCTGGGATCTGCGCAATTCCTACTCGACGGGCGGCAACAACTCGTCGAGTCTTTATGGATGGCGGCAGGGAGGCGACTACGGGATCCTCGGCAGTCCCGGTGGCTCCGCGCCGGCCACTGGACCGTATGTCCCGTACCCGACCTACTTCGCCGAGCAACTGGCCTCGAAGATCATTCAGGCTGGGGGCCAGGTTGTGCAGGCCAGCAGCAACGACCCGAACCTGGCGACGTACGCCGTCCTCGAGCCCAACGGGCACCTCGATCTCCTGGTGATCAACAAGAGCGCCTCGGGCCCGATCACCGGTCAGTTCCAGCTTGCCAATTTCACGCCTTCCTCGCAGGCCCAGGCCTGGCAATACGGTGAGGTGCAGGACACGGCCCAGAGCCAGACGACGGATGGACATTCCGCGCTGGCCAGCTTCACGGCGAATCTCGGGGTGAGCGGGTCGACGGTCTCGTATTCATTCCCGGCGTATTCGATGACGGTCCTTGACCTGGGTCGGGCGTCGACGGGTGGATCGGGGCCGACGATCACGCAGGCGGCGAGCGCCACGCCGAGCCCCGTCGAGGGGACGTCCACCGTGCTCTCGGTCTCGGCGAGCGATACTTCGGGGGCCTCGGGGCTGGCCTATACCTGGTCGGTGACCGGCAATCCGCCCGCGCCCGTGACGTTCAACGCCAACGGGACCAATGCCGCGCAGAGCGTGACGGCGACCTTCGCATCGGCGGGATCTTACACCTTCCAGGTCACGGTCAGCGACCCGTCGGGCTACATTGCCACGAGCCAGGTGACGGTGGTGGTCAACCAGACGCTGCACTCGGTCCAGGTGAGTCCCGGTTCGATCGGGGTGCAGACCGGCGGTCAGCAGTCGTTTGGGGCCACCGGCTACGACCAGTTCGGCCATCCGATGGCCACTCAGCCGACCCTCGCCTGGTCGGTCTCGCAGGGTGGAGGAACGATCAATGCCTCGACCGGTCTCTACACCGCGCCTCAGTCTGGCGGCACGGCCATCGTGCAGGCCAGCGGCGGTGGTCTCTCGGCGACGGCCCATGTTACGATCACGGCACCTCCGCCGGTGACCTCAGGCGTCTCGGTCGCCTACACGCTTTACTCGTCGTGGAATTCCGGGTTCAACGCCGGGATTTCGATCACAAACACGGGGACATCCGCCATCAACGGCTGGACCCTTCAGTTCCAGCTCGCGGCCCAGATTACCTCGATCTGGAACGCGGTCATCGTCGGGCATTCCGGCTCGGTCTACACGCTTCAGGGCGCCAGTTATGACACCACGATTTACCCAGGCGAAACGATCTCGATCGGCTTCCTGGGAACGCCGGGCGGCGCACCCGTTCCGCCCTCGAACTTCGTCTTCAACGGCGCCTTGGTCGGGAATGGGGGAATGATGGCCCTGGTTCCGACGGGCGGCCACAAGAAGTCGCATCATCAGGGCTGATGGCCTGGCCTTCGAGGGACGACCAGACTGGCGGTCTGGATCATCACCGGCTGGTCGTCCTGGTTGAACGTGGTACTGCGAATCCGGACGATCCCTCGGTCCGGGTTCGAATGCGAGGGTCGGACCTCGACGATCTCCGACTCGACCCGGAGGACGTCGCCCGGGTAGACGGGGCGAGGCCAACGGATCGACTCGACGCCGAGACCGATCAGTCCGCCGGCGATCTTCAACTCTCCGTCGACAAGGAGGCGCATCGTGATCGCGGCGGTCTGCCATCCGCTGGCGACCAGCCGGCCGAAGAGACTACTGGAGGCCGCGTCCTCGTCGAGGTGGAATGGTTGGGGGTCGAACTCGGCCGCGAACGACCTGATCCGGTCGACACCGATCTCCGTGGGTCCGGACCGGAATACCTGTCCAACGGCGAGGTCTTCGAGATAGATCGGCGAGATGGAAGGCATCGGGGCTCCCCTGGGCGGTCGTTCCCGAGGAGGATGGCCGCGAGCCGGGGAATCGGCGGCCGGGCGAATCTTGCTCCTCGGAAGCAGGATACCCGGGTCGATCCTCGAAGGGAACCGATACCGGCCGCGCCCGATCGGTGGGAGAGCCTTTCAGTCGATCTTCAGGGCCATTCGAGAGAGTTCCTGATTGAAGGCCGCGCGGGCGTTATCGGCGGCCCTGCCGGCCTCTCGCGTATCGATAGGCCGATCGGACCTGGTCGTCGTCCCAGTCGACGATTTTCGGGGGATAGCCCTGCTTCTTGCCAAACGCGATGACCAGGCCCTTGGCGTCGGGGTCTTGCTTGGCCGCCCATCCGAGGAGTTGGCGGCCGTCGGCCGGGGCGGATCGATCGTCGGCGGGGGGATCCTCGGGGTCGCGACGGCCCCGAGATGGGGGAGGCGGGTCGTCGTATCGTCGGCTCTCGCGATGGGATGGGGCCGGTGCCCGAGGCGCGGGTGGCGGCGGTGGTGGCGGGGCGGAATCCCGCTCGCGGTGTCGATCGAGCTGTTCATCGACGGCCGATTCGCAGAACTCCAACCAGTGGTCGCGGATCCGGAGCAATTCGTCGTCCGGCGTTCCGCCCGGGATCTCCACCTCAATTTCGCAGGTCGCGCCGGTGCTTCCATCCCGTCCCGTGGCTTCCTTGCGGGTCACTCCGACTTTCATTCGAATCACGAGGTCGATCTCCCACGGCGATCATTTCCAGCGAGCCGCCTCATCGCGGGTTCCGGTTCCTTCAGGCCGTCATCCACCGTATCATAATACGCCATAAAGACGCCCCAGGATACGAAGTGGTCGAGGATCGACGCGAGCGAGGTGCGAGATGAATGGGCTCATGATGGATTGGCCGCTGCTGGTGCCTCGTATTCTCCAGCGCGCCTCGCGGATCTATCCCGAGAAAGAGATTGTGAGTCGATGGGCCGACGGATCGATCCATCGGATGACGTACGGCGACCTCGAGCCGAGAGTTCACCGGTTGATGAACGCCCTTCGCGGACTGGGAATTGGTCCGGGCGACCGGGTCGCGACGCTTGCCTGGAACAGCCACCGCCATCTGGAGCTTTACTTCGCGGTTCCCTCGATCGGCGCGGTCCTGCACACGATCAACTTCCGGCTGTCGCGCGAGCAGTTACGATACATCGTCAACCACGCGAAGGACCGCCTCCTTTTCGTCGACAAGTCGGTCGCCGCGCTTGCGGCGGCGATGCAGCCCGAACTGCCGAGTGTCGAGCACTACATCATCATGGACGACCGGTGTCCCGAGCCGCCGAGTCGACCAGCGCCCTCGATCGATTACGAGGAGCTGCTGGCCTCATCGACCGAGCGAGCCGAGTTCCCTCGTCTCGACGAGAAGCAGGCGGCCGGCCTGTGTTACACCTCGGCGACGACCGGCGATCCGAAGGGAGTGGTCTACAGCCATCGATCGACGTTCCTGCACGCGATGGCCGGCTGCCTGGTCGACGCGGGTGGACTCTCCGAGCGGGAGACGACGCTTCCGGCCGTCCCCATGTTTCATGTGAACGCCTGGGGCATCCCCTACTCCGCCGCGATGACCGGCGCGAAGATCGTCTTCCCCGGCTCGGGCCTGCTCGGCCAGCCGCTCGCCGAGATTCTCGAGGCCGAACGCGTCACGACCTCCGCCGGTGTCCCGACCATCTGGAACCTGCTCTATTACCACCTGAAGGAGAGGCCGTATGACCTGTCGAGCCTGCACACGCTCCTGGTCGGCGGCTCGGCGGCCTCCCGGGCGATGATCGAGAACTACCAGCGCGACTTCGGCATCCGGGTCCTCCACGCCTGGGGGATGACCGAGACCTCGCCGCTGGGAACCGTCTCGGAGCTTCGAGGCGCGATGCGATCCTGGCCCGAGGAACAGCAACTGGAATACCGCCTCAAGCAGGGTGTTCCACCCATCGGTGTCGAGATCCGAATCCTCGGCGAGGACGGCCAGGACCTCTCCTGGGACGGCGAGCAGGTCGGTGAACTGGCCGTCCGCGGGCCCTGGATCGCCTCGACGTATTACGAGAACCCGGCCGCCGGAGCCGCCTTCACCGACGATGGTTGGTTCCGAACCGGCGACATGGCCAGTATCGACCCGTACGGATACGTCCAGCTCCGCGACCGCAAGAAAGACCTCATCAAGCGGAAGGGAGAATGGATCTCCAGCGTCGACATGGAAAACACGATCCTCGGCCTCCCGGGCGTCGCCGAGGCGGCCGTGGTCGCCCGCCCCGACCCGGTCAACGACGAGCAACCCGCCGTCCTCGTGGTGATGACCCCCGGAGAGGATCCGGTTGAGCCCCAGGCCATTATCGATCGACTCTCGAAAAAATTCGCCCGATGGCAGTTGCCGCTCCCCGAGGACATCCACCTCGTCGACGCCCTGCCGAAGACCGGTGTCGGCAAGATCGACAAGAAGCTCCTCCGCCGGCAGCTCGCTGGCGGCTCCGAGCCCGGCGCCCTCTGAGCCACCCCGCGCCGGGCGACTGGGGCTTGCCTTGCTCGAACCGGTCGGCACAATGGTCTCAACGCCCGGCGGTCCGGGCCGGGTTCGACGATCCAGGAGACGCTTCCATGAGACGGTCCGCGCCCGCCGTGCTGCTCCTCATCCTCGCGACGCCGGCCCTCCGCCCCGCCGTCGCCGACGACCTCCCACGCGCTCGGCCCGCGGAGGTCGGGCTCGACGCCAGCCGCCTCGCGAAGGCGACCGCGCTGTTTCGCCAGGCCGCCGATCGCAAGGAGATCGCCGGGGCCGTCCTGCTGGTGGCGCGCAGGGGGAAGGTGGCGTACCTGGAGGCCGTCGGAAAGCGAGAGATCGAGGCGGGCGACGCCATCACGCCCGAGTCGATCTTCCGAATCGCCTCGATGACCAAGCCAATCACCAGCACCGCCGCCATGATCCTCGTGGATGAGGGCCGGCTGGAGCTCTCCGACCCGATCGCGAAGTATCTCCCCGAGTTCAAGTACATGACGGTCGCCCACCCACGCCCAAAGGACGCGGTCGCCGCCTCGGCGGGGAGTTCGGCCGGTGAATACGAACCGGTGCAAGCGTATCGGCCGATCACCGTCCGCGACCTGCTGACGCACACCTCGGGCCTCTGCTATCGGTTCACCGATCGGCCGCACGTCGGACGACTTTACGCCGAGTCGGGCATCTGCGACGGTCTGACCCCCAGCGAATTCACAATGGCCGAAAACGTCCGGCGCCTGGCCGGCCTCCCACTGCATCACCAGCCCGGGACCGCCTGGGAATACGGACTGAATACCGACGTCCTCGGCCGACTGGTCGAGGTCGTCTCCGGACAGTCGCTCGACGCCTTCTTCCGCGCCCGGATCCTCGAACCGCTGAGGATGAACGAGACGACGTTCCTCCTGCCGAAGTCCCGCGTCGATCGCCTCGCGGCGCTTTATGAGCCCGGTCCCGACGGCAAGATCAAGCGGACGCCCGACGGGACCTCGGTCAAGGGCGCCCTGATCTATTCGGCCGATGCGGCGTACGGCCAGCGCCCCGGATATTTCTCGGGCGGAGCCGGTCTGCTCTCGACGGCCGGCGATTACGCCCGGTTCCTTCAGATGCTCCTGAACCGCGGCGAGCTCGACGGCACCCGCATCCTCAAGGCCGAGACCGTCGATGCGATGACCCGTCCCCAGACCGGTGCCCTGCCCCTCTGGATCGCTGTTCACGGCGACGCGTTCGGCTACGGCTTTGGCGTCGTCACCCGGCCCGACGACCCCAAGGGCGACCCGATCGGCACCTTCTCCTGGGGCGGGATCTACTACACCGACTTCTGGGTCGATCCGAAGGACGAGCTGATCGGGATCATGATGACCCAGGTCTATCCCTCGGGGAACCTCAAGCTCCGCGACGAGTTCCACCGGATCGTCAATGCGTCGATCCGGAACTAGCTGGCCAGGCGAGCGGAGAGCCCCCGCGTGGGGCGGTCGGGCCAATGCGGTGGTCAATCCGCAACCAGATCCTCGTCCCGCTGATCGCCATTCAGGCGGCGGCGGTCGCCTCGATCGCGATCGCGACGGCCACCCTCGCCGCCCGCCGGAGCGAGGCTCAAATCGTCGACCGTCTCAATGGCGTGATCGACGCCCTCGGCAACGCCGGGTTCCCCTACACGCCTGTTGTCCTCGCCCGGATGCGAGGGCTCTCGGGTGCCCAGTTCGCCGCCTGCCGGACCGACGGGACCGTCTCGGCGACCAGCCTCGACCGCCTCGATATCCTCCCGCCCGAATTGAGGTCGCTACCAGCGACCGTCCACGTCGACGCCCTTCGCGGGAATCCCGAAACCGTGCTCGACGGCCGGCGCTACCTCGTCGCCGCGCTTCGGACGCCCGGCGATCCCGAGGGCTCATCGCTCCTGGTCCTCTACCCGGTCGAGAGCTGGCGTCAGGCCCAGGCCGAGGCCGCGATGCCGCCTCTGATGCTCGGCGCAGGTTCGCTCGGACTGATGGTGCTAGCGACCGGGCTGGTCGCGCACCGAATCACCGACCGCATCCGCAAGCTTCAGGACCGCGTCACGCGGATCGAGTCGGGCGACTTCGACGACCTACCCCCGACCAGCCGGACTGACGAGATCGCCGACCTTTCGCGCTCCATCAATCGCCTGTGCGGGACGCTCCGCGAGATGCGGTGGACGATCCGAGAGACCGAGCGCTCGCATCTGCTCGCCCAGCTTGCCGCCGGACTGGCCCACCAGCTTCGTAATGCCCTGACCGGGGCGCGGATGAGCGTGCAGCTCTACGCGAGGCGGAATCCGAGCGCATCTGGCGACCCAAGTCTCTCCATGGCGCTCCGGCAGCTCGCGATGACCGAGGATCAGGTCAAGGGCCTGCTCTCGCTCGGCCGCGTCGAGCGACGGGAGCCGGAGCCGTCGGACCTCGCCACGATCCTCGCCGACGTCGCCGAGTTGGTCAATCCTGCATGTCAGCATGCGAGGGTCGAGCTGGTGCATCCGGCCGCGAACGGGCCCATGCCGGTGACTGTCGACGTCGCTGGAGTCCGGGCGGCGCTGCTGAACCTGGCCCTCAACGCGATCGAGGCCGCCGGGCCAGGCGGAACCGTTCGACTGGTCGCCGAGGCGATCGCTGATGAGATCGTGGCCGAGGTCGTCGACACCGGCCCTGGTCCGCCGCCCGAGCTGGCCGATTCCCTTTGCGAGGCGTTCGTCACGAGCAAGCCCGAGGGGGTTGGGCTCGGCCTGGCGCTGGCGCATCGGGTGGCGGTCGATCACGGCGGGCGGCTATCGTGGAATCGCGAGGAGGGCGAGACCCGGTTTCGATTGGCCCTGCCGCGCGTTCGCGAAAGTTCCCGGGAGGCGGAATGAGCCGGATCCTGGTCGTCGACGACGAGGCGAGTATTTGCTGGGCGTTTCGCGAGTCGCTGGGCGACGAGGGGCACCAGGTGGAGGTCGCCTCGTCGGTTGAGGAAGGACTCGCGATCGCCGGCCGAGGGTCGATCGATGCGCTGGTGCTGGACGTCCGGTTGCCGGGCCGCGACGGGATCTCGGCGATGGGTGCTTTCCGTGAGCGAATCGGCCCCGCGCCGATTGTGGTGATCACCGCGTTTGGCGACCTCGAAACGGCCGTCCGGGCGATGGAAGGCGGTGCGTTTGACTACCTTGTCAAGCCGTTCGATCTCGACCGCGCGACCGGAGTTGTCGCGAGGGCGCTCGACGCTCGGCGGCCAGAAGCCGCGGCTCCCGCGCCGGCCACCGATGCGAGGGGGCCCGAGGCGCTCGTCGGTCGGTCGCCAGCCATGCAGGAGCTTTTCAAGCGGATCGCGCTGGTGGCGCCGGCGGATGTCCCGGTTCTGATCACCGGTGAGAGCGGGACCGGGAAGGAACTCGTCGCGCTGGCGATCCACCGGCACGGTCCAAGAAGGAACGGACCGTTCGTCCCAGTGAACCTCGCCTCGGTGACGCCGACCCTGGTCGAGCGCGAGCTGTTCGGCCATCGGAAAGGCTCGTTCACCGGCGCGACCGAGGATCGTCCTGGCCTGCTCGAACAGGCCGCCGGTGGGACTCTTCTCCTGGACGAGCTTGGCGATCTTCCGCCCGACTTACAGGTCAAGCTGCTCCGAGTGATCGAGCACCGGACGTTCACGCCGATCGGCGAGACGCGCCCCCGCCCGGTCGACATTCGGATTCTCGCCGCGACGAATCGGTCACTCGGTGATCTGATGGCCGAGGGGAAGTTCCGCGAGGATTTATATTTTCGCCTGAGCGTCTTCCCGATCCATCTGCCGCCGCTGAGCGATCGGCTTGGCGATATTCCCGACCTGGTCGCACATTTCCTCCGGCTGGCCCGGCTCCCGGGCACGGACGAGGCGAGGACCACCCCTGCCCTGATCGAGGCGCTTCGCGCGCGTCCCTGGGCCGGGAACGTCCGCGAGCTACGGAACGCGATCGAGCACGCGGCGATCGTCGCCCGAGGCCGGGCACTGGCGCCCGAGCATCTCCCGCCAGTCGGCCGGCCCGGGTCCGAAGCCGGTCGGTCGGCCGCCGAGGATCTCCGCGCGCCGATCGCCGCCTGGGCCCGCCACCAGCTCGCCGATCCCGCCTCCCTCGCCGCCGATCCCGCGCTTTACGAACGATTTCTCGACCAGGTCGAGCCTCCGCTCCTTCAGGCTGTCCTCGATCATTGTCGGGACAACCGCGCCGCCGCCGCCGAGATCCTCGGCATCCACCGGACCACCCTCCGCCAGAAGCTCCGCAAGTACGGGATCGGCGGATCTTCCCCCTCCTCCGAATTCGGTCGTTGACTCTGGCGTTCCAAGTCCCGCATACTCTTCCTCAGACAAATGTCTCACGTCCTTCTGGCGGGAGCCACTGATGAAGAGCCGGCGCGGTTTCACGTTGATGGAGTTGCTGGTGGTGATCGCGATCATCGCGATACTGATCGCGCTGCTCTTGCCGGCGGTGCAGGCCGCGCGTGAGGCCGCCCGTCGGATCCAGTGCACGAACAACCTGAAACAGCTTGGCCTGGCCCGGCACAACTACGAGACGGCGGTGGGGGCGTTGCCGATGACGATGTCGTTGCGGGGCACCGGCAACACGGTTTTCTACGACACCGGCTGGAGCGCCCAGGCCCGGCTCCTGCCGTACATGGAAGGGAACCCACTGTTCCACGCGGCGAATCTGAGCGTCTTCAAGGAGGACCCGACCAATTCCTCGGTCGTTTCCCTGAGCCTGGCCGCGCTGATCTGTCCGAGCGAGATCCGACCGCGGGTGTCCACGCACAATTATGGATTATCGGGTGTGATCAATTATGGGATGTGTGGAGGCGATTGGTTTGTCTGGGGCGGGTTCAACGGACCAGATAATCGCCAGGCCTTTGGACCGAATCGAAGTCTCCGGCCGGCGTCGATGACGGATGGGCTGAGCCAGACGCTATTCGTCGCCGAGGTGAAGGCGTATCAGACCGCCTCGAACTGCCGGTTCACGACGTTGCCCTCGGTCAACGATCCCAGCAAGATCCCGAGCCCGTACGCCGATCCGTTCCAGGTCGCGCCTGAGTACGATAATGGGACATGCGTGACGGAGAACCAGTACGAATTCCACACCGAGTGGGCGGACGGGCACGTTCACGCGGCGGGGTTCACGACGGCCTGGCCGCCGAACAAGGCGATCATTGGCCGGTCGTTCTATCCGGGGATGGATCTGGACCTCAACGGAAAGAACGAGGAGAACGGCGGGCCGACGTTCGCGGCGATCAACGCGCATAGCTACCACCCCGGCGGAGTCAATGCCCTGCTGGGCGACGGCAGTGTCCGGTTTGTCAAGAGCACCATCGACGGCATGGTCTGGCGGGCGCTTGGGACCGTCGCGGGCGGAGAGGTCATCTCGGGCGATGCGTACTGATCCACCACGCTGCTGAGTCTCCCCGGTACTGTGTTGCGCAAAGGTTTGTGAAACGGCTGTCGGCGGTGGCGTTGCCGGAGTGGGAATTCCGTTTCCCAGGATGTCGGAGGAACGATTCGCTCGGCGGCGAGGTTCCGAGGGAGGAGTCTTGTTCGCCCGCGATTGGGGAAGTCGGCCTGTCCCAGGATGGGTGGGTCGGGTGATGGATGGTCTGTCAGGGAGGACGGTTTGATGAAGAGTCATTCGGAGAAGAACCGGGGACGTCGTGGGCCGAAAGCCGCCGTGAGTTGCGAGGCGCTGGAGGGTCGCCAGCTTCTGACCCGGGGATTTGGCCTCGGTTTCGGTGGTCTGGGGGGATTGGGATCGGGTCGGGGACCGATCGGGATGCGGGCCGAACTCCGGTCGTTTGGCGGCGGTCGGCCGGGAGCGATGTTCGGTGGCGGAGCCCTCGGACTGGGAGGCGGCGTTCGCGATCCGCTCTTTTTGTTGACAGCGCCGCTGCTTCAGGCGACGAGCGGTTCCACGACCCCGCCGACGCGGGCCGCGCTCGGCTCGTCGGCGGTCCAGTCGGCCTTCCAGACGTTGAAGACCGACTTCAGTAACTCGGTCAGCGTCGGCGCGACGCCGACTCATGCCTCGATCGGCCAGTTGCAGGACGATCTGGCCTCGATCCGCAAGGGGACGCTCACCGGGACGGCGGGCACGACCGCCATCCAGACGGACGAGGCGGCCATTCTCACGAGCATGGGGCTGTCGACGACCCAGGTGGCGCAGATTCAGTCGGACATCCAGAACGTTGCAACGGCGATTCAGACGGCCTCGTCCTCGTCGACCACGCCGGGAGCCACCGGGACGACTCCGACGTCGGTCACGCCAGCGTCGAGCACGACCCCGACAGGATTGCCCTGGATGAACTCGCCGCCGATGGGCTCGTCGACCACGACGACTCCAACGTCGCCCTCGACTTCCTCGACTCCCTCGACCACGATGCCCCCGACGATTTCGGCCGTGCAGAAGGCTTTTCAGACGCTTCAGACGGACCTGAGGAATGCTGTTCCGGTTGGGGCGCAGCCGAGTTACGCCGCGATGGGGAAGGTGCAGGATGACCTGACGGCGATCGCCCGGGGGACGCTCACGGGTTCCTCGGCGTTGTCGACCGTGCAGGCGGATACCGGGGCGGTCCTGACGAGCGAGGGGCTGACGTCGAGTCAGGTGGCGCAGATCCAGTCGGACCAGTCGGCGCTTGGCGTTGCGATTCAGGCGGCTCAGCCGTCGGGGAGCGGTGGGACCTCGGCGAGTTCGAGCGCCTCGCCCACGAGCCTCGCGGGGGTCCAGGCGACGATGCAATCGGTCCAACCTTATCTGGTTGCGATTCCCGGGGTGGGAGGCGTCGGATTCGGCGGCGGCGGTTTTGGCGGAGATGGTTTCCGTGGAGGTGGTTTTGGTGGAGGTGCCGACGCGGGCCTCGGCGGCGGAACAGGAGCCGACATGATGAGCGGCACCGGCGGAGCGACGATGAGCGGCGCTGGCGGAGCGACGATGAGCGGCGGCGGTGGTGGCTTCGGCGGGCCGATGATGTTGAGCGGCGGTGGCTTTGGCGGGCCAATGATGATGAGCGGCGGCGGCGGAGCGACGATGAGCGGCGGGGGTGGTGGCTTCGGCGGGCCGATGATGATGAGCGGCGGTGGAATTGGTGGTCCGATGATGATGATGAGAGGTGGTGGTTTCGGTGGTACGTTGATGGGCGGTGGTGGAGTCGGCGGTCCGATGATTCCGGTGAATCCATCGAGCTTGCCGAACGGCCCGAATGCTGTCGCGGTCGCGAGTGTTCCGATGATTCCCGCGACGCCGGTTGCACCGACCACTGGTTCGACGACCACCACATCGACATCGACCAGCACATCGACCACGGCCTGAGAACGTTTGTTCGTTGGGACAAGGCAGAGCCCGGCTGGCGGAGTCCGGCCGGGCCTGCGTCCGCCGGCTTGCCGCCTATAATCGTAAGTGAGTTTCGGTCCCCTTTCGGCCTGAGATGACAACACGATGAGTATCGATATCCGGACGATACCGGCGGACTCAGAAATCTCGGTGCTTCTGATCGACGACGATCAGGAGTTGTGCGAGTTGATGTTCGAGTTCCTGGTGACGCGAGGGATTGCGGTCGAGGTCATTCACGACGGGCGCAGGGGCCTGGCACGGGCCCTTTCCGACGAGCACGATCTGATCCTGCTCGACGTGATGCTGCCGGGGCTGGAGGGCTTCGAGGTGCTTCGGCAGGTTCGGCGTCGGAGCACGATTCCGATCATCATGCTGACGGCCCGGACGGCGCGTGAGGACCGGGTCGCGGGTCTCGACTCGGGCGCCGATGATTATCTTCCCAAGCCGTTCGAGCCCGAGGAGCTGGTCGCCCGGATGCGGGCGGTGCTTCGGCGGTCGGGCCGGGGCGTGACGCAGGTCTCGGAGGTGCTGGAGGTCAACGGCGTCCGGCTGGTCCCCGGCACCCGCGAGGTTCATTGCGAGGGCCAGCCGGTGGAAATCACGACGACCGAGTTCGATATCCTGGAGATCCTCATTCGCTCGGCCGGGCGGATTGTTTCGCGCAATGAGATGTCATCGGCGATCTATCGGCGTCCGGCCTCGGCGCAGGACCGATCGCTTGACGTTCATGTCAGTCATCTTCGCAAGAAGCTGGGAGAGCTTGGCCTGCTGATCCGGACGATCCGGGGGGTGGGCTACCTGTTTTGCGCCGAGGTCGAGGCTCCTCAGGAATCGCCACGATGAGGATTCGGGTCCGCTCGCTTTTCGCCAAGATTTTCCTGTGGTTCACGGCGACGATCGTGCTCTCGTGGGCGGGGATCGTTACGACCTCGTTTTTTCTCATGGCCCGGCTGGAGCCGAGGGAGTCGCCGTCCCGGGTGCATTCGCTTTTCGTGGATGACGCGCGCCGGGCCTATGAGGAAGGTGGTCCGTCGCGGCTTTCGGAGTATCTGGCGCGGCTGGATACGTTCACGGAGGCGCCTCATTATCTGGTGGACGCGAAGGGGATCGATCTCGTGGACGGGACCGATCGATCGGGCCTGCTGGCTCTGCGAGCGAGCCGGCAGCGGTCGAGGTCGCGGGTTCGGAGCAGCCTGGCGTGGTGGGGTTTGCCCTGGTTTCTCCGGGCGTCGACGCGAGAGGGGCCCCAGGTGCTCCTCCACGGCTCGGACCAGAAGTACCGGCTGATCACGGTTCTGCCGGCCCGCCGCCGGTTTGGGGCCGCCGACCCGCTCGTGTATTTTCTCTGGCTGCCGATCCTGATTGGTGGGCTTTGCTACCTGCTGGCGGTGCATATTGCCTCGCCGCTCCGGGGTCTTCGGCGAGTGCTGGAGAGGTTTGGCCGCGGTGACCTGGGCGTTCGATACCACGTAACCCGTCGCGACGAGATCGGCGATCTGTCGCGGACCTTCAACCGGATGGCCGATCAGATCGAGACGTTGCTCTCGGCGGAGCGGCGGCTTCTTCAGGATGTCTCGCACGAGTTGCGGTCGCCCCTGGCCCGGCTGGGTTTTGCCGTCGAGCTGGCGCGGACCAGCCCCGACCGCGAGGCGGCCCTCTCTCGAATCCGGAAGGAAGCCGACCGACTCAATCATCTGGTTGACGAGTTGTTGCAGCTCACCCGCGCCGAGGGAGATCCGACGGCTCGCAACATGGAGGATGTCGATCTCGCCCGGCTCCTGAACGAACTGGTCGCGGATTGCTCGCTCGAGGCCGACGCGGCCGGATGCCGGCTGACGCTCGCGGGTGAGCGGTCGGTGGTCCTCACGGGCGATCGTGAGCTGCTTCGTCGGGCCTGCGAGAACGTCATCCGGAATGCCGTCCGACACGCGCCGAAGGGGACGTCGGTGGTTGTGGAGCTGGCCCGGCATGGGGATCGCGTGGAGGTCTCGGTGCGCGACCACGGGCCGGGCGTTCCGCGAGAGACGCTCTCGGCGATCTTTGAGCCGTTTTTCCGGGTCGAGAACGATCGGGGCCGGGACAGCGGCGGGATCGGGCTTGGACTGGCGATCGCACGTCGTGCCGTCGAGCTACACCACGGACGCGTCACCGCGTTCAATGCCGACCCTGGGCTGGTCGTCTCGATCGAGCTTCCCCACGGCGAGCCGATGGTCGGTCTTCCGGCCTGAGCGGGCCGGAGGCGGAGAGAATTCTCCGCCCTCGTCCGACAACGCGATTAGAACGGAGCGGAAGCCGGGTCGGTGTTGGCGTATCGGCGCGACTTCGCGCGGTGGCCCTTGTGGTTGGACTTCGACGACGGGGCCTCGGGCGAGAGCTGGCGCTCCAGTTGTTCGAGGAGCTTGACGTCGTTAAGGAAGGGACGGGAAGGACCGAGCTTCGGCTTGATGTGGGCGGGACCCTCGGGGATCTGGAGCCACTTCGAGACCTCGGTATCTTTTTTGACGACCTCGTACTTCGCGTGGGCGTCGTCGACCAATTTGCGGAGCTCGGTCACGGCTTCCTGAAGGGCGGTTTTTTTGGTCTCGGCGTCGGCGTCGGCCCGGATGCGGGCCTTGGGGTCGAACGGCTGGCTCCGAAGCTGGCTCAGGAAGGCGTTTCGCTGGTTGATCTCCATTTGAAGCTGATTCTTGTAGTAGTTCAGCTCCTGATATTCCTCGGTCACGTAGTTATTGGAGAAGAAGGTTCCTCCGCGTCGCGACCGCATTTTGGGGAGTCGGTTCATGGTCTGCTGAGCGGCGTTGCTCTGGGCCTTGAGCTGGTTCAGCTCGTTGGTGAGTTCCTTGATGGTTGCCTGATATTGCGACTCGCTGAGGGTGGAATTCTGGATGGCGCGGGCATGCCGCCAGTCCCGGGCGAGGTTGCGGACCTCCTGGGCCTTCTCGCGGACGGGGGTCTCGGCCTCGAGGACGAACAACTCCCCCGCGCGTTTCAGTCCGCGTTTTTCGAGCATTTTCTCGGAGGGAGGCTCGGCGGCGAGGAGTGAGCCTGTTCCCGCGAGGAAGACCCAACCGAAAAGCAAACCGACGATCCAGCCCGACGCAACCCGTCGCATGATCGAGCCTCCCGATATTCGACCCTTAGCGATCGATGAGGGTGCCCTCCGATGCGTGCGATCCGAGGGTCCCCTTATTTTAACCATACGGCGGCGGGCAGGTATCGTGTCTCGCCGGAGTCGAGGCTTCTCTTCTCGTTATCGGCGGCGACGGCCGGAAGAGCGGCGGCGTGGTGGGCCGCTGGCCGGTAGTGGGACGGAGGCGGCCGGTTGTCCCTCGGCCTCCTCGCCGACCTTGGCCTCGCGTTCGCCGCAGAACCGAGAGACGACGTAGGTTCCGCTCTTGGGATTGCGTTCGATGTCGACCAGAGCGAGGTTGTCGGCCTCCTCGAGGACATGGGTGAAGCTTCGGTAGCCGTAATAGCTTTCGTCGAACGACGGCTTCTTCCGCTTCATGGTGTCCTTGATCATCGAGGCGTAGAGGACCTCGTGATTTTCGCGGCGGAGGGCGTGGCAAGCCTCGATCAGAAGGCCGAAGAGCTCGCGATGCCGTTCGGGGAGATTGGGCGGCAGGTACGAGGCCAGGTCGGTCGCGAGCTGCTGCTCGTTTTGCTCCTGACGCTCGAGATCCTCGTAATAGATGAACTCGTCGCAATTGTCGCGGAGGAGTTCCGAGGTCGAGCCCTTCATCCCCAGGCCGATGACGTGCTTGCCGTTCTCCTTGAGCTTCGAGACCAGCGGGGAGAAGTCGGAATCGCCCGAGACGATCACGAAGGTGTCGACGTGGACCTTGCTCCAGGCGAGATCCATCGCGTCGACCACCAGGCGGATGTCGGCCGAGTTCTTGCCGGTCTGCGATCGCTTGGGGATCTCGATCAGCTCGATGGCCGCCTCGTGGAAAGGCGCTGTGTAAAGCGGATACCGGCTCCAGTCGGCATACGCCTTCTTGACGATCAACTTCCCCTTCTCAACCAGCCGCTCCAGCACCTTCTGGATGTCGAATTTGATCTTGCGCTGATTCTGGAAGCCGATCGCCAGGTTCTCCAGGTCGATGAAGACAGCGAGGCTACGCTCGCGCTCGGATTTGGGTATGGACAAGATTGGCTGGCTCCGCCCGTGACTGAGTCGGATCGTGCGACGTCCGGCCGGGAAGACCGGTCGATGGCCGGCCCGCCGCCGCTCCCCGGCTGACAGGGGGAACATCCCGCCCCCACCTTGTGACCATACTGCAATCGGCCCTGCACCGCAACCGGAGAAGCCTCATCCGTTTCGATCGACCGGCCCTTCCCTTCGGCGGCCGCACGCCCGGTTTTGTCCTCCGGATTTTGACGATCGCCCTGTTCCGCGGGGATGCGGTGGACCTCGTGGACTGGTTAGAATAGGCAGTCTCTTTCGTCTGGGCCATTTTGTTGGAGAATGGGTACGGAATGTGGATGAAACGAGCTACGGGTTTTGAGTGGAATTTGACAACAGGAGCGAGCAACATGCGTTGTCAGCGGTGGGTGCCGATCGCGGTCGTGGGGACGATCCTGGTCGGGGGGTTGGGGATCTCGGTGAGGGGCCAATCGGCGCAGTCGGCGTCGGCGGCAGCCTCGGCCTCGGCCCAGGGCGGGACCGGGACGGTCCTTGTCCCGCAGACGCAGACGGTCTATGAGACGGTCCAGTCGTACGAGTGTGTGCAGGTTCCGGTCACGCAGATGCAGACCTGCTACCGAACCGAGTATCGGACCGAGACCGTTCCGGTGACGCGGATGATACCGGAGACGGTGAACGAGACGCGAACGGTGACGACCTGCGTGCCGAAGCAACAGGTGGTGAAGCAGCCGGTTTGCCGGATGGTCTGCGAGCCGGTGACCATGACCAGGCGCTGCTACCGGCCGATTCCGGTGACGAAGCAGGTGCAGCGAACGATCTACCAGACGCGGTGCTCGACCGAGGTCGTGAACAAGGAAATCACGCGGATGATTCCGCAATGCGTCAACGAGATCGTCCCGGTGACGCGAATGATCCCGGTCTGCGAGCAGCAGCTTTGTTACGTTCCGAGGCAGGTTCCGTCGACGCAGATGGTCCCCGTGGTGACCTGTCAGCATCAGTGTGGCCATCGTTGTGGTGGTGGAGGCTGCGGCGAGTGTGGCGGAGTGACGACCTGTGTTAGTTATCGGCCGGTGACCACCTGCACGACCGAGCAGGTTCCGGTCTGGAAGCCGGTGACGCGGATGGTTCCCGAGACGATCCAGGTTCCGCGGCAGCGAACGACCTTCGTCCCGGTGAAGGAGACGGTGCAGTGCGTGCAGCCGAAGGTGGAGCGGATTCCGATCCCGATCGTCGGGACGGTCTGCACGACGGAGATGCAGCCTTACGAAGTCACCGAGACCCGGATGGTGCCGCGGCAGATCACTGATTGGGTTGAGGTGCAGGTCACCGCGATGGTTCCCGAGCAGCATTCGGTGGTGGTTCCCACGGTGCGCTGCCGTCCGGTGACGGAGTCGGTCACCCGACAGGTTCCCGTTTGCGTACCGTATCAGGTTCCGGTCACCGTGATGACCAGCCAGGTCCGTCCGGTCGCCCATCAGGTGGCCGTTTGCCGGACCGTGATGGTTCCCACTTCGGTGCCCTCGCCCCAGCAGGTTCCCGCTTCGGCGCCGTCGGCACAGCAGTAAGTTCGGTTCGTCCTCGAGGTTGCGATTGCCCGAGCAGGAAGCGTCGGATTCTCCCTGAGTGAAACGCGAAGCCCCCCGCCCAGAACCTGGTCGGGGGGCTTCTTCATGGAGTGCCTCGGGGATCGTTGGACGATTGCTTCCGCTCGCCAATCCCAGGACCGGCTCGCAAGGATCAGGGATCGAGAACGCGAAGGTCTCAGGAATTCAGAACTCAGCCTCGGATCGGAGCAAAAAGAAAACCCCCAGACCGCGATACGGCTGGGGGCGTTCGTGAAATCGAGAAGTGAAAACGAGACTCAGGCGCGAGGGGTGGCGCCTCGGACGGCCG